>JACPWF010000006.1 GCA_016197155.1 Candidatus Omnitrophota bacterium | reverse complement strand
CATGGAGCAGGAAAAAACTGGCCGGGGTCGCGGTCGACGCGATCTTTGACAGCGTGTCGGTCGCGACGAGTTACAAGGCGAAGCTCCTCGAAGCGGGTGTCGTGTTCTGCCCGTTTTCCGAGGCGGTGGAAAAATATCCGGAGCTTGTCAAAAAATACATGGGCTCGGTCGTGCCCTACACGGATAATTTTTACGCGACGCTCAATTCCGCGGTGTTCTCGGACGGCTCGTTTGTTTACATTCCCAAAAACACGAAATGCCCGATGGAGCTTTCGAGTTATTTCCGCATCAACACCGAGGGCTCCGGGCAGTTTGAGCGCACACTCATCATTTGCGAAGAGAATAGTTTTGTGAGCTATCTTGAGGGATGCACGGCTCCGAAATTTGACACGAATCAACTGCACGCGGCGGTCGTCGAACTCGTGACGCTCGAAAACGCCGAGATCAAGTATTCGACGGTGCAGAATTGGTACGCGGGCGACCCCGAGACCGGCAAGGGCGGCATTTACAATTTCGTCACCAAGCGCGGAAAATGCCTCGGGCGAAATTCGAAAATCTCGTGGACGCAGATTGAGACCGGTTCGGCGATCACCTGGAAATACCCGAGCTGTATTTTGCTGGGCGACGGTTCCGTCGGCGAATTTTATTCCGTGGCGCTCACGAATCACAGACAACAGGCCGACACCGGAACGAAGATGATCCACATCGGGAAAAATACCAAGAGCACCATCATTTCAAAAGGCATCTCGGCGGGCGAGGCCGTGAACAATTACCGCGGCGCCGTCGAGATGAAAAAATCGGCCTCGGGCGCGCGGAATTTCACGCAGTGCGACTCGCTCCTCGTCGGCCCGCGCTGCAGCGCCAACACGTTTCCCACGATCGACGTGCAAAATGCCACCGCTCAGGTCGAGCACGAGGCGTCGACGTCGAAGATCAGCGACGACCAGCTTTTTTATTTCCGCCAGCGGGGGATCCAAACCGAGGACGCGATGGGGGCGATCATTAACGGCTTTTGCAGGGATGTTTTCCGGGAATTGCCTGGGGAGTTCGCCGTCGAGGCGACGAAATTATTGGGTTTGAAACTCGAAGGGAGCGTGGCTTAAACGTGTTGTCCATTAAAAATCTGCACGCCGGCATCGGCGGCAAGGAAATTTTAAAAGGTTTCAATCTCGAGGTGAAAGCGGGGGAGGTCCACGCGATCATGGGCCCGAACGGTTCCGGAAAAAGCACGCTGGCCAAGGTGCTGGCGGGCGATCCGCACTACGCGGTGTCGAAGGGCGAGATCCTTTTCCTCGGGAAAAAACTGTTGGATCTGGAGCCCGAGGACCGCGCCCTCATGGGAGTTTTTCTCGCGTTTCAGTATCCCGTCGAGATCCCCGGCGTGAACAACGCCAGTTTCCTGAGGATGGCGTACAACGCCAAGCAGAAATTTCTGGGGAAAACGGAGGTGGACCCGCTCGAGTTTGACGGGATCCTTTCGGAAAAATTGAAACTGGTTCAAATGAGCCCCGATTTTTCGGGCCGTTCGGTCAATCACGGATTTTCGGGGGGCGAGAAAAAAAGAAACGAGATCGTTCAGATGGCGGTCCTGGATCCCGTATTGGCGATCCTCGACGAAACCGATTCGGGCCTGGACATCGACGCGCTTAAAGTCGTGGCCGAGGGCGTCAAAAAACTCCGGCGGCCGGACAACGCGATGATCCTCATCACGCACTACCAGCGGCTTTTGAATCATGTGGAGCCGGATTTTGTGCACATCCTCGCGGACGGGCGCGTCGTGCGCTCGGGTGACAGACAGTTGGCGATCGAGCTCGAGAGGAAAGGTTATGAATCCGTCAGCCGCTAAAACCTATCGCGAATCGTTTCCGGACGTCGTGTTTCCCACGCGGCGTGAGGAGGCCTGGAGGTATGTGGACCTGACGCCCATTCTCGAGACCGCGTTTGTCGAGCCCGAAAAAACCCCGTCGTCTTTTTCCGGAAGCGGGCGCATTCAAATTGTTTTTATGAACGGAAAATATTCGCCGGAATTTTCTGAGCTGGGCGCTTTGCCGAAGGGGACGGCCGTGCGTCCTCTCCGGGGCGGTATCTCCGAAAAAAACTCGGACCCTTTTGCCGCGATCAACGCGCGCCGGTTCCGGGACGGGGTTTGGCTCGACATTCCGGACGAGTCGTGCCTGATCGATCCGGTTCACGTTTTTTTCGTGAGCGCTCCTCCGGCAGGCGCCCCTTGCGTGTTTTATCCGCGCCTCTTGGTTCACGCAGGCAATCAGGTCCGGGCGAGTTTTATCCTGCATTACACGGGGGAGACGGCCGCGGCGCATTTCGTGAACGCGGTGAATGAATTTCAATTGGGGAAAAAGTCGCACGTGGACGTGGTTCAGCTGAGTCGCGATCGCGGCGCGTTTCAATTTGCGGCCAACCGTTTTTTATTGGATGAGGGAAGTTCTCTCGAATCCTCGGTTTTCACGTCGGACGCCTCGCGGGTCCTGCGGAACGACTCGGAAATCCATTTCCGCGCGCCAAAGGCGTTCGCCTCGATGAAGGGCCTGACCGTTTTGAAAGGGGATTCGGAAAGCCACCACCACGTTCAGGCGATTCACGCGGCCCCCGGCTGTACGAGCCGCCAATTTTACAAAACGATCCTCACCGACCGCGCGCGGTCCGAATTTGACAGCCTGGTCCGCGTGCATCCGAACGCCGAAAAATCCGATTCGAAACAGCTCAGCCGCTCGCTTCTCCTGTCGGAAACGGCGCAGGGTTTCGCGCGGCCAAAACTCATCATCGAAAACGACGACGTCTCCTGCCATCACGGCGCCACGGTCGGCCCGATCGAGAAGGACGAGCTTTTTTATTTGAGGAGCCGCGGACTTTCAAAAAGCGTGGCGCGATTTCTTCTGACCTACGGTTTCGCGCAGGAAATCATTGACGAGATTCGCGACAAAAGTTTGAAAAACGATCTCGAGAAAAACATTCAGGAAGCGATCAAAGGCATGGTGAAAACATGACGAAAACGGAAACGGCGGCCGCGGACGTTTTGGACATCGATCGGATCCGGCGGGATTTTCCGATGCTCTCGAGCGTCATGAACGGGCACGGGCTTGTTTACCTCGACAACGCCGCGACGACGCAAAAGCCGTCCGCCGTGATCGACCGCATGGCGGCCTTTCTGCGCCACGAGTACGCGACGATCCACCGCGGCGTTTACACGTTCAGCCAGCTCTCCACGGCCGAATGCGACACCGTGCGCGAGAAGTGCCGGCGATTTTTGAACGCCGGGCGCGCGTCGGAGATTATTTTCGTGCGCGGCGCGACCGAGGCCGTGAACCTCGTGGCGGCGGGTTTTGGCCGGAAATTTTTGAAAAAGGGCGATGAGATCCTCATTTCCCAAATCGAGCACCACTCCAACATCGTCCCCTGGCAGAGGCTTTGCGAGGAAAAGGGCCTGACGCTTAAAATCATTCCCGTGAACGACCGCGGAGAAATCATTTTGGAGGAATTTCAAAAACTTCTCGGCGCGCGGACGTACCTGGTTTCTATCGGGCACGTCTCGAACGCGCTTGGCACCGTGAATCCCATCCGGGAAATGACGAGGCTCGCGCATCACGCCGGCGCGTGGGTCCTAGTCGACGGCGCGCAGGGCGCGCCCCATTTCAGAGTCGACGTGCGGGAGATCGACTGCGATTTCTACTGTTTTTCGGGACACAAAATTTACGGGCCGACGGGCATCGGCGTTTTGTACGCGAAGGCCAAGCACCTCGACGCGATGGACCCTTACCAGACGGGCGGCGACATGATCGAGTCGGTGACTTTCGAGAAAACGACCTACGCCAAACCGCCGGCCAAGTTTGAGGCGGGCACGCCGGCGATCGCCGAGATCATCGGTCTGGGGGCGGCGCTGG
Organism: Candidatus Omnitrophota bacterium; assembly: GCA_016197155.1. Taxonomy (GTDB): domain Bacteria; phylum Omnitrophota; class Gorgyraeia; order 2-02-FULL-51-18; family 2-02-FULL-51-18; genus JACPWF01. Next base: position 70,569 of record JACPWF010000006.1, on the reverse strand, counting down.
ATTACTTGGGGAAATTGGACTGGGAAGCGGTCACGGCTCACGAGCGCGAACTTTTAACTCACGCGACGGAAAAGTTGTCCGCGATCCCGGGACTCAAGATCATCGGGACGGCCGCCGAAAAGGCGAGCCTCGTTTCGTTTTCGCTCGAGGGGATTCACCCGCACGACATCGGGACGGTGCTTGACCAAGAGGGCATCGCCATCCGCGCGGGGCATCACTGCGCCCAGCCGACGATGAAGCGCTTCGGCGTCCCCGCCACCGCGCGCGCGTCCTTCGCGTTTTACAACACGAAAGAGGAAATCGACAAACTCGCGCGCGGCGTCAAAAAAGTTTTGGAGATATTCAAATGACCGGCATGGGCGAAGTGAAATTGAACGACCTCTACCAGGAAGTGATCCTCGACCACAACCGCCGGCCGAGGAATTTCAGGAAGCCGGAGGGCGCCACGCACTATTCGCACGGGCGAAATCCCCTCTGCGGGGACGATTATCACCTTTATCTCAAAGTCGACGGAAGTGGTAAAATAGAATCGGTGGGATTCGAAGGCTCCGGCTGCGCCATCTCCAAATCCAGCGCTTCCATGATGACTTCGTTCATAGAGGGAAAGCCCGTGAAGGACGCCGAGGCGCTGAAAAACCAGTTCCTCCGTTTTTTGACGCGCGATCCGGTGAGCGAGGACACGCGCGCGGCCGTGGGGCGGCTCAAAATTTTCGAAGGGGTCAGGCAATTTCCCGTCCGAGTGAAATGCGCGACGCTCATTTGGCACGCGCTTGAGGACGCGCTGGCGGACGCGGGCAGGAAAAAAGGCCAAGTGTCAACCGAAGGAGAAGGAAAATGAATCCAGGCATTTTGGAAATAGCGGCGGAGATGACGCCGAACCCGAACACGCTCAAATTTAACGTGAACCGCGTGCTTGTCCCGGCCGGCTCTTTGAATTTTCCGGACAAGGCATCGGCCAAGGGATCGAGGCTTGCCGAAGCGCTTTTTGAGAGCGAGTCGGTTTTGGGCGTGATGGCCGGCCACAATTTCATCACCGTCACAAAAAATCCATCGGCCAGCTGGCAGTCGATCGTCGAAAACATCACGCGGACGATCCGGACGGTTCTCGAATCGGACGGACCGCTTTTTTCCCAGGGGCCGGGGCCTTCGGGAGCGCCCGGCGCCGGCTCGGGCGCAAACGGCGACATCGAGCGGCGGATCCGCGAAATTTTGGACAATGAGATCCGTCCCGCCGTCGCGATGGACGGGGGAGACATCACGTTTTACGGTTATGAAAACGGCGTCGTGACCCTGCACCTCCAGGGTTCGTGCAGTTCCTGCCCCAGCTCCATCCTGACGCTCAAGATGGGCGTGGAAAATCGCCTGAAGTCACTCATCCCCGAAGTGAAAGAGGTCGTGCAGGTCCAGTAAAATGGAACTCGACGTTTTAGAAAAAGCCAACCCGAAAGCACTGAAGGAAAAGCTCCGCGAGAAAGTGTTTCGTCTCGCTTCCAGTTTAGGAGCAGGGCACTAAATTTTATTACAAGGAGTAGTTTGTGGAATGCTCGGTATGTGGGAAAGAAGAGCCAAGTACTTGTGAGAGACCCGTAACCTTTGGAGGGCCGGGGGAAGCTCAGACACAGCCGATTTGTGACAGCTGTTATGATAAGATTTTAAAGGATTAGATTTGGTGACTGCTACAGCGGATAAGCTTAATGAAGCAAAATACTTTTTGGATCGTGCAAAGGAGAGCCCTTTTCATACCGATGCTTTTAGGTACAACATCAGTGCATTTTTATCAGCCTCTCGTAGTATAACATTTATGATGAAAAAGGAATTTTTCAGTGTTCCCGGATTTGAGAAATGGTATGAAAAAAAAGTCGGAGAAATGCGTCAAGACAAGTTTATGAAATACTTGGATAGGCAAAGGGATATTACCATACACGAGCGTCCTGTGCAAAGTCATCCTCACGTAAGCCTAATTGAAGAAACAACCGGTGAAGGAACCAAGGATCTGGTGGTTTTATATCATCTTATGGGAACAGGCGGAGCAACGGTAAATGTTGTTCGCAGTAGACCATTAATAACAACTGCAAAACCTACGGGTAAAATCCGGTGCTGTTTTGATGACATTCTAGACGAAGACGTAATGACCCTTTGTGAAAAGCATATTGCGAAGCTCTCCAAAATCACCAACGAATGTGAGTCCAATTTTCAAGCGCCAACATGAATCCTAAAATTAAAAAGGTAATAGCCAACGGAAGTCTGGGTACGCTATTTATTTTTGGTTCTTTAAACTACCCCTTCGTTTCTCATGCCCAGAATAATGCTATATCTGATGCCGATTTGCTAAGCCCTCCCTCAGGGTTTCAGCGTCTCACGAATGCCCAATTGAATTCGCCCTTATTTGTTGCTACGAAGAACAAAATCATGCCAGCATTTGAGCTTGAAGGAGGCTGGGTCAATCCGGTCCTTCCGGGAAAACCGATGATTCTTCTTGGGAAACTAAAACTGGATAATAAGTATTCCAAAGAGCAACACATTCAAGCCCTAAAGCAAGCCGAACGACTGACTCAAAAAAATGTTGAATCTGGAACATTCTGTCCCGGAAATGTTACGGGGTCTATTTCGTTTGATTTAAAAGAAAACGGACCGATTATAATTCAAACCTCAACAATAGATTGTGTTGATAATCTAATAACTCAGCGGTCGCTAAAGTATTTTTATGTATTTACACCTAGCAGTGGACCCGATTACGAATTGCAACTCTACATTGAGGGTTGGCGGTCTGAAATTGAATCAATAATACCTGCTTTGTCTATATCTTTGGAGGCATTCTTGCGTAAGAAACTTTTTATGCCCTCCTTTTCTGAAAATTATTATGCGATCGATGAGCACCAGCTTCTAGATTCTAAAGATGGAGAAGGTAATATAATTTCCATGCAAACCATAACCAAAGTGTTTGACGAAAATACTTGTAAAAAGATCGCTGAATTAAAAGGGAAATCTTTCGGTAAATGGGTCGCAACGGGTTCTCTTTGTGTTAAAGGGACTAAGATTCATTCCGGAAGTATGTCTTGGGATGAAATGATAAGTTATATGTTTGAAAACCGACCAAAGGAAACTGGCGAGCTGTATGTTTCTTTTACGGATTTGCATGGATACCAAACGAGATTGCAATTTAATATTTTAGCTGGTCCCAAATACCCCGTTCCAGGTTGGCCAGGAGAGATTCCCGCCAAAGATGCCTTGCCTTTAGCCAGTGTTTTTATTAAGAGTCTCACCGCAAGTGGTATAAAAGATGCCAGAATAATTTATTCAATACAGGGAAGAAGAAAAGTCAATCCCGACTGATTTTAAGAGCATTGCTCAAACCCACGTGATTTGTTCATTTTCACAAACAAGGAAGATGAAGCGAACTTATAAGTTGTCATTCCCACGAATGCGGGGGGATCAACCGCTTGATCCCCGATAAGGGGTTTCGGGGATGACGGCCTAAGCAGAGAGGATATAGACGTTGGAACTCGACGTTTTAGAAAAAGCCAATCCGAAAGCGCTGAAGGAAAAGCTCCGCGAGAAAGTGTTTCGTTTGAAAAAGGAACGAAACGCCTACCTTGTCGCGCACAACTACCAGAATTTTGAGGTGCAGGAAGTCGCGGACATCCTCGGGGATTCCCTGGCGCTCTCCAAGGCCGCAATCGGCACGGGCGCGGCCGTCATCGTTTTCTGCGGCGTGGATTTCATGGCCGAGAGCGCTAAAATTTTAAATCCCGAAAAAACCGTGATCCTGCCCGTGCGCGAGGCCGACTGCCCGATGGCGCTCATGGCCACCGCCGATCGCCTGCGCGAAAAAAAGAAGGAATTTCCCGACGCGGCCGTGGTTTGCTACGTCAACAGCTCCGCCGAGGTGAAGGCCGAGAGCGACATTGCCTGCACATCCTCCAACGCGGTCCAAATTGTCAAATCTCTCCCGCACAGACAAATTTTATTCGTCCCCGACAAAAACCTCGGCCATTATGTCCGGCGTTTCTGCCCCGAAAAGGAAATCATTCTCTGGTCGGGATTCTGCACAACGCACATCCGCGTGACGGCTGAGGATGTTTTGAGGACGAAGGCGAAATATCCGGGCGCGCCTTTTATCGCGCACCCCGAATGCCCGCCGGATGTGATTGACCTGGCCGATCACGTGTGCTCGACGAGCGGCTTCTCGCCCTACATCGCCAAAAGCAGGGCCGACACCTTCATCATCGGCACGGAAATGGGGATGATTTTTAAATTAAAAAAAGACCATCCCACAAAACGCTTCATCGTCCCGACGGAGCAATTCGTCTGCCAAACGATGAAGATGACGACCCTCGGCTGGGTGGCCCACGCGCTGGAGGTCCTGGAACACCGGATCGAGATCCCCGAAGGCATCCGTCAGCGCGCGGAAAAAACGCTCCGGCGCATGATGGATGTCTCCAAGGATCACCCCAACGCGGTGATCGCCAGCTACTGATGGGGTCGTAGGGGTCAGAGGCCTCTGACCCCAACCACCCCGCTTTTAGGTCGGGCTTCGCCTCGGGTCTTCGAGGAGGTCGGCGATTTCGAATTCCGCCGCCCCGAACTCCTTGGCCGTCGCGATGATCTCCTGGCAAGTCTCGTACCGTTCTCTGAGCAAAGCCTCTTTGAGGTAGAAGAGGGCCGTGAGCTTTACGGGGTGCTTCACCGTCTGCCCTCTTTTTTTGCGCCCCGGATTTTCAATGACTTTTAACATTTTTTCCTCCTTCGGTTGCCCTAAAAACAAGAAACCCATCACCTTTCGGTAATGGGTTGATCGGATTTTAGGTTTTATTTATTGACTCAACTCAATGCGAACTAAAGAACCCCCTTCTCCTCCCAACCCACACCCGTGCGCTTGGAGCAGTAATGACAAGGCATAAAGCGCCATGCCGCTACGGCCGTAGCGATCGTGGACAGTGCGTTGTGAAGTCGAATGGATCTGAACATAAGAGCAGTATAGACGAAAACCTTTTTAATTTCAAGTGGAAAGTGTAAAATAACCCCCAGACGAAAATGGCCATCCTCGGCAACGCAAAAGAAAAACTGATCCCCAAAGTCCAAAACGTGATCCCCGTCGCCAGCGGCAAAGGCGGCGTGGGAAAATCCACCGTGAGCGCCAATCTCGCGCTGGCGCTGGCCGCGACCGGCCGGAAGGTGGGGATCATGGACGCCGACGTCTACGGTCCGAGCATTCCGACGATTCTGGGAGTGACGGACAAGCCCGTTTCCCTCGAGACCGGCCGCATCGCCCCCGTCGAAAAATACGGCCTCAAAATCATCTCCATGGGATTTTTCGTGCCCGCGAACGAGGCGGTGATCTGGCGCGGGCCGATGCTTCACAAGATGGTCCAGGATTTTCTGGGGACCGTGGAATGTGGGGAGCTGGACACCCTGTTCGTCGATTTGCCGCCGGGGACGGGGGATATTCAGCTGAGCCTCTGCCAGACGATCCCGATCACGGGAGCGGTGGTGGTCTCGACGCCGCAGGACGTGGCGTGGAATGTCGCGCAAAAGGCAATCATGATGTTCGATAAATTGAACGCGCCGGTTTTGGGGGTCATTGAAAACATGAGCCATTACGTGTGCGGCCACTGCGGGCAAAAGGATGAAATTTTCGGCTCGGGCGGCGCGCGCCGCGCGGCGGAGACGCTCGGGATTCCCTATCTGGGAGGCATTCCGCTCGTCACCTCTATTCGTGAGTCAGCGGACGGGGGAGACCCCGTCGTTCACGCCGATCCCGACAGCCCCGCGGCGAAACATTTTATGGCGATCGCGGAAAATCTGGCCGCACAGATCCGCATCCGCGGCACTCAGGGCTCGGACAAAAAATTGCCGGTCGCGCTGAGCTCTCCCAACGAGCCGCAGGTTTGGGTGGAGTGGTCGGACGGCAAAAAGAGCGTCTTTGAGTCGCGCGACCTGCGCCTGGCCTGTCCCTGCGCGGCCTGCGTGGACGAAAAAACCGGTCACCGCACGCTCCACGCCGAAACCCTTCCTTCCTATATCCGCGCCACGGCGATCCAGCCCGTGGGCCGGTACGCGCTTCAGATCCGCTGGAGCGACGGCCACGCGACGGGGCTCTACGGATACGAATATTTGAGGAAGCTTTCCAAAATTTCTTGACAATTTAAGAAGGCAAACCCATATTGTAGGGGGCGAGGCGCCGCCTCGCCCCTACGACGCACGACAAAATAAGGGTTGAGTCATGTTAAAAACAGCAAATTTGGGATACCCGCGCATCGGGGAAAATCGCGAATTAAAAAAGGCCACGGAATCTTACTGGAAGGGCGAGATCCCGAAGGAGGCGCTTCTGGAAACCGGCCGCCAAATCCGAAAGAAGAATTGGCTCGCTCAAAAATCAGCCGGAATGGATTTTATTCCCTCGAATGATTTCAGTTTTTACGACCAGATGCTGGACCTGACGGCCCTGGTCGGCGCCGTCCCGGCCCGCTATGGCTGGAAGGGCGGGGCTGTGGACCTCGACACTTATTTCGCGATGGCGCGCGGCTCGAAATCCGTGCCCGCGATGGAGATGACCAAGTGGTTTGACACCAATTACCACTACCTCGTTCCCGAATTTTCGAAAGGGATGCGTTTTTCGCCCGCGTCGGAAAAACCCTTCGCGGAATTTAAAGAAGCCAGGGCCCTTGGCGTTTCCACGCGCCCGGTGATCATCGGCCCGGTGACGTATCTTTTAATGGGGAAGTCAAAGGACGCGAAATTTTCGCGCTGGGAGCTTTTGGACGGCCTTCTCAAAGTTTACGTTTCCATTTTGAAAAAATTCGAATCGATCGGCGCCGGCGACATTCAGATCGACGAACCGGCGCTTGTTTTGGATCTGGACGCCAAGGCCAAAGCGGCCCTCAAAAAAACGTACGCGCTTTTCGCGAAGGAAGCCCCCGGCGCGCGCGTGTGGCTCACGACTTATTTCGGCGCGCTCGGGGAGCATTTAAAACTCGCGGCGGCCTTGCCCGTGCACGGCATTCACATCGATCTCGTGCGGGCGCCCGGGCAGTTGGCGGCCGCCCTCCGCGCGGTCCCGAAAAATAAAATCCTCTCGCTCGGCGTCGTCGACGGCCGGAATATCTGGAAAACGGATTTGAAAAGGGCCGTTTCCTTTCTGAAAAACGCCGTTCGGAAAAGGGGCGCGGACGCGTGCGTGATCGCTTCCTCATGTTCTCTCATTCATTCGCCGATGGATTTGGACCTCGAGACTTCGCTCGACGGCGAGCTCAAAAATTGGCTTTCGTTCGCCAAACAGAAATTGGCGGAGATTAAAATGATCCAAAAGGCCTTGTCGGGCGAAAAAAGCGCCGCCGCCGGATTTCAGAAAAATGAATCCGCGATCCGGGGCCGTCAAAAAAGCCCGCGCATTCATAAAAAATCGGTGGCCGCGCGGCTTCGCGCGGTAAAACCGAAAGACTCAAGGCGCCAAAGCCCTTTTAAGGTCCGGCAGGAGATTCAGGGCGAGCGGCTCGGTCTCGAATTTTTTCCCACGACGACGATCGGCTCCTTTCCTCAGACCGCCGATGTGCGCCAGGCGCGCGCCGGTTTCAAAAAAGGCGATCTGTCCGCCGATGCCTACTGCGAATTTTTAAGGGAAAAAACCGCCGACGCGATCCGGCGCCAGGAGGACATCGGCCTGGACGTCCTCGTGCACGGCGAATTTGAGCGCAACGACATGGTGGAATATTTCGGCGAGCAGTTGGACGGCTTCGCGTTCACGAAAAACGGCTGGGTGCAATCCTACGGGACGCGCTGTGTGAAGCCGCCCGTGATCTACGGAGACGTCGAGCGGCCGCGGCCCATGACGGTGGAGTGGACCGCTTACGCGCAGTCGCTCACAAAAAAACCGGTGAAGGGCATGCTCACCGGTCCGATCACGATCCTGCAATGGTCGTTCGTGCGTGATGACCAGCCGCGGAGCCAAACCGCCCGGCAGATTGCGCTGGCGATCCGCGACGAGGTCCGCGACCTCGAGAAACAGGGGACCGCCGTGATCCAGATCGATGAACCGGCCATCCGCGAGGGCCTGCCCCTTCGCCGCAAAGAGTGGGCCGGGTACCTGAAATGGGCCGTGGAGAGTTTTAAACTGGCCTCTTCGGGCGTCTCGGACCAAACCCAGATCCACACGCACATGTGCTACAGCGAGTTCAACGACATCATCGGCTCGATCGCCGCGATGGACGCGGACGTCATTTCCATCGAGACGTCGCGCTCGCAGATGGAGCTCCTGGACGCGTTCGTGAAGTTCCGCTACCCGAATGAGATCGGGCCGGGCGTTTACGACATCCATTCTCCGCGCGTGGCGACGGTGGAGGAAATGAAAAATCTTCTGACCAAGGCCGCGCGCGTTCTTCCGCCGAGAAATCTTTGGGTCAATCCCGACTGCGGTTTGAAAACCCGCGGGTGGGAGGAGACCACCCTTTCCCTGAAGGCCATGGTCGAGGCCGCGCGCGCCTTGCGCGCGGAGTTCCAAAACCGAAAAAACGGCTCAGGCGGCGGCACGGCTCCCAAAGGGAAACCAAAAGCGCGCGTTCTGATTTAGTGAAAAAGTCCGTGGACCCCCTGTTCGAGGAGGGCCTGCGCCTTTTTGCGCGAAAAGAATTTTTCGAGTGCCACGAGGTGATCGAGGCGCTGTGGCTTCGGACGGACGCGCGGGACCCCCACCGCGATCTGTACAAAGGGGTGATCCAGGCCGCCGCCGCGCTTTACCAGCGCGGGCGCGGGATCGAGAGCGGCGCGCGCGGCCTCTTCCGCACCGCCGTGGGGTATTTGGAGAAATATGAACCCGAGGCCTTGGGGCTCGACGTGACGGCGTTCATCGGGGAATTGAAAACTCATTTTAAGGACACGCGTGGACATTCATGAAATCTGGGAAAGCGCTTTAAAAAATACCGAGATCATCCGGCCGCGTGTCCTGCCGCTTGAGACGTTCGCGGCGACACAGGTGCCCTATCTTTTTCTCTCGGAGTCGTCGGTGAACCCCGGCGACACCGTGGTCCGCAGGGGGGAGGTGACCGTCGAGAAGCCCTCAATCGTCCTGCCGCTCAACACCCCGCAGTTCGGCGGATTCGATTTCGAGGAAAAAATGCCGTTTGGCGAAAACGCCGTGACGAATTTTTTTCTCGTGCGCGGCATCGCGTTCCCTTCATTCAAATACAACAACCACACCCAGTCCATCGACGTGTTTGAGGGACGGCTCGCCAAGGCGATCGAGCATCACGCGGCGTTTTTAGAGCGCAGTGAAAACGTGCGCGCGGGCCTGGTCACCGGACCCGAGGAGGCCTGGCAGTTTTCCGTCCTCATTTTCGTCTGCAATCAGGTGGCGCGTTCGTCGGACAACGACATCCGGCGCCTGTGGGAAGCGTTCAGGAAAAGAAAATCGTAGGGGCGCGATTCATCGCGCTCCTAGGTGAATTGTTCGAAGTGGATCTTCTCGCGGGGAATATTCATTCCGATCAGGGTTTCTTTGAGCGCCTTGCACATCGGCACAAGCCCGCAGCCGTAAAAATCAAGCCCCGCTGTTTTTCCCGCGAATAATTTTTTCACCACGTCCTGCACGTAGGCGGTCTCTCCGTTCCAGTTTTTTCCGCGGCTCACGGTCGGAATGAAGTGAAAATTTTTGTGCCGCTTTTCCAGTTCCCGCCATTCGTCAAGATACAGGATGTCCGTCTCGTAGCGGTTTCCGAATATCAGCCAGATCTCCTTCGCACAGCCTTTTTCGTACAAATTCTGGATCATCCCGCGAAGCGGCGCGATGCCGGTGCCGGTGCCCACGAAAACAAGATTCTCCTCCCAGGGTTCGCGGAGCGTGAACACGCCGTAGGGGAGGCTTGTGCGCAGGACGTCGCCTTCTTTTAAATTGAAAAACCAGGTGGAGACAAAGCCGCCCTCGACGAGCTTGATGCAGAGCTCGATTTGGTGATCGAGCGAGGGGGAGGACGCGATCGAGTAGGGTTTTTTGTGCGGCTGGCCGTCTTTTTGGAGGTGCACCATCATGAACTGGCCCGCGATGAATCGCGTATCGGCGTCTTTGGGGTAATCGATCACGAAATGTTTGACGGTGTCCGTCAGCGAAACAATCCTGGAGACCGCCGCGTCGTAGAACCTGGGTTTTTCAGCCATGCCCGCCCTCGTTTTTAAGCATTATACCTGTTTTCTGTCCGGTGTAAAGGTGGTACCGGGTTCGAACCCGGTACCGCTGGGAGATGGGGTCGGAGGCCTCTGACCCCTCCGACCCCACGGGTGGGGCTTGAAAATGTTAACTTTGTTATGTATAATTATCAATAGTTAATTAATAATTAACAATAATAATTAAAATTAACAAAAAGGGAGAACAATGACGATGAAAACGTTGAATCATAATGGTAAACTGGGCTCGGCGCTCGATCTGGTCAATCAGATTGCCAAGGAAAAGAAAGAGGCGATTTGCGACAACTTCGACCACGTCAAAAAGATGACGACCGAGGCGATCGAGGAAGGCGGCAGTAAAGTCAAAAAGGCCGCGCTCAAGGCGGAGCGCGAGGTTCATAAAAATCCATGGAAATACATCGGCGCGTTTGCCGCGGGGTCTCTGATCCTGGGTTATTTCCTGGGCAGAAAAAAAGCGTAATTCATCGCGCAACGGACTAACGCCAAAAAAGGGGCGCGGAGTCATCCGCGCCCCTGCAGTTTAAAGGGGCATCGATTGCGTTTTGCCAAACGGACAAATTGGCGGCTCGAATCCAACCCCCTGTCGCGGCTTCTCGAAGCCAAAAAAGCGGCGGGGGAGAAAATTTTTGACCTCACCGAATCCAATCCCACGCGCTCGGGGTTTCATTCTTTAAAAAATTTAGAATGCCCGCCCGGCCCCGAAAATTTTTCGTACGACCCCGACCCTCACGGCCTCCTTTCGGCCCGCCGCGCGGTTTGTGATTATTACCTCGAAAAAAAAATCCGCGTTCTCCCGGATCAGGTTTTTTTGACCGCCGGCACGAGCGAGGCGTACGCGTTTGTTTTCCGGCTTCTTCTCAACCCGGGCGAACGGGCGCTCGCGCCGCGGCCGAGCTACCCGCTTTTGGATTATCTGGCGGGGTTGAACGACGCGCGGATTTCGCGCTACCGGCTCCGGTACGAGAACGGTTGGCGGATGGATCCCAAACCCGCCTCCGCGCGGAACGCGAAGGTTTTTATTCTCGTCAATCCCAATAACCCCACCGGCCATTTTGTCCGGCGGGAGGAAAGATTGTTGGTTAACCGTTTTTGCTCGCGGAATAAAATGGCGGTTCTTTCCGACGAGGTTTTTCTGGACTATCCGTTTGAAAACGGCGCGGGGCATTCGTTTGCCGGCAATGACGAATGTCTGACCTTTACGCTTTCCGGTATTTCCAAAATCCTGGCTTTGCCTCAAATGAAATTATCTTGGATTGTGGTAAGCGGCCCCGAAAAAGAAACGCGCGAAGCCATCCGCCGCCTCGAGATTATCGCGGATACTTTTTTGTCGGTAAACACACCGGCGCAGAACGCGTTTCCGGGTTGGATGGAAAAACGCGGCGAGATTCAGGCGGAAATAATGAAAAGGATTTTTGAAAATCGAAATCATTTGACGCGAGGGACCCCGCCCCTGCGGATTTTGAAAAGCGAGGGCGGGTGGTACGCGGTGATCGACGCGGCCGCCCACGGGCGCGCGGACGAAGAAAAAATCGCGATGACCCTCCTCAAAAAACACAACACCCTCGCGCACCCGGGTTATTTTTACGATTTCGCCGGCGGCGCGCACCTGGTGCTCGGCCTTTTGGCGCGTGAGCCCATTTTTCGGGAAGGCATGGACAGGCTTCGCGGGGAATTGATATAATCAAGGCATGGCCAAATCAGGCGGACGGACAACGACAAACCTTTTGCGGCTCTCCGGCATGATCTACGCGGCCGTGGGGTCGTTTCACGTCCTGCGGTATTTCAAAGGGTGGGAGTTTAGGATCGGCAGTTTTGAATTGACGCCTTTGGGGAGTCTCCTCCTCGGCGTTTTTATTCTGTCGCTGTCCTTCGCCTGTTTTTCCCAGTCGCGCCGGTAGATTTATAGACTAGTATTTTAGTTATATATAAGTTATTTATTTTAATATAATTGCTACAAAAATGCTTGACATTAGGCCCGCGAAGGAATAGATTCATCCCATGACCACCCCGCAAAAAATCGAAGACCTGTCGGCGCTCTTTGAAGAGCGCCTCACAAAGGAACTCTCGCCCGAACACGAGGCCGAGATCCGGCGCTTTGAGGCCGAGATCGCGCGTCTCGAAAAGGGCGAGCTCGACCCGGATGATTTTAAGAAATTCCGCCTCGAAAACGGCGTGTACGGCATCCGCGGCTCGACGGACCGGCACATGATCCGCATCAAGATCCGTTTCGGGCACCTCAATCCGCTTCAACTCGAATGCATCGCCGACATCGCCGAGCGCTTCGCGCCGAACAAGCTCGCGCACGTGACGACCCGGCAGGCGGTCCAGCTCCATGAAATCAAACGCACGGATGTTCCCGGGATTTTGAGAAGGCTTGCCGAGGTGGGTCTCACGACGCGCGAGGCCTGTGGCAACACGGTGCGGAATGTCAGCGCGACGCACTACGCCGGCATCTCGCCCAAAGAAGTTTTTGACGTGACGCCTTACGCGGATCTCCTCAGCCTTTATTTTTTGAGAAACCCCGTCTGCCAGAACCTGCCGCGAAAATTCAAGATCGCGTTTGAGGGAAGCGCCGAGGAGGATTGGGCGAAGGTCGGGATTCACGACCTGGGATTCGTCGCCCAAAAAAAAGTCGTGAACGGGAAAGAGGCCCGCGGTTTCGCCGTTTACGTCGGCGGGGGGCTGGGGAGCCAGCCGTTCGCGGCTCAGCTTCTTGAAGAATTTATACCCGTCGAGCTTTACCTGCCGACGGCGGAGGCGGTGATCCGCCTCTTTGACCGGAACGGCGAGCGCAAGGACAAAAATCGCGCGCGCATCAAATATCTCGTGGCGAAGTGGGGCATCGAAACCTTCCGCAAGGAATTTTTGGATGAGCGCCGCGCGGTGGTCGCGACGGGTTCGGGGAAAGAGGCGTTTTGGAAATTGAAAGTCGGGGAAGCCGCCGCGCCGGTTCTGAAACAGGCCGCGCCGACGCAGGCCCCGGCAGTTTTGCCGGGATTTGACGAATGGCTGGCGACCAACTCCTTTGAACAAAAACAAAAAGGCTACTGGGCGGTGAATGTGCGCTGTTCATTGGGGGACATTGATCCCGGGCAAATGCGCGCGCTCGCTAAAATCGCGCGCGTGTTTTGCGGCGGCCGGATGCGGACGACCATTTCCCAAAATATTCTTTTGCACTGGGTCCCGAAAAATTCCCTGAAAGCGCTTTACGCCGAATTGCAAAAGGCGGGTCTCGCGCAGAAGGGCGCCGAGACGGTGACGGACATCACGCGCTGTCCGGGGGCCGACACCTGCCAGATCGCCATCACGCATTCGAAGGGGCTCGCGTTTGAGATGGGAAAAATTTTCACAAACGGTTACGGAAGCGACCCGGTTTTCCGCGACGTCACGATCAAAATTTCCGGCTGTACCAATTCCTGCGGCCAGCACCACATCGCGAACATCGGTTTTCACGGCGCCTCGAAAAACGTGGACGGCAGGGCCGTGCCGCATTATCAGCTCATGATCGGCGGCTTCACGGCGCCGAACGGGGCGGCGGTGTTCGGCAAGCGCATCGCGCCTATCCCCGCCAAACGGACACCCGAGGCGACCCAAGCCATTCTCGATGCCTTCAAAAAAGAAAAAGGGCGGAGCGAAAGTTTTCTGCAGTGGGCCGAACGGGCGGGCGTGGCGCGCCTCAAAGAAATCGTGAACCCTTTCACCGCTGTGCCCGCGTTTGACCAGGACCCGAAAATGTACGAAGACCTCGGCGATCCCGGCAAGGCCTTCAAAGTCGAAGTGGGCAAGGGCGAGTGCGCGGCGTAAGAATGCCGCATTCCAAAAACCTCTACCTCATCGCCGGTCCAAACGGTTCAGGCAAAACAACATTTGCAAAGTTGTTTCTGCCAGATTATGTGAAGTGTCCCAATTTTGTGAATGCGGACTTGATCGCACAAGGACTGGCGCCATTCGATCCGCGAGCCGCGGCGATCAAGGCCGGCAAACTTGTTTTACAACGAATTGACGAGTATGCTGGTCATGGGGTCGATTTTGCCTTCGAAACTACACTATCAGGTAGATCCTATATGCATCTGTTAAATGAATTGAAGGAGAAGGGTTATTCGCTCCACCTTTTCTTTTTGTGGATTCCGAGCCCTGAATTAGCGATAGCTCGGATCAAAGATCGTGTGACTGAAGGCGGGCATCACGTTCCTGCGGTAGATGTTCGAAGGCGGTTTGTTCGAGGCGTGAGCAATTTTATTAAGTACGAGTCTACTTTTGATTCATGGATGCTTTTCGATAATTCCGGGACTACACCAGTGTTAATTGCTAAGCGACGGAATGGAAATGTAGAAGTAATGGACTATCAAGAATATTTTAAAATAGTTGGAAAGTGGACGACTCTAAAATGAAAAAAAGAATGACATTACAAGACAAAGCGGAAGCGGCATTAAAGAAGGCCGTTCGGCAGGTAGTAGAGCGGCATAAAGAAACAGGTCGACCTCTTGCCGTGTGGAAAAACGGCAAAGTCGCAAGAATTTCGGCGCGTCAAGCTTTGCATAAATAAATCGGACCCTGTCCCGCGAGAAGGCTTAGCATCCTATGAGACACAAAATAAAATACGCGAATGAACCGATCGGCAAGCTGAAAGTGATCAAGGATTTTCTGCCACCGCCCGAGGAAATCGTTTTTAAAGTGAACAAAGAATGAACCGCCTGGGCCTGTCCCCCGAACCCGTCGTGAAGCTGGAAAATTATTTCCGGGACCCGTTTGACAACGCGGTCGCGACGGCGCGGACCTGCTACTCGCCGCGCGTGGTGACGTCCGAGGATGTTCACAAAGACGAACGCGCTCGCCGCAGGCGGGACGAGATCGCCGAATCGATCTACAAGGCCGGACACCACACGACGATCCAGCACGCGACGTTTCAGTTTATCCTCGACAAAGTTTCCCGGCAGTGCATCTGGTCGTTTCTCCACAGCCACCCGTTTTATAACAGCGAACAAGTTTCCCAGCGCTACGTCGAAGTGTCGCCCGAAAATTTCACGGTGCCGCCGCTGGATGAAAATATTCTCCCGCTCTATTTGGAAACCATTCGTTTTCAGATGGAGGCTTACAAAGAGCTGATGGGGATTCTTGAGCCGGTGATTCGGGCGGAGTATGAAAAAATATTTCCTTATCGCGATTCCAATGAAAAACGCTGGGCGAGCGCTTTAAAAAAACGCGCTCAGGAAGTGGCGCGCTACGTCCTGCCGGTCGCCACGCACGCGCACCTCTACCACACGGTGAGCGGACTCACCCTTCACCGGTATCACCGGCTCTGCGAACAGTTCGACGCGCCGCTCGAGCAGAGGCTGGTCGTCGGGAAAATGGTCGAGGCCGTGAATGAGGTGGACCCGCTTTTTTTCAGCCAGATCGAAGACGTGATCCCGCTCGAGAAAACGCCGGAGCATGAATTTTTCGCCGCGCGCACGGCCGAAGGGGGCCTGACGGACCGCCGCGCGTTTTTAAAGGAGTTTGACGCCCAACTTGGGAATCTCACCTCGCGCCTGGCCGACTATAAGGTGAACGGCCAAGCGAGCATGGCCGCGGCCGTGCGCGCGGTGCTCGGCCTCACCGCGGAATCGCTCCCGGAGGAAGAGGCCCTGGACCTGGTTTTGAATCCGGCGAAGAATCCTTATTTCGGCGAGGCGCTCAATCTCACCACGCTCGGGAAACTGACGCGCACGCTCTCGCACCCCCATTTCACCTTTCAGAAAAAAATCAGCCACACCGCCGATTCCCAGGACCAGCGCCACCGCATGACGCCGGCCTCGCGGCCCGTGCTTTACCGTCAGTTTGTCGCCGAGCGTCCGGACTTCATCACGCCCACGCTCGTGCGGGTTTCGGCCGAGGCTACGGATTTTTACAACCGCACGATGGAAACGGTCTGGAAAAATATGGCGCTTCTTTTGAACAAGGGTGTCGAAGAGGAATTTGTGATGTATCTTTTGCCGAATGCCTTTCCGATCCGTTTTTACGAGTCGGGGGACCTTTTGAATCACCACCACAAGTGGACCAAGCGCCTTTGCTACACGGCACAGGAAGAGATCTGGAGCATGTGCCGCGACGAGGTGACGCAGGTGAGCCGCGTATTTCCCGAAATCGGCAAGTACCTCCTGCCGCCCTGCGGCCTGAGGAGCCTCGCGGGCACCCAGCCGTATTGCCCCGAGGGGGACCGCTTTTGCGGCGTGCCGGTGTGGAAACTGCCGGTGGAGGAGTTTGAAAGAGTGATTTAAGTGTGTTATACTTGATGGTGTCATGGTAAAAATGATTTAAGAGGACTGAATAAGGAGACCAAGATGAGAGCGTTAAAGGGTTTTTTGGTGGTCAGTGTGGCGTCACTCGTTATTTTTTCAGGAACGGTTTCAAAGGCCGCCGGGCAGGATTATTCCGGACAGGAAGATCCCAATAAAAAGGTTTTGAAAAACGCGCTTTTGGGAGCGGGGACGGGGGCTATTGCCTCAAGCGCTTCCGGCGGAAAGGCCGGCAAAGGGGCTTTGATCGGAGCGGGGACGAACGTGATTGGGAGCGCTTTATTGGACAGCCTGAGCGGTTCACCGGCTCCTCAACAGCAACAACAGCCGGTCCAGTATGTCCAGGCGGCTCCCGCGCAGGCCTATCCGGTTCAAACGCAAACCACTTATCAACCGGTCGAACAGGCGCCGGTGTACGTTCAGCAGTATCCCCAACAGGAAAATCCCAACAATAAAATTCTAAAAAATGCCCTTTTGGGCGCCGGCACGGGCGCCATCGCCTCGGGGGCCTCGGGCGGAAAGGCCGGCAAAGGCGCTCTGATCGGCGCGGGAACGAACGTGATCGGCAGTGCGCTTTTGGATTCGCTCACGTCGAGCCCTCAGCCGCGGCCACAGCCTCAGCCGGTTTATTACCAGCAGGCCGCGCCCCAGAACGCGTCCACGAGCCAGCCCAAGAAAAAGATCGTCCGTCAGTACGACAAAGACGGGAACGTGGTTTCTGAGACAGAGGTTTGGGAATAATTTTAAGATAAGCGCCTTATGATTTACATGGACCATCATGCGACCACGCCTGTTGATCCGCGCGTGGTTCGCGCGATGGTTCCTTTTTTTTCCGAAAAATTCGGCAATGCCGCGAGCCTCAATCACCGTTACGGCAAAGAAGCTCACGAGGCCGTCCAAAGAGCCAGAGCGCAAATCGCGCGTCTCATCAATGCCGAACCCTCCGAGATCATTTTCACAAGCGGCGCCACGGAATCCAATAATCTCGCGCTAAAGGGCGCCGCCGGAGCGGCGCCCGATGGGAAAAATCACCTCCTCACCCTCTCCACCGAACACAAATCCGTTTTGGACCCCTTCAAGCGCCTGGCCCTGAGCGGTTTCGAGGTCACTCATTTGCCCGTTCAAAAAGACGGCCTCGTGGACGTGGAGGAACTGAAGCGCGCGATCACGCCGCGGACGATTCTTATTTCCATTCTCTTCGCCCACAACGAAATCGGCGTCCTCCAGCCCATCGCCGAGATTGGAAGAATCGCGCGGGAGAAAGGGATTTTATTCCATTCGGATGCGGCGCAGGCCCTGGGCAAAGTGCCGATCGACGTGAGAAAAATGAACCTCGACCTTTTGTCGATGACCGCGCACAAAATTTACGGGCCCAAGGGCGTGGGGGCGCTTTATGCGCGGCGGGGGACCCTTCTCGCGCCCCAAATCGACGGCGGCGGGCATGAGGGCGGGATGCGGTCGGGCACGCTCAATGTCCCCGGCATCGTGGGTTTTGGGAAGGCCTGCGAGATTTGCCGCGGCCGGATGAAAAAAGAATCCGCGCGGCTTTTGAAATTGAGAAACCGGCTTCTCGTCGGGCTTTTGAAAATTCCGGGAATGAATGTCAATGGCAGTCTCAAACATCGCTTGCCGAATAACCTGAATGTCAGTTTTCCCGGCGTGGAATCGGGGGAACTTTTGAAGCGCCTAAAAAACGTGGCGCTGTCGTCCGGTTCGGCCTGTCTTTCCACGAGCCCGGAGCCTTCGTACGTCTTAAAAGCGCTCGGCGTGAGCGAAAATTTGAGGCGATCGGCTGTCCGGTTTGGTCTGGGGCGGTTCAATACCGAAAAAGAAGTGGACGCCGTTCTTCGTGATATAATAAAAGTTTTGAGGAGAAGGAAGAATGGCGCTGACGCAGGATGAAATTTTAAGGTACAGCCGGCACCTCATCATGCCCGAGGTGGGGGTGGAGGGCCAGGAACGCCTTAAGGCCGGCCGTGTCCTTTTGATCGGCACGGGAGGCCTCGGCTCGCCGGCCGCGCTGTATCTGGCGGCCGCCGGTGTGGGGACGCTTGGCCTCATTGATTTCGACGTCGTCGACTTCTCCAATTTACAGCGCCAGATCATCCACTCCACCGGAAGCGTCGGAAAACCCAAGGTCGAGTCCGCCAAAGAGCGCCTGGCCCAGATCAATCCGAACGTGAAGGTCGTCGTCCACAACGAGCGCCTCTCGAAAGACAACGTGATGCGGGTGATCCGCGACTTCGACATCATTCTCGACGGCACGGACAATTTTCAGACGCGGTATCTGGTGAACGACGCCTGCGTGTTCTCAAAAAAACCGTTCGTGTACGGGAGCATTTTCCGTTTCGACGGCCAGGCCACGGTTTTTTATCCGGGCAAAGGCCCCTGCTACCGCTGTCTTTTCGCCGAGCCGCCGCCGCCGGGCATGGTCCCGAGCTGTGCCGAGGGCGGGGTGCTCGGAATTTTGCCGGGAGTAATCGGCGTGATCCAGGGGACGGAGGTGGTGAAGCTTCTTTTGCGGAAAGGCGAGCCGCTCATCGGCCGCCTCATGCTCTACGACGCGCTCAAGATGAATTTTCGCGAGGTGAAATTCCGCCGCAATCCCAAATGCCCGGTCTGCGGCGATCACCCCTCGATCAAGGAACTCATCGATTACGACGCGTTTTGCGGCATCGGCCGCGGGGAGGAAAACCCATCGCCCGCGCCCGGGGCGGGAAAAACGGGCGGCGCCGGCGTGCCGGAAATTTCGGCGGAGGAATTGAAAGCGAAGATCGATCGGAAGGATAAATTTGTTTTGGTCGACGTGCGCGAGCCGAGCGAATACCAGATCAACCGCATCCCCGGCTCCAAACTTATTCCGCTGGGGACCCTGCCCGAAAAGGTGAGCGAGCTCGACAGCGCCGACGAGATCGTCGTGCACTGCCATTTCGGCGGGCGTAGCGCCAAGGCCGTCGAGCTTTTGCAAAAAATCGGATTCAAAAAAGTGAAGAACCTGGCCGGCGGCATCGACGCCTGGTCCGAAGCCGTGGATCCGAACTGCCCGCGGTACTGACGTTTTTTTCCAAAATGCCCACACCCGAAGAAATTCAGGAAAGTTTTTTAAGGATCGAGGCCGCGCTCCGCGACACCAAGCGCCTGGTCGTGCTCACCCATGACAATCCGGACCCCGACTCGGTCTCGAGCGCCGTGACGCTGGCCTACATTGTGAAACATAAATTCAAGGTCCCGGCGGTGGTCAAATACGGCGGCATCGTGGGCCGCGCGGAGAACCGCGCGATGATCCGGCTTCTGCGCCTTCGGATCTCGCCGCTTCAGGAGGCGGATTTCAGGCCCGGCGTCGATTTCGCGATGGTGGACATGCAGCCGCGCACGGGCAACAGCTCCTTTCCCAAAAACCGGAGACCCGTCATCGTCATCGACCATCATCCGGCACGGCGGACCACGCGCGCGGATTTTATCGACATCCGGACCGAGTACGGCGCGACGGCGACGATCCTGACCGAGTATCTTTTGGAAAGCGGGCTGGAAATTCCGTCCCAACTGGCGACGGCCCTTTCCTACGGCATCAGTTCGGAGACGCAGGACCTGGGGCGCGAGGCGCGCGAGACCGACATCCAGGCGTATCTGGCGCTTTTTCCGAAAAGCCAGAAAAAACTTTTGGCGAACATCGTTCACCCGCGACTGCCGCGCGATTATTTCATCACCCTGAACCGCGCCCTGCACCACACGCGCCTCTACAAAAACGCGGTCGCGGCGACACTCGGCGAGGTGAACAATCCCGATTTCGTGCCGTTCATCGCGGATTTTATCCTGCGCTGTGAGCGCGCGAGCTGGGCGATCTGCCTCGGCCGCTACAAGGACCGGCTCGTCGTTTCGATCCGCACGACGAATTCAAAAGGCGACGCCGGAAATTTTCTGCGGCGGCTCATCGGAAAAAAAGGCACCGCCGGCGGGCACGGCATGATCGCGGGCGGCCAGATCCCCTGCCCGAAACTCGAGCACGAGGAATGCACCCGCCTCGAGGAAGAAATTATCCAGGGTTTCCTAAAAAAACTCGGCTACGGGGACGTGACGGAGATGACGCCTCTCCTGGTGCCCGAACCCATTCGCGCGTGACGCCGTGGGCCTGTCTTGACGTAACAACCATTTAGTTGTATACTTTAACCATCCACCGAAGAGATTTCTCTTGGCAGGGATAAGCGCTTACTACTACCTGACTGAATCGGGCCGGTCGCCCGTCCGGGAGTTTGTGGACTCGCTGGATCGCAAAACCCAGAGGAAGTTTTTCTTTGTGAAGTCGCTCCTTGAGAAATTCGGGCACAAATTGCCCGAGCCCCACGCGAAGTACCTTGGGGAGGCCATTTTCGAATTGAGATTCAAAACGCAGGAAGGAGCCGTCCGCATTTTATACTTTTTCTTTCATGAGGATAAAGCGATTCTTACGAATGGGTTCGTGAAGAAAACGGGCAAGGCCCCAAAAAACGAGAGGGAGCTTGCCGTTCAAAGGCGGTCGGACTTTATAAGAAGACAGTAGGAGGAGCCGGCATGAGAATCGAAAGCGTGGATAAGCATCTCAAAGAAAAATTAAAAGATCCCTATTTCAAAGAACTTTACGAGCTTGAAGAGCAGAAGCTGGAAATTGTAAAACGGATCATTGAGTACCGCATAAAACACGATCTGAACCAAAGGCGGTTGGCTGAAAAAGTGGGCGTTACCCAACAGCATATCTCCAAAATTGAAAGCGGAGATTTTGCGAACGTGATGACGCTCGAAAAAGTGTTGTTGGCGATCGGCTTCACGGTTCGGATGAAGGTCATCCAACTCAAACCCGTGGTCGCCAATCGGATACGGAAGGTTATCCACTCAAAAAGGGCGCCGCTTCAAATGGCATGAATCGACGTTTCCGTTTTCCTTTTTGCGCGGATTTATATTATAATCACAGCCGTTGTCCAAAAGCTGTGATTTAAACCCGTCTTCACCCAAGCGAGGAGCCCGATGACCGATCTGTTTGAAAGCGAAAGTTTTCTCCTGCCTTCGCAGGTGAAGAACGACGTGGCGGGCCGTCTCAAAGATTCCCGCCCGATCCGGAGCCTGGAGTTTCAGGTGACCGGCGACGCGCTCGAAGGGGCGAAGGAATTCGGCGCGATGCTGTTGGGTTTAAAAAAACGCGGCGTGAAAATTTCGCATGAGGTTTTGATCAAACTGGATTTTCCGAACACCATCACGCGCGAAAAGACCCTCGCGATCGTCGGAGGACTGCCGAGGCCGCGGAACGGGTCCCTGCGCGTCCGAGTCCACATGAAGGAGCAATCACCGGAATGAAAATCATGGCGAACGTCTCGAAAGCTTCCTCTTCCAAGGCCGCGGATGTTTCGGCCATCGGCGTTTTTGAAAACGGCAAACCCCCAAAAATTTTATCGGATAAAAAAGTCTCCCTAAAGGCCGGGGAGACGTTTCTGGCGGGGGACACGCTTTTTATCGGCCTCGGCAAAAAAGAAAAATTCACGCTCGAAAAAGTGCGGGTGGCCGCCGCGCGGCTCCTCGCCCAGGGGAGGGCGTCGAGAGCGAGGGGCGTCCGCCTGGACCTTGACAGTTTTTGGGAGAAGTTTTCGCTCGCCGAGATCGCCGGGGCGGCCGCGGAGGGCGCGCGCCTGGCGGACTACCGCTTCGCGCGCTACAAGTCCAAGCCCAAACCCGTGCACGAGATCGGGTCGTTTGAGCTCGTCTCAAAACACGCGGACCAGGCGCGCGCCCTCCGCCGCGCGGCGGCCGAAGCCGAGACGATCACCCAGGGCGTTTTTTTCACGCGGGACCTTGCCAATGAGCCTCCGAATGTCATGACGCCCGAACGCCTGGCCCAGGCCGCGCGCGAGATGGCGCGGAAAAATAATCTGACCTGCAAGGTGCTGGGTTTGAACGAAATTAAAAAATTGAAAATGGGCGGCGTCATCGGCGTTTCCCAAGGCAGTGTCCACCCGCCGCAGTTCATTATCTTGGAAAATAAAGTGAAGGGCGCGCGCCCCCTCGTGCTTGTCGGAAAAGGGATCACGTTTGACACGGGCGGCATTTCGATCAAGCCTTCGAACGACATGGACAAAATGAAATTCGACATGTGCGGCGCCGCCGCCGTGATCGGCGCCATGAAGGTGATCGCGAATTTGAAATTGCCGGTCAGGGTCGTGGGGATCGCGCCTGTTTGCGAAAACATGCCGGGCGGCCGCGCACAGAGGCCGGGCGACATTGTCCGCGCGATGAACGGCAAGACCATTGAAGTGCTCAACACCGACGCCGAGGGCCGGCTCATCTTGGCGGACGCCCTCGCGTACGCGGCGCGCTACAAACCCAAAGCGCTCGTGGACATCGCCACGCTCACGGGCGCGTGCGCGGCGACCTTCGCGGATCTGTGCAGTGGCGTCATGGGAACGGACCGCGACCTCGTGAACCGCATCAAGGAGGCGGGCGAGGAAACGGGCGAGCGCGTGTGGGAACTTCCGATGTGGGAAGAATATTTTGATTTGATTCGCGCGACGTACGCGGACATTCAAAATATCAGCAAAAAATACGCCGGCACGATCACAGCCGCGATGTTTTTGAAAGAATTCGCCGATCACACGGCCTCGTGGGCGCACCTGGACATCGCCGGGACCGCGTGGAATGAATCGCACCCGAAGCCCCTTTCGCCGATCGGCGCCACGGGCGTGGGGGTGCGGCTGTTTGTGAAATTGGTTAAAAGTTATAGCTGATGCAAGCGGTATTTTTTGAAAAACACGGCGGCCCCGAAGTTTTAAAATTCGGCGAATTTAAAGAGCCTCCCGCCGGGCCCGGCGACGTTTTGATCGAGGTCAAGGCCTGCGCCCTCAATCATCTCGACATCTGGGTGAGGCAGGGCCTGCCGGGGGTTTCCATCCCCATGCCGCACATCCCCGGTTCCGATGTCGCGGGGACGGTTCTCGAATGCGGAAAGGGCGCGAAGCGTTTTAAAAAAGGCGACCGCGTCGTCGTTTCCCCGGGGCAGGTGCCGGGCCATTTGCCCGAAGCGCTCTCCGCGCGCGACAGTTATTCCCCCGAATTTCAAATTTTGGGCCTCCAAACCCAGGGCGGTTACGCCGAGCGCGTGGCCGTTCACGAGCGGTTTGTCGTTCCCGTTTCCGGGCGTTACTCTTTTGAAGAATGGGCCTCTATTCCGCTGGCCTCTCTCACGGCTTACCACATGCTCGTCACGCGCGCGAATCTGAGGGCCGGGGAGACCGTGCTCATCCATGCGGCCGGGTCGGGAGTGAGCGCCGCGGCCATCCAGATCGCGAAATTCCTCGGCGCCACGGTTTACACGACCGTCGGCGATTTCAAAAAAGTTTCCCGGGCGAAAAAATTGGGCGCGGAGGAAGTCATTCTTTACAAAACCGAAGACTTCGCGGAAAAAATAAAAAAACTGACCAACGGCGCCGGCGTGGATGTTGTTTTGGACCACATTGGCCCTGAGACCTGGCCCAAAAATTTCACGGTTTTAAAACGGGGCGGGCGCCTGGTGACCTGCGGGGCGACCTCGGGTCCCAAGGTGGAAGTGGATATCCGTTATTTCTATTCAAAACAAATCAGCGTGCTTGGCGCCTACATGGGCAGTCTCGCAGAACTCCACAAGGTTTTGGATCTGGTTGAGCAGGGGCGTTTGGTTCCGACACTCGATCAGGTTTTTCCCCTCAAAGAAGCCGCCCGGGCGCAGGCCCACCTGGAGGCCCGGCAGAATTTCGGCAAGGTCGTTCTCAAAGTTTAGCACCCTTTTTCCCGCTTTTTCCTTTGAAATCCCCTCTGACTTATTGATATACTAAAAAGTTAGCCATGAATAGAGCCATTGCCCCCTCCAAACAGGGACTTTACGACCCGGCATTCGAAAAAGATGCCTGCGGGGTGGGGTTTGTCGTGAATGTGAAGGGCAAAAAATCCCACCAAATCGTCGAGCAGGCGATGACGGTGCTTGTCAACCTTCGCCATCGCGGCGCCTGCGGTTGTGAGGCCAACACCGGCGACGGGGCGGGGATTTTGTTGCAGGTGCCGCATGCCTTTTTGAAAAAGGCCTGCTCCGGACTCAAGATCAACCTGCCTCCCGCGGGGGCGTACGGCGTGGGCATGGTGTTTTTGCCAGTCAATGAAAAAGAACGCCGCGCCTGCGAAAAGATTTTTGAGGGCATCATTCGGGAAGAAGGCCAGGACTTTCTCGGCTGGCGCACGGTTCCCACGCGAAACGGTTCTCTCGGGCCCACCGCGAAGGCCTCCGAGCCTTTTGTGCGGCAGATTTTTATCGGAAGAAATCCGAAAATAAAAGAAGACCTCGCGTTTGAGCGCAAGCTCTACGTGATCCGGCGCCGCGCGGAAAACGCGATCCGCTATTCGAAAACGGCGGGCCTGCCCGCATTTTACATTTCAAGCCTTTCACACAGAACAATCGTTTACAAAGGGATGCTCATGTCCGAGCAGGTCGAGCTGTTTTTTCCGGACCTGGTCGACCCGGCCGTCGAGAGCGCTTTGGCGCTCGTGCATTCGCGCTTCAGCACCAACACGTTCCCGAGCTGGGAGCGCGCCCATCCGAACCGCTACCTCGCGCACAACGGCGAGATCAACACCCTTCGCGGCAATGTGAACTGGATGCACGCGCGCGAGGCGCTCTGCGCGTCGGAGCTTTTCGGCGCGGACATAAAAAAAATCCTTCCCGTCATCTGCGAGGACGGCAGTGACTCGGCGATGTTCGACAACTGCCTCGAATTTCTCGTGCTCGGCGGGCGATCGCTCGCGCACGCGGTGATGATGATGATCCCCGAGCCGTGGGCGAATCATGAATCGATGCCGGACGACAAAAAGGCTTTTTACGAATTTCACGCCTCGCTCATGGAGCCGTGGGACGGGCCCGCGTCGATCGCGTTCACCGACGGCGTTCAAATCGGGGCGGTCCTCGACCGGAACGGCCTGCGTCCCTCGCGCTACTATGTGACCAAAGACGACCTTGTTATCATGGCCTCGGAGGTGGGTGTGCTCGACGTGCCGCTGGAGAATATTCTGCGCAAGGGGCGTCTCCAGCCGGGCCGGATGTTTTTGATCGACACCGAAGAGGGCCGGATCGTTTCCGATGAGGAATTGAAAAATAAAATCGCCCGCGCGCATCCGTACCGCGAGTGGCTCGATGAAAATTTGGTCCCGCTTGAAAAACTGCCCGACGCCCCGCACGCGCGCGAGCCGGATCATCGCGCGGTGCTCGTGCGCCAGCAGGCCTTCGGTTACACCTACGAGGATCTGCGGATCCTGATGGCGCCGATGGGGAAGGACGGAGTCGAGGCCGTGGGTTCGATGGGGACGGACACGCCGCTGGCCGTTTTGTCGGACAAGCCCCAGCTTCTTTATAATTATTTCAAACAACTGTTCGCGCAGGTCACCAATCCCCCGATCGACTGCATCCGCGAGGAGATCATCACGTCCACCGAGACGACGATCGGCCCGGAGGGGAATCTTTTAAAGCCCGAGCCGGAAAGCTGTCGGCAGATCCGGTTAAAAAGTCCCGTTTTGACGAACGAGGAATTTGAAAAACTCCGCCACCTGCGGCATCCGGATTTTAAATCCGTGAGCCTGCCGATTTTGTACAAAGTGAGCGGCGGGGGGAAATCCCTCGAGGCGTCGCTGGCCGAACTTTACAAAAAAGCGAGCGGCGCGATCAAAGAAGGCGTCAACATTCTCATTTTATCCGACCGCGGCGTCGGCCCCGACCACGCGGCGATCCCCGCGCTTCTGGCCGTGTCGGGACTGCACCATCACCTCATCCGCGAGGGCACGCGCACCAAGGTCGGGCTCGTGCTCGAATCGGGCGAGCCGCGCGAGGTGCATCACTTCGCGCTGTTGGTCGGCTACGGCGCGGGGGCCGTGAATCCGTACCTGGCGTTTGAGACGCTGGACGACATGATCCGGCAGGGAATTTTAAAAAATATCGATCACAAAACCGCGGTCAAAAATTATGCCAAGGCCGTCGCGAAGGGTGTCGTGAAAACCATGTCGAAGATGGGGATCTCGACGATTCAAAGTTATCGCGGCGCCCAGATCTTTGAGGCGATCGGGTTGAATCAAAACGTGGTGGACCAATATTTCACGTGGACGGCCTCGCGCGTCGAGGGCGTGGGCATCGACACGCTCGCCGAGGAAGTGAAGCGCCGCCATCATCACGCGTTTGCCCCGCGCTCGACCGATGGCCTGGCGCTTGACCCGGGCGGCCAATACCAGTGGCGCAAAGACGGCGAGGTTCATTTATTCAATCCCGAAACCATTCACAAGCTTCAGCTTTCCACGCGCACCAAAAATTACAAAGTGTTCAAGGAATATTCCGAGGCCGTGAACAATCAATCGAAACATCACTGCACCCTGCGCGGCCTTTTGGATTTTAAATCCGATTTGAAACCCGTCCCCATCGCCGAGGTGGAGCCCGTCGAAATGATCGTGAAACGTTTTAAAACGGGGGCGATGTCCTACGGCTCGATTTCCAAAGAGGCGCACGAGTCGCTCGCGATCGCGATGAACCGGCTCGGCGGAAAATCAAACACCGGCGAAGGCGGCGAAGACCCCGCGCGCTACACGCCGGACCCGAACGGCGACTCGCGGAACAGCGCGATTAAACAAGTGGCCTCGGGCCGTTTCGGCGTCACGAGCCTGTATCTGGTGAAGGCTCGCGAGCTCCAGATCAAAATGGCCCAGGGCGCCAAGCCCGGCGAGGGCGGACAGCTTCCGGGCGCCAAGGTTTATCCGTGGATCGCGAAGGTGCGTTTTTCGACGCCGGGGGTGGGGCTCATTTCACCGCCGCCGCATCACGACATTTATTCCATCGAGGATCTGGCCGAACTGATTCACGATTTGAAAAATTCAAACCGGAACGCGCGGATCAGCGTGAAATTGGTCGCCGAGGTCGGTGTGGGGACGATCGCCGCGGGGGTCGCCAAGGCGCACGCGGACGTGGTCCTCATCAGCGGGCATGACGGCGGCACGGGCGCGTCGCCGCTTTCGAGCATCAAGCACGCGGGGATTCCCTGGGAACTGGGACTGGCCGAGACGCATCAGACCTTGGTTTTGAATAATTTGCGCAGTCGCATCGCCGTCGAGACCGACGGACAACTCAAGACCGGACGCGACGTGGCGATCGCGGCGCTCCTGGGCGCCGAGGAATTCGGATTTTCGACATCGCCGCTCGTGGCGCTCGGTTGCATCATGATGCGCGTGTGTCATTTGAACACCTGTCCGGTCGGTGTGGCGACGCAGGACCCCGAGCTTCGAAAAAAATTCAGCGGCGATCCGCAGCACGTTGTCCATTTCATGACCTTTATCGCCGAGGAAGTCCGCGAGATCATGGCGCGTCTGGGATTCCGCACGATGAATGAAATGATCGGCCGCGTCGACCGGCTCGACGTGAAAAAGGCCGTGGACCATTGGAAGGCCAAGGGCCTTGATTTTTCAAAAATTTTGTATCAACCGAAAGTTCCGGCGGAGGTGGGGCGCTACTGCCAGATCCCGCAGGACCACGGGCTCGAGAAGGCGCTTGACCACACGACCCTTCTCAAGCTCTGCGAGCCGGCGCTCGAAGACAAAAAACCCGTGAAGGCGTCGCTGGCGATCAAAAATACCAACCGCGTCGTGGGCACGATCTTGGGGAGCGAACTCACGCGCCGGCACGGGGCCGACGGACTGCCCGACGACACGATCCATCTTCAGTTTACGGGATCCGCGGGGCAGAGCTTCGGCGCTTTTGTGCCGCGCGGGATCACCCTCGAGCTTGAGGGCGACGCGAATGATTATGTCGGCAAAGGGCTGTCAGGCGGAAAGATCATTGTTTATCCGCCGAAAAAATCAACTTTCAAACCCGAAGAAAATACCCTCATCGGCAACGTCGCTTTCTACGGCGCCACGAGCGGCGAGGCCTACATTCACGGGATGGCGGGCGAGCGGTTTTGCGTGCGCAACAGCGGCGTTTCCGCGGTCGTCGAGGCCGTCGGCGATCATGGTTGTGAATACATGACGGGCGGGCGGGTGGTCGTGCTCGGCGGCACGGGGCGGAATTTCGCGGCGGGCATGTCGGGCGGGATCGCGTACGTGCTGGACGCCGCCGGGGATTTTGCGGGCCGCTGTAACCGGCAGATGGTGGAGCTTGAAAAATTGACCGGCCCCGCGGAAATCGCCGAGGTGCGCGGCCTGATTGAGCGGTATTTGCGCCACACGCAGAGCCGCCGCGCGCGGCACATTTTGGATCTCTGGGAAGAAATGGTTCCCCGATTTGTCCGCGTGATCCCGAAAGATTACAAACGCGTCCTCCAGGCGCTCGATCGCGTGAAAAGCTCCGGCCTCAGCGGCGAGGAGGCGATCATGGCGGCCTTCGAGGAAAATGTCCGCGACCTGTCCCGCGTGGGCGGAAATTAATTTATGGGCAAGCCCACCGGTTTCAAAGAAATTCCGCGCGAACTTCCCAAAGACCGTTCTCCGCGCGAACGGATCAGGGACTGGGATGAATTCCACGAGCGCCTGCCCGAGGAGAAACTGCGCTCTCAGGGCGCGCGGTGCATGGACTGCGGGATCCCTTTTTGCCACACCGGGACGCTCCTGGCGGGAATGGCCGAGGGTTGCCCGGTCAACAATCTTATTCCCGAATGGAACGACCTGGTTTACAAAGGCCTTTGGCGCGAGGCGCTCGACCGCCTGCACAAAACGAACAATTTTCCCGAATTCACCGGCCGCGTGTGTCCGGCGCCCTGCGAAGGCTCCTGTGTCCTGGGCATCAACGAGCCGCCGGTCACGATCAAGAATATCGAATGTGCGATCATCGACCGCGGTTTTGAGGAAGGGTGGGTGACCCCCCAGATCCCCGGCGTTCGCACGGGAAAAAAAGTGGCGGTCGTGGGATCGGGTCCCGCGGGGCTCGCCGCCGCCGCCCAGCTCAACCGCGCCGGGCACGCGGTGACGGTGTTTGAGCGCGCCGATCGCGCCGGCGGGCTTCTCATGTACGGCATTCCGAATCCGAAGCTCGATAAAAAAATCGTTCAGCGCCGCGTGGATTTGATGGCGAAAGAGGGCGTGAAGTTTGTGACGAACACGGAAGTGGGTCGGAACTATCCCGCGGAAAAACTCTTGAAAGAATTTGATGCCGCTGTTCTGTGCGGGGGCGCCACAAAGCCGCGCGACCTTCCCATTGAGGGAAGAAATTTGAAAGGCGTTCACTTCGCGATGGAGTTTCTGCACGCGAACACAAAAAATCTTTTGGACAATAAAAAAAACGGCGCGGGGATTTCCGCCTCGGGAAAAAACGTGGTCGTGATCGGCGGCGGCGACACGGGCACCGACTGCGTGGGGACCGCGATGCGGCACGGATGCAAAAGTTTGATCCAGCTGGAAATTTTGCCCAGGCCTCCGCTCGAGCGCGCGGCCGACAACCCCTGGCCGCAGTGGCCCAAAGTTTACCGTCTCGACTACGGCCAGGAGGAGGCCAAAGCGCTTTTTGGGGATGACCCGCGGCAGTATTTGGTGACTGCTAAAAAATTTGTGGGAGATGAAAACGGGAATGTCCGGCACATTCAAATCGTGAACATTGAATGGCAAAAAGACGACAAAGGCCGTTTTATTCCCAAAGAGGTGCCTGGCACCGAAAAGCTTTTACCGGCGGACCTGGTGCTTTTGGCGATGGGATTTCTGGGTCCGGAGGAAACGGTGCTGAAAGGTTTGGGAGTGGAGCGGGACGAGCGGTCGAACGCGAGGGCCGAATACGGAAAATACGCGACGAATGTGAAAGGGGTTTTCGCCGCCGGCGACATGCGCCGCGGACAAAGCCTCATCGTGTGGGCCATCAACGAAGGCCGGGGCGCCGCGCGCGCGGTGGATGAATATTTAATGGGAGAGAGCGATTTACCGAGTTAGTAATTTAGTTAGTAGTTAGAAGTTAGTAGCTAGTAGCAAACGAGATCGCTTCTAACTTCTAACTTTTTATCATGGAGGAACAATGTCAGACAAGGCCAATCGTTATCCTGAAAATGTGCCGGGGGCATTTTACGTCGACACGCAGTGCATTGATTGCGACCTGTGCCGCCAGACGGCCCCGCAAAATTTTGACCGCAACCAGGCGGGCGGCTATTCTTTCGTGAAAAAACAGCCCGTCACACCCGAAGAGGAGGCGCAGTGCAAAGAAGCCAAAGAGGGTTGTCCCGTCGAGGCGATCGGCAATGACGGCGCATAATCTCATCATCATCGGCTCCGGCCCCGCGGGTTTCACGGCGGCGATCTACGCCGCGCGCGCGAATCTGAAACCGCTTCTTTTCGAGGGCCTGGCCAAGGGCGGACAGCCCGGCGGACAGCTCATGCTGACGACCGACGTGGAAAATTATCCCGGATTTCCCGAAGGCGTTTTGGGGCCCGAGATGATGGATCTTTTCCGCAAGCAGGCCGCGCGGTTCGGGACCGAGCTTCTTCAGCAGGACGTGACGGCCGCCGATTTTTCGAAGCGCCCTTTCAGGGTCACTTCCGACGGAAAAGAGTATTCCGCGAATGCCGTCATCATCGCCACCGGCGCCTCGGCCAATTGGCTCAATATTCCCTCCGAAAAAGCGTTGCAGGGACACGGGGTTTCAGCCTGCGCCACCTGCGACGGATTTTTCTTTAAGGGAAAAGAAGTGGTGGTGGTGGGCGGCGGGGATTCCGCGGTGGAGGAGGCGACGTTTCTCACCAAATTTGCGACACGCGTGACGATCGTTCACCGCCGCGCGGAGCTTCGCGCGTCAAAGATCATGCAGGACCGCGCCCGCGCCAATAAAAAAATTGATTTCATCTGGGACTCGGCCGTGACGGACATCCAGGACCCCGCGCAGAAAAAAGTGACGGCGGTGGTGTTGAAAAATTTAAAAACGGGGGCGGTCTCCGAGAAAAAAACCGACGGCGTTTTCATGGCGATCGGCCACACGCCGAATTCTGAAATTTTTAAGGGTCAAGTCGCGCTCGACGCGAAAGGCTACATCGGGGTTCACGACGGCACGCTGACGAATGTCCCCGGCGTTTTCGCCTGCGGCGACGTGCAGGACCACAAATACCGGCAGGCCGTGACCGCCGCCGGCACGGGCTGTATGGCCGCGCTCGACGCGGAGCGATTTCTCGGGGCCGGGCATTGAAATTATTCCGTTTTCCCTTTAAAATCGGGAAAAAAGAAAAGCCGCTCCCAAAAAATTTACTTCCCAAAATCCGCACGAAAATTCCGGGCCCGCAGTCCCTCAGACTCACCGAGCTTTTGAAGCGCTTCGAGTGTCCCCAACTCACCTACACGCATGAACCTTTCCCCATTTTTCTAAAAAAAGCATCCGGCGCCAACATGATTGACGTGGACCGGAACCGCTACCTCGATCTCACGAGCTGTTTCGGCGTGATGGGGATCGGGCACTCCTCGCCCGTCGTGCAGGAGGCGATGCGGCGCCAGGCGGCGGAAATGATCCACGGCCTGGGGGACGTGCATCCGAACGAGGTGAAGGTGCTTTTGGCCAAAAAACTTTCGGAGATCACGCCCGGAAATCTGAACCAGAGTTTTTTTTCCTCGACGGGCGCCGAGGCGGTCGAGACCGCGCTCAAAACCGCCGTGATGCACACGAAAAAAACCGGGGTCATCGCGTTTGAGCGCGCGTATCACGGTTTGAATTATGGGGCGCTCCATGTCACGCACCGCGCGGATTTCCGCAAGCCTTTCGCGAAACAGCTCGGGAAGCACGTCTCGTTCGCGCCGTTTTCCGATTTAAAAGCCGTTAAAAAAATTATTCATAAATCCCGCCGGTCGCCGCACCGGATCGGCGCGGTGATCCTTGAACCCATTCAGGGCCGCGGCGGCATCCACGTCGCGCCGCCCGGTTTTTTAAAGGAGCTCCGCGCCGTTTGCGACGAAGAGGCGGCCCTTCTCATCGCGGACGAAGTGTTCACGGGTTTCGGACGAACGGGCTCGATGTTTGCCATGGACAAGAGCGGTGTCGTTCCCGACCTCTTGTGTCTGGGAAAGGGGATGGGCGGCGGGTTTCCGATTTCGGTTTGCGTCGGGACGACCCGCGTGATGCATTCCTGGGGCGCGTCGACGGGGGACGCCATTCACACGAGCACCTACGTGGGAAATCCGCTGGGGTGCGCGATTGCCCTCGCGGTGATCGGAGAAATTGAAAGAAGAAAATTCGTGGACCGCTCGAAATCGCTCGGCGATTTTTTCCGTAGGGAACTCTGGAAATTGAAAGAAAAATACCCCCTCATCGCCGACGTGCGCGGCGCGGGGCTCATGATCGGCGTGGAATTCGGCAAGCCCCCGGCCAAGGCGCGGCTTTTCATCGAGGAGTGCCTGCGTGGCGGCATCCTCGTTTTGCCGGCCGGCGAGCATCACGACGTCATTTCCATTACGCCCCCGTTTGTGATTTCCGAGAAAGAGATCTCCTTTTGCGTCCAGCAATTCGAAAAGATCCTCAAAAAAATTTCCTAGACCCCGCCGATTTCGAAACGCCGGCCCTCCAACTTTTCCGGCGCCAGTTCGAACGCAACGAAAACTACAGGCGCTTCTGCCTGGCGGAGGGCAAAAAGCCCGGCTCGCTGAAAAACTGGAAAGAGATCCCCGCCATCCCGACGGACGGGTTCAAGAACCTGGTGCTCACGACCTTCCCCGTCAAAAAAGCGGTGAAGCTGTTCCGCACCAGCGGCACGACGGGCCGGGGGCGCGGGGCGCATTTTTTTGACACGTTGAAATACTATGAGGCCGCGATCGGGCCGCCGTTCGAAAAGCATCTCCTCTTCGACAACGCGCGCCTTCGCTTTTTCTTTTTAATGGCTTCTCCCGGAGAGGCCGCGGATTCCTCGCTGTCGCACATGATGGGAGTGGTGAACCGCCGGTATTCCCGGCCGCCCGGAAAATTTTACGCGCGGCGGGGAAGGTTTTTTTTCAAAGAGATGCTCGCGGACTTAAAAAAAGAAAAAGGGCCGGTCCTCATTCTCGCGACGGCGTTTTCCCTCAAAGGTTTTCTTGATTTTTTGAATGAGAAAAAAATTTCCGTGAAACTTCCTCCCAAAAGCCGCCTGTTTGAAACGGGCGGATTCAAGGGGAGGGCCCGGGAAATTTCCAAAAAATCCCTTTACGTCGAATGCAAAAAAAGACTGGGCATCCCCGAAAATTTTTGCGTGAGCGAGTACGGCATGACCGAGCTCTCGAGCCAATTTTACAGCGCGGGCGGCCGGCCGTTCGAGGGGCCGCCGTGGACGCGGACGCTCGTCATCGATCCGGCCACGGGGGAGGAGGCCAAAAAAGGGGAAAAAGGACTTTTGAGGCATTGGGACCTGGCCAATCGCGGATCGGTGATGGCCGTGCAGACCGAAGACCTGGGCCTGGCCCATCGGGAAGGGTTCGAGCTTTTGGGCCGCGCGCCCGAGGCCGAGATCCGGGGGTGCTCGACGGCGTACGAGGAGTTTTTGGCGTCGTGAATCCGCGGCCGATCAAAGAAATTGTCCGGCAAATCGGGCGGCTTTCGGCACGGTGGCTTTCGAAAAATTATTCTTATCGCCAAAAGGCTCTAAAAAAACTTGTCACGCGATCCCATTTTAGCCGGAAGCAGGCGGAGGCCATTCTCGATTCCATTTTTTCGGAGCTGACCGGGAAAAAAATCCTCGCGCTTCTGCGGCTCGAGTTCGGAAATCCGCTTCGTCTCGACGGTCAGGTCAGGGGCCCGGACATTATTTTGCACATCCTCCCCGGCAATGTGCCCAACCCCGCGATCTTCAGCTTTGTTTTTGGAATCCTCGTGAAAAGCAAAAATATCTGCAAGGTCTCCGGCCGCGACGGGGGGTTTCTCGACGTTTACCTCGCGTCGCTCCGGGGGATTGACCCTCGTTTGGCCGCGGGGCACCGCCTTTTGCCGCCAAAATCAAAAGCCTCTCTGCGCCGGCATTATAAGAAAGCCGGCCTTGTCGTCGCCTACGGAAGCGACGAAACCCTGGCGCGCATCCAAAAAGACCTTCCGCCCGCGAAACCCTTCATCGGCCACGGGCACCGCGTGAGCCTGGGTTTTTACACGCGCGCGGCGATGAAAAAAAGAAATATCCGGAATCTGGCCGGGAAGGCCGCCCATGATATTTGGATGATGGACAGGCGCGGGTGTCTTTCGCCGTCGGTGATTTACGTCGAAAAAGGGGGAGAGGTGTCACCCAAGTCTTTTTCGCGGATGTTGAAAGAGCCGTACCTCGTCAGGGCGTTTGAAAAAAGAGAAAGCGTTTTCTGGTCGCTGTCCCATCTGCGCGGGGCGTTGTCGACGGTGGCGCTTGAGGCGGCGCCCTCCGAGAGAAAAAGGCTCGCGGCGCGCCTGGTGAAACTCGGAGCGAACCGGATCTGCCGCGCGGGACAAATGCAGCATCCCTTGCTCGCCCGGCGGCATGACGGCCGGCCCAATTTGGCGGATTGGGTATGGTAAAATAATCCAATGAAGAAACACATCACGATCCACGGCCATTTTTACCAGCCGCCGCGCGAAAATCCCTGGACGGGCGAGGTCGAGAGGGAAGACAGCGCCGCCCCCGACCATGACTGGAACGAGCGCATCACAAAGGAATGCTACGCCCCGAACACGCGCGCACCGGTTCTCGATCCGAAAGGGCAGACCAAAGAGCGCGTGAACAATTTTTCTTATCTCAGTTTTGACATCGGCCCGACGCTCTTAAGCTGGCTTCGCAAAAAAAATCCCGCCGTTTACGAGGCCATCCTCGACGCTGATCGCCGCAGTATTTCCGAACGGGGCGGCCACGGCAACGCCATGGCCCAGGTTTACAACCACGTCATCATGCCGCTCGCTTCGCGCCGTGACAAAATCACGCAGGTGATCTGGGGCATCCGCGATTTCGAATTCCATTACAAAAGAAAACCCGAGGGCATGTGGCTTTCCGAAACCGCCGCGGACAAAGAGACGCTCAATGTCATGGCCGAGCACGGGATTCTTTTCACGGTTTTGGCGCCGCATCAGGCCAAGCGCGTCCGCCGTCTGGGTTTTGGGTCGGAATGGCAGAACCGGCGTCACGAGACGGTGGACACGCGCCAGGCCTATCGCATGGTGCTGGACCACGGGCGGCAGTTTCACGTTTTTTTCTACGACGCGCCGCTTTCGCGGGCGATCGCGTTTCAGGGACTGCTTCACAACGGCGATGAACTCGTTTACAAATTACTGACTTCCTTTAGCCACCGCCAGGCGGAACAATTGGTTTCCACCGCGACGGACGGGGAATCCTTCGGGCATCATCACCGGTTCGGGGAAATGGCGATCGCCTACGGCTTCAAAAAAATCCGCGACTATCATTTGGCGCACCTGGTCAATTTCGCGGAATTTTTGGCGAAGGCGGGTTCGCAATCGGAAGCGGACATTCACGAGAACAGCTCCTGGAGCTGTGCGCACGGCGTGGAGCGCTGGCGGTCCGACTGCGGTTGTCATGTTGCCTCCCACGAAGGCTGGAATCAAAAATGGCGCGCGCCGCTCCGGGACGCGTTTGATTTTTTAAAAAAGATCGTGGATGACGTTTATGAAACGCAGGCCGGCGGTCTCCTGAAAGACCCCTGGGGCGCCAGAAACGATTACATCGAGGTGATGCTCGACGGCTCCGAAGAAGGCCGCGAAAAATTCCTCGCGCGGCAGGCCGGAAAAAATTTGAATCCGGGAGAGGAAACGAAATTATGGAATCTGCTCGAGGCCGAAAAATTCGCGCTTTTCATGTTCACGAGCTGCGGGTGGTTTTTTGACGAGCTCTCGGGGATCGAACCGGTCCAGAACATGAAATTCGCGGCGCGCGCCGCCGAGCTTGTCCAGCCGTATGTCCCGGATGAAATCGAGCCGCCTTTTTTGAAAATATTGGCGGATGCCAAAAGCAACCTTCCTGAAATGGGGACGGGCGCGGATATTTATAAAAAAGTTAGAAGTTGGAAGTTAGAAGTTGGGATTAAATAATGGGTTTTAAATGCGGCATCGTCGGCCTGCCGAACGTCGGCAAGTCCACGATTTTTAACGCGCTCACGCGCAGTTCGGTCCTCGCCGCGAATTACCCGTTCGCCACAATCGATCCGAACGTCGGTGTCGTGGCCGTGCCGGATGAACGCTTGCAGGTGCTGACGGAAATCGTTCCCACGAAAAAAGTCGTGCCCACCTCGATCGAGATCGTCGACATCGCGGGCATCGTGAAGGGGGCGAGCGTCGGCGAGGGCCTGGGCAATCAGTTCCTCAGCCACATCGCCGAGGTCGACGCGATCATCGAGGTCGTGCGCTGTTTTGAATCCAAGGACATCGTCCACGTGAGCGGCACGGTCGATCCTCCGCGGGACATGGAAGTCCTCAAAACCGAACTCATCCTGAAGGACCTGGAAACGCTCGCCAAAATGAAAGTCCGATGGGAAAAAGCCGCCAAGGCCGGCGACAAAAAAGCGGCGCAGGTCTTCTCGGCGTTGTCGCTCTGCGAGAAAAATTTTAATGAGGGAAAAACGGCGCGGCAGGCGGCGTTGTCCGGCGAGGAACGGTCGCTTTTGAAAGAGAGCCATTTTCTCACGGACAAACCCATTCTTTACGTCGCGAACGTCGCCGAGGACGAGCTCGGCCGGCCCGACACGCCGCACGTGACGGCCGTGAGAAAAAAGGCGGCCGAGGACGGCTCGGCGGTCATCGCGATCAGCGGAAAAGTCGAGGAGGAAATTTCAAAACTTGAGCCGAATGAGCGCGGGGAATTTTTAAAGGCGATGAACCTGAAAGAATCGGGGCTCGACCAGCTGGCGCGCGAGGGACACAAACTGCTTCGCCTCATCGCGTTTTTCACGGTGGGCGAGACCGAAAACCGCGCCTGGACGGTCGAGGGAGGCTCCACGGCGCCCCAGGCCGCGGGGAAAATTCACTCGGATTTTGAAAAGGGATTCATCCGCGCCGAGGTGATCGCGTACGACGATTTTGTGCGTTATCGCGGCGAGCAGGGCGCGCGGGAAAAAGGCCGGTTCCGTCTCGAGGGCAAAGAGTACGTGGTCGAGGACGGGGATGTGATGCATTTTCGGTTTAGTGTATAATGTGCGAAACAAAAGGAGCGATAAAAGGTGATCACCCTTTCTGAAGGCAAATTGAAAAGTCTGGAGGCGGTTTCCAATAAAAAAGGGGTCATCAGCGCCGCGGCCATGGACCAGCGCGGGTCCCTGCAGAAATCCATCGCGAAGGCCAAAGGCGTTCCCGACAGCCAGGTCACGCGGCAGATGCTTGAGGAATTCAAAACCGCCGTGACGAAAGTTTTGACGCCCCACGCGAGCGCGATCCTGCTCGACCCCGAATACGGCCTGCCCGCCGCGAAGGCGCGCGCGAAAAATGCCGGTCTCCTTTTGGCCTACGAAAAAACCGGTTACGACGACACGAGCGCCGGACGCATCCCGACCTTCATCGACGGTTACAGCGCCAGGCGTATCAAGGAAGAGGGCGCCGACTGCGTGAAAGTGCTTTTGTATTATTCTCCGTTTGATGATCCCAAAGTGAATCAAAGAAAACAGGAGATCATGGAACGCATCGGCAAGGAATGCGAAGAGGCGGACATCGCTTTTTTTCTGGAATTTGTCGGCTACGACCCCAAGGGCGGCGACGCGAAAGATTTGGCGTACGCCAAAATCAAGCCGGACGTCGTCATCAAAAGCATGGAGGAATTTTCGAAGGACCGCTACAAGGTCGACGTGCTGAAGGTGGAAATTCCCATCGACGTGAAATTTCTGAAGGGCTCCAAGGCGTTTAACGGAAAAGAGGCCGCCTACGACTGGGACGAGGCCCGGGCGATTTTCAAACGGCAGGACGCCTGCACGAAAAAACCGTTCATC
Source organism: Candidatus Omnitrophota bacterium (assembly GCA_016197155.1). Lineage (GTDB taxonomy): Bacteria > Omnitrophota > Gorgyraeia > 2-02-FULL-51-18 > 2-02-FULL-51-18 > JACPWF01. The sequence continues at coordinate 32,247 of JACPWF010000006.1, read as the reverse complement.
TATCTTTCGGCCGGTGTCAGCGACGACATTTTCAGAGAAAGTCTGGAGCTGGCGATCAGCGCGGGTGTGAATTTCGCGGGTGTGCTCTGCGGCCGCGCGACGTGGAAGGACGGGGTGCCCGTGTACGCCAAGGAGGGGGCGAAGGCGCTCGAGGCCTGGCTTTCGGACCGCGGCGTGAAAAATATCCAGGCTCTGAACGCGGTGCTCGACAAAGGCGCAAAGCCATGGTTCGCCCGCTACGGCGGACGGGACAAGGTTTTGGTCCATGCCAAAGCGTGATTATTACGAAATTTTAGGCGTCGGTCAAAAGGCGTCCGCGGATGAAATTAAAAAAGTTTACCGGTCGCTGGCCAAAAAATTTCACCCCGACGCCAACCCCAACAACAAATCCGCCGAGGAAAAGTTCAAGGAAATCTCCGAGGCCTACTACGTTTTAAGCGACGCCAAAAAACGCGCTGACTACGACGCCTACAAAAAAGGCGGGTTTTCGGGGGGCTTCGGCGGCGGGTCCGCGCAGGGTTTTCAAGGCGCGCAGGATTTTAATTTTGAAGAAATTCTCCGGGCGTTTCGCGGAGGCCAGGGCGGCGGCCGTTCCTTTCATTTTGAGGATATTTTCGGAGGAGGAGCCGGTTCGCGGGGACGTTTTGACAGCGAAGAAGAAATATCCGAAGAAGTTTCCTCGGATTTGACAGCCACGCTCAAAGTTTCGAAAACCAGGGCCCAAAAGGGCGGTGAAGTCAGTTTTTCGATGAATGACGGCAGGAAAATCACCGTGAAAATTCCCGCCGGGATTTCTTCGGGGAAAAAGTTGAGGCTGGCCCGTCAAGGAAGAGTTTGCCACACCTGCAATCATCCCGGGGATTTGATTTTGACGATAAAGGTGGAAGCGTGAGTCAGCTGTCATTGCGAGCCCCGAAGGGGCGAAGCAATCTTTGTCGTGGAGATTGCTTCGTCGTCGCTTCGCTCCTCCTCGCAATGACGGTGGTGACCTCCGGTTGCGCAAAGAAGGAAACGCCGTCTCCCGAGTCGGCCGTTTCTCAAGCGCCGGCCAAATCCGCTTTTGACCCCTCAACCGCGGCCACGCTCGCCGGAAAAGTTTTATTCACCGGCCAGGCGCCCGCGCCAAAAGAATTGTCCATTAAAGGCAACCCCGAATGTTCGGTGTTTCACAAAGAGCCGCTTTATTCCGAGGAGCTTTTGGTGAAAGACGGCGCCGTGCAAAATGTTTTTGTCTACGTGAAAGAAGGGCTCGAGGGAATGAATTTTCCGCCGCCCGCCGCACCCGTCACGATCGAAAATAAAGGCTGTGTTTACCTGCCGCACGTGACGGGCGCGCAGGTGGGCCAGCCGGTTATTTTTCTGAATGAAGACCCGACCCTGCACAACATTCACTCGTTTCCGAAAAATTCAAGGCCGTGGAATTTGGGCCTGCCGTTTCAGGGAATGAAGCAGACGAAGAGTTTTTCGGCGCCGGAGGTGATGGTGCCTTTAAAATGCGACGTGCACCCGTGGATGACGGGCTACATCGGGGTGCTCGCGCACCCGTATTTCGCGGTGAGCGATGAGAACGGAAAATTTGAAATCAAAAACCTGCCGCCGGGGGATTATGTGATTGAGGCCTGGCATGAAAAACTCGGGGCCCAAACGCAGAAAGTTCACGTTGAGCCCCGAGAGAGAAAAGGTGTTGATTTTACTTTCTAGTTAAAAATTCGAACCCACCTTTGGCGCAACTTTATTTATGAGATGCCACACAAGCACAAAGCCGATGGCGATCACGATCACTGCCGTTATCCAGCTGAACGAAGGAAAGTGGCTGGCGGCTCCCATGAAAAATAAAAGCGGTACCGAGAGATAAGTGTTGATGCGTGAACGTTTGGCGGCTTTGGCGGCGAGTCCGGCCATTTCAGGCGGCGCCTGACCCGCTTTGGTCCAGGCGATCAATTTTTGTTGAGCCGGCCAAATAACAAACCACACATTAAACCACATCACACTTCCAAAAAGCGCGCCGAGCGAGATCCATTGACCCCAGGTTGAAGTCAAAAGACCGCCTTCGCCCGTCAGGCCCGCGCCGTTCGCGTGAAGTTTGATTCCGATGTACGCCCATCCGGAAAGGAACGTGATCATGGCGCCCCAGCGGAACCACCACAGCGCCCGCGGCATGAGCTGAGGAACGACGATTTTTTTGGTATTGGCGTCGAGGGTTTTTTGGAAGGGGCCGTTCACGAAATTGAAGAAATAAAGAAGGCCAATCCAGGTGATGCCAAAAATGAAATGCAGCCAGCGAAGGGCAAAAAGCACGATGGTAAACACATCCAAGGATGCGGCTTCAGACATGAATTTTTCTCCTTGTTTAATTTCCTTATTCTAACAAGCCTATTGAAGTAACGCAATATGAATAGGGGACTGTCCCTTTTTGACCAAAAAGGGGCAGTCCCTAAAGAGAGAAAAAAGGTAGTTTTGAAATGAAATATAGAACGAAAAAAATAGGGGACTGTCCCCAAAAGGGCAAAAAGGGACAGTCCCCAAAAGACAAAAATACGCGGCTTTTCCGGTGGATGTGCCCGCTTGAGGGGGTCCTGGTGCAGGAGGCCTCTGACCCCTTTTTCTATGTCTCTGGGAAGGGGGTATAAAATATTGTAACTATTTATAAATAAAAGAGTTATGGATAGTAAAAAATTTGCTTATTTTGACTTTGTAAGGTAGACTTTACCCAAGATGAGTTCTATCTCTAACTTTAATGGATAAAATAAGATGCACAAAATGAAGACGCGCATAAAAGCGATCGCGCTCGTGCTGGCGGGGACTTTTTTAATTCAAGAGCTGTCCTACGCCGCGCCGGTGGATTCGATGTATAGCCACGATTCTTCGTACGGGTCGCCCCTGCAGATGATTGCGCAGAATCCTACCTTATTTGAGACGCCCTTGGATTTCGCGGACTTAAAGGAAATTCACCGCGGCACAAACGGCAGGCTCATCATTCACATCCAGGATGCCCACTCCAATCTCTCCGGCCAGGAAAATTTGGCGAAAACTCTTGAGGCGATTTCGGAAAAATATTATGCGCCGTATGGGCGACGCCTGCCCGTCCGGCAGGCGGGCGACGCGTCGCCCCTACTGGTATTGTCGGAGGGTGGAGAAGGGGACTGCACGCTGACGCCGATCAAAAAAATTGCGTCTCCCGAAGTGTGGAAACGCCTCGGCCGCAGTTATCTCGCGCAGGGAAAAATTCAGGGGGAGGAATATTTAAATCTTAGCTCAAATCGTTCGATGAAGATCATGGGCGTCGAAGATCTGAATCTTTACATGGAGAGCCTGAAAAATTATGCGGCTTTGGCCGGCAAGCGCGAGGCGATCCTGGATTATTTGAAAACGATTGAGGTGTCGGTTGAAAAGCTGAAAAATAAGTATTATACCAAAGAACTTTTGGAATATGAAAAAGACAGAAATCAGAAGTCAGAAATCAGAAATCAGGGGAAAAGCATTGAAGGCCTCTTGAAGCTTGCCGAAGAAAAGAATATCAGTCTGAATGAATTCCCCGCCATTCAGCAATTAATAAATTTAAAAGATAAAGAAAAGCAAATTGATTTCAATCTCGCGAATCTGGAGCAGGCGGCGTTGGTAGAAAAAACCCATAGTGATGACTTGATCCCTCGACGCGCTTCGCTTGCTCGGGATGACAGAACAAAAAAGAATTTTTTGTTCTGTCACTTACAAAACACTTCTGAATGAGTCGGAGCGGACGGAGGAGAGGGTGTATTCCGTCATTCTAAAAAGGGGTCGGAGGCCTCTGACCCCTCCGACCCTACATGCGATTGACCGTTACCTGCGGCTTTTGGAAAGTGCTTACCGGATCCAGATGTCCTCCAAGGAATTCCGTCTGTTTGATTTCAACGAAAAAGATTTCTCGACGCTCTCGACGCTGGCTTTTGTGAACCGTGAGCTTGCCGACCGCGGGTGTTTTGCGGACATGGTGCCCAGCAAAAATATTTTGGAGGACGGGAAAAAATTGCTGAGACGGTTTTATGGGTCTGTGAATGCCAGAGACAGGGCGTTTGTAAGAAATACACAGCGGATCGTGGATGGTGGATCGTGGATGGTGGATAAATCCACGACCCACTCTCCCTGCCTGTCCGGCAGGCAGGCACAATCCACTCTCCGGACGCCGAAGGCGGCCATTCTCATCGCGGGCGGCTACCACACCGCGCATCTCAAAAAATTATTCAAGGAAAAAGGCTGGTCCTACGTCGTTCTCACGCCGAATGTCACGTCCGAAACGAGTCAGAAAAAATATGAAGAGGTGCTTTTGGAGCCCTTGAGGGGCCTGACCCCTCACCGGCCATCGCCGGACAGGGGTCTGACCCCGGCTGTCTCAGGGGTTCGGGCACTGCCCATTTTTGAACCGCTTGCCGCCGCGCGGTTGGCGAGTTTGAGGAACGAGGCCAGCGCTTGGCAACATGGAACCGGCGGGGCGAGATTGGCGAGTATCACAGGTTATACCAATGTACCCGTCACCCCCGGCCGGCAGACGAGCGACGTCACTTTTGATGCGGTGTGGGGAATATTAAAAAAAGTTTACCCAAACCAGGAAGAGATTTTTAGGGAAGCCCATGACGTTTATGAATCGACCGTTTATCATTATCAAGAGAATTTGAAATTAGAACAAAAAAGAAATCGATTGAACGACGAAGAAATAAGGATCTCGCAGGTCGGAAAGCTGTTGAACAATTGGTTCATAAAAATAAGACCCGAAGAACAAGAATTTCCCCGGCAGAAGCCATTCAGCGAGAAAATCGTTGAGCTCATTTCAACGCTGAGCCTGAATAATGACGCGATAAATGAGGCGGTTTCCGCTATTCAAGCTCATAGAAACTCGTCTAATCCGGCACAGCTGGATTTAGACCGGCTGACACGCCCGGTTATTTACGCGCTTTTGGTTCAAGGTTATTCAATGAGCCGGTTGTTCGCCGCGAGGCTGTCCGCACAGGATCCGAACGATCACTCCGAACCCAATAGAAGGTATTTGGTGAACAGACGAGATCTGCTTTTGGGGGGAGTAATATTCGCAGTTTCATTGTCGGTCGTTTGTTTCGTTTATCGTTTTTTGGAAGTGAAAGAGGATGCCGCGCCTCCGGTTAAATCTATTCAAGGCCCGGCCATCGTCTCAGCGGACAACCGTCCGGAAAAGATTCTTCGGGGCCTGAGAGAATTTTTTAGGAATTCGGATCGCTTGAGCCGGGAAGAGCGGGGGTGGGTGAATGAATTTTTGAATGTCCCCAACAAAGTTTTTATTTCCGCCGGAACCCGTCGCGATAAAAATGAGGCGGTGGGCGCGGCGGCTGTCCGGATCGATCGCGCGATTGAGGGACCGGACCAGCGGGAACTGACAATCAACACGGATGTTTTTGAACAACTCCTCCGCTTGGCCAAGACAGACCGTTTTTACCGCATGGCTCTGAGGGCGCTGGTGATCAAGGAGGGTTCCACGTTGGCCGACATGAAAAAGCGCCCAGCCGTGTACTTGGCACTCACCGCTCCGAGAGGGGGTTCTGAAGCTGAAATCGTGGATCTGGCCGGCAAGCTGATTGATTTGGAAGCGGTGGGCTACCGGGCCGTTTTGCGGCACTTCAGGCGTGTCGGCGTCAGGCGGATCCCGCGGCGGAAAATCCAAGCAGAGAAAAATGATCGGGTCATCGGACAGCTCCGCCGCTGGGATTCACTGCTTCAGTCATCCGCGGGCGGCGAGGAGGCCATTCGCGTAAACATTTTTAACCACGAAATACAGTCCTTCAACCGTGGGCTATGGGGCCTGATCGTGAAAAAAGGTATCCGCGAAGGAACAATAACGGGGAAACGAAAAGATGGGGGGATTGAGTGGACGTTTAAAAAAGGCGCGCTCCGCTTTTTGCGAGATCCAAAGTATCGCCGCCGCGTGCAGCCGGCCGGTGCGCGGATGGCCGGACGGGTGAAACCGGTATCGTGGAAGGGTTATCCTCCGCACATTGTGTTAGTCACTCCGGAGGCGAGGCCGTTTGCCAAGAGAGGCGGTCTCGGCGACTCGGCCGCCGAGCAGGCGGCCGCGCTGGCGCGTCTAGGTTTGGAAGATGGGTTTGTTTCGCTTTTTATGCCGGATTATAGACATTCGTCCAACGGAAAATCAGGAGATTTTGATGTGCGGCCAACGGACATCGAATACTCCGCGCCTGTCGCGGGCGTCCAGGTTCCCGGCGCGGTGAGACAGGCGATGGTCAACGGCGTTTATTACTGGCTTCTTGGCGCCACGAATCAGGCGCTCGACTACACTCATCATCTTTATGACACCACCTACAACGACACTTCGCTCCGGCAGGCTGTCTTTTTCTCGCGCAGTGTGATGAAGGTGATTCCCGAGTTGGTTCGCGGAGGGCTCATGCCCAAGCCGGACGTGATTCACGCCAACGACTGGCTGACGGCGCTCGTTCCTATTCTGGGGAGGATGGAGCATGCCGGCTGGTATCTCGATCCACGAAATGATTTAAACGATCCTCTCTCCCGCGCCAAGTATTTTTACAGGATCCACAACGCCGGACCCACTTATCAGGGCCAGTTTCCGGATGAATGGTTCGATATTCTCGGTTTGACGCTTTCGGATCCGACGCAGTACGCGCGCGATTTTGCCCTGCGCGGCGGATTCAATCTGACGCGCGCGGCGATCGCGCTCGCCGACGGGGTGGACGCGGTCAGCAAGGGTTACGGCGATGAAATTATGGGAAACCTTGTTCCGACAGGGGGTTTGGATGAGATTGCCAAAAGGCGACACGATGAAGGGGCCTGGCATCCGATTGCCAATGGGTTGGATAAGGGGAACGGGAATGGGTCCGGCGCTTACCGCGGGTTTGAAACGGTTAGAGAAATGGAAAAAATTAAACCTTTAGCGAAAGCTGAACTGCAAAGACGGTTTGATTTGAATGTTGATGAGAACGTGCCGATCATTTCCATGATCGCGCGCCTGGATCCTGAGCAAAAAGGAACGGGTCTTGTGCGGGATGTCCTTCAAAAGACTCTGGACCTCGGGGCGCAGGTCATCATTTTCAACGACATGAACGGTTTTGGCGATGAAAAGGCAAATTTCAGGAATCTGGCGCACTACTTGTGGCAAAGCGGGTACGGCGGGCAATTTCGTTTTTATTTGAACGATTCCGATGACCGTTTGGACAAGAATCCCGTGAATCTGGATGGATACGAAATGGATTCGAATGACAAGCTGATTTACGCAGGCAGTGATCTGTTTATTGTCCCTTCAAGAACAGAGCCGTTCGGACTCACCCCGCCGATCGCGATGCTTTACGGAACGGTGCCGATTGTGAGAAAGACGGGAGGATTGCAGGACACCGTTCAAGTTTATGATGCCGGTCGTCACCCGACAGGCAACGGTTTTATTTTTGAGGGATACAATCACGAGGAGTTTTTAGGCGCCATCGCGGAAGCGCTGTCAGTTTACAAAAATTCGAATCAATGGAAGCACGTGGTTGAGAACGCGCTTAATTCAAAGTATTCATGGGACATGCGCGTGCAGGAATTCGGCGAATATTATCTGACGCCTTTTGAACGCATGCTCCGCCATGTGACGGCCGAGGCGATGAAGTTTGTGTCTCCCGCCGAGAGGATGACCGAGGCGCGAAGGCGTTTTTCCGAACTTAAGACAGCTTACCCGTTTCTCGAGGATCATGCTAACACGGCCTTTGAAGTGATCGCCTCCCCGAGACGAGGGGGACGGGGCGCGCGGATGGCGGGGACCTACGACAGATGGTTTCGTGTTTATCTGGACTCGGATTTCTTGGAACTCTCCGGCGTTTTTAGACCCATCTCCGGTCCCAACGAACCCGCCGAGAGGCGGCGCTATCAGGACATTCAGGGGGAAGAGGCCGCGCGCGTGATCGCGACACTTTTTGCGGTCTGGCCGCTCGGGGACGGTCCCAAGTGGAATCAAATCGCAGACCATGATTATTTCAAAAATGTGAGCGCCTCGACAAGGGCCTACCTTTGCCGTTTGGTCAATTTGAGAAAAAGATTGGGCAGGGAGTTGGGTGCGGCTGAAGCGGTTTCCCTTCATTATCCGGAAAAAGGAAAACCTTTTTTGATCTTTGGGATAAAAAATCGGGGGGAAACAAATCCACAAACGGCTCTCATCGTCGGCATCAATCTTTCCAATCATGCCGTGTCCCTGAAAAGCGAGCCCGGGGAAGACGGCATGAAAGATTTTGTGTCGGTTGATGTGAAGCCTCTTTTCAGCCCGGACCCTAACAAAAACTACCGCCTTCGGGACATGGCCCCCCATTTACCTGGCGAGGGACAGTCCCTTCGCCAGTACGACCGGTCGGGGCGGCAGTTGGCGAAGGAAGGTTTGAGCATAGGCCTCAGGCCCTATTTTCACAGAGCTTCGCCCACGGTTCATATTTTTAAAATGACGGCTAATCCGGTGGAGAATCTCCCCTTTCGCGTGGATGAGAAAAAAACCGATACGGACGGCTGGCTCTCGGTGAATAATGACAGGGTCACTTCATTCCACACGCCTTATCTGATAGGACCGGACCAACCTTTGGTGGTCGAAGGCGTTCTGTTTTTAGACGGGGTGATTGACCCGCGGAAAATTAGAGACAGTCTTGTTATTGAAATTGAAAGCAACCACACCAACAGAAGACAGCGTTATCCGGCCAACATTATTTCCGTGGGCTCAGGTAACGGAGGACTTCCTCCGGAAGCAGTTTTTTTCAAGGTTCGTTTTGAAAATAACACCATGGTTCCGGGGACCCATCGATTGACTGTCCGGGCGAGGGTAAAGGAAGACTCGAGGGATACGTATTTTTATCCTTTCGGAAGGCAAAAAGCTCTCATTCACGTGCCGGTTGATGACCGGCGGCACCGGCTTGTCGGGAGTTCTGAGAGAAACCTGGAAGCGAGAGCCGCGCCCGCGCAGTTGGGAGTGGGGGAAGATTTTAGACAGGCGTTTGTGACGGCCCTTTCGGATGCCCTGGGTGACGCGATGAAAACGGGCGCGATTTTTGCTTCTTCCCATTTGACCGACGGGATCGACGATCCTCGCTCCGTGGAAGGCAACCCTTTGTACGGTTTTACTTGGATGCGTGACGCGTGCCAGTTTGCCGCATTTCTGGCCAGGCGCGCGGGCGCTTTCGAAAATGCGCGGCTCATTTTGAATAAATTTCTCGACTACCTTTATCAGGGTTACGGGGCCACTCACAAACTGAATGCCCAAAGACTGGGATGGGACGGCCTGTCCGAACCGGAGACCAATTGGGGCGACCAGAGCGACGGACCCGCCCACGCGGCGATTCTGATGCTCGATCTTTTTGAGAACGGTCTATTGGAAGCGGGATCCGAGCGGGAGCGGAAAGCGCTTTTTCTTCTCGAACGGGCCGTCGAGGCGATCCGTAAAAATATTCTCCATTCGATTTTATACGTCCGTGGCAGTCGTGATCCGGAGAATGACCCGCGCGATTTGGACGCGTGGGAGGAGTTTCACGGGAAGCACGCCATGAATGACATCCTTTACTACGGTGTTCTGAAGCGCATGGTATCGGCCGCGCGCTCGCGGGAAGCGTTGAATGGCTTGGCCGAGCTTGCGGGGCGTCCCTATTCGGAATTGGAACAGGGCCAAGGCCCCCTCGATTTTTTGGAGAGGGAAGTCCTGCCGATTTACAAAGGCCGGCCGGACACTTGGGAACGTCCCGCCGACTATCTTTTGGCCCACCGCTACGTGTTTAACTCGGGGCGTCTCGAAGGACCCAATGGTGAGAAACCCACCCGTCTCGACGCGCAGACAATCTTTCCCTATACGCTGAATTTGCCGGAGCCGTACCACGGGTTTTTTGATCCCGCGATCCTGGAAACTTACGTTCAGCTGGATGATGTGTTCGCCAGAAAATTTGCCTTATCCCCGGAGCAGACGGTCCGGTTCCCGCGCACGGTGTTGTGGGGGCGTTATCCCGGCGACAAATACGGCGGACTGGCTTTCACGGAAGCGCCCAACGACTCCGGGCACGCGTGGGTGATCACGACGCTGTGGGCGGTTTTGTTTAATTTGAAGGCGATACGGAAAATTTTGGACGAGAGAAAAATAGATATAAATTCGGAGAGCTTTAGAAAATTTATTAATCATCAGGGAATCCACGACGTGAATACGAGTAAGACGATTTTTCCCGGAGACGAACGTTACTGGCAAATCGTTGGCGCGCTTTTTCAAAGGGCGCAAGACACCCTGAATTTTCTGAGGGACCTGGCGCCGAAAGGCAAGTCTTTTTCCGAACAAATCGAGCGCTATGAGGAAGGAGGGCGGGTCAAATTCCGGATGCGCGGGGCCTCCGCGCTTAACTGGTCCAATTGGACCTTCGCGATGGCCGTGCTGGAGTTTGAAAAAATCCGGCATGAGCTTGATACGGGCGGCGTGCTTGGCGCGCGGCTAGCGGGTGCCGGCGCCGCGCGGACGCGGCGCGGACGCGGCGGAAACGCGCCCCCCGGGAATCATCAAAAGACCCCGCCGATCCGACCGGAACCGCGGTCGCGGGAGTTTGACGATTTATTGACGCCCATTCAGTACGCCGCCGAAGAGATTGCGTCGGGCAGGGTGGGGCCAGGCCGGTCCGTTGTTGACCTGAGGGATGGCCTTGTCACGATCGTGTCGGATTCGGGAACGCTTCCGCCGCCTGATTTATGGACAAGCGACCTCCCGGTTTTCGACACAGCCCTTGTCACGTTTCACACGCCCCGCGGCAGGGTGAGCAGGGAATTGAATACGGTAGAGCTTGTCCTCGGGATCATGGACGCGAACCGGATCAAAGGGGAAGCCGTTTCGACGCGCGGTTTTTTGGAACAGGTCACGCAAAATATCAAACGGATCATCGATGAACAAGAGGCGGTGATCGGTGATTTTTTAAAATCTCATCCGGGGGAGAGCGCATTTTTACGGGAAATACAGGAAACAAGGAACACGGCCGCCGAGTTTGTGCGCGATCGAACAGAGCCTGAGGCGGCGGAATCGGACAATGAATTTTTTTCGAAGCTCCTGGTTCTTTCCGGCGTGGTGCGCGTGAAAGCAAAAATCCTCGCGGAACTGCGGGAGACTCCCGGCAGGGCGGAGCGGATGGCCGATTTCCGGGAAAAGTGGCCGCGGGTCTGGAATGCCGCATTTTTTAACGAGTACCGGACGGCTTTTTTAAAATATTGCGCCTGGGGGCTGGAGAAAATAAGCGATCAGAAAAAAGATGAGGCCGTGCCGGAGGATTTTCGTAAGAACATTCTGCGGAATTTCCTTTTACTGGAGCTTGAGCCGCGCATGACGGGCGAGCTGGAAAAGGACGCGGGGCCTGTACGCATCGACGAGAGGATTTTGCGAAAAACGGGAAGCGTGGGCATTCTTTTCATGAATCCTGACGGGACGCCGGTCCAGTTTGTCGCGGGGGGAGGCGCCCTCGAGCACGCATTTGCCAACGAGGTCGTCTTCCGCCCCGAACTGGTCCCCGCCTGGCATAGACCGCGCCAGAACGCGGCGTTTATTTACGGGACGAGCGGCCGCTTTTTTTCCGTCACGCAGTTGAAAAATATCTTTTTGGATATGTTTCACCTGAAACGACTGTTCGGGGGAGACGAAGAGGTTTTCCTGGGTGTTGCCGACACGGCGACCGGAAGATTGAGACTGTTTAGGCCGAAAATGGCGCCCGGCGGGAATTATGGGGGTTGGGTTCAGAGTGTTGCGGATTATTTGAAAAAGACCATCAACGACACCCGTTCATCAGAGCGTGATGTCGCGGGGCCTTTCCTGGCAGAATTTTTTGAGTCCATGTCCGTGGCGGGGTTTACGGATGTCCCCTCCCCTTACGCGGGCTTGGGCCGGGTGCGTGAGGATATTTTAGAAAGAGCCGGAAAAAGCTCAGATCCTGAGTCTGTCGCATTTTTGACGCTTGACAGGCTTTCGGGATGGCTTTGCAAGGAAGGTGTTCAAAATCCGGCCGGCGCAAACCGTAGTGTAAAAATGGAGCTTGCCCGCGGACTGACGGAAGAATTGGAGAAACATCGCAAGGCAGAGAGAATTTTGAATCGCCTGTCGGCGCTCGTATTTCACATTTTAAATCTCCGTGTTCCGGCTGACACGGAAAAAAAATCCAAGCGAAATCAAGATAAATGGACGCCCGCGGAATTTAACGGGCAAGATCGGGAAACGATCGAAAAAATTGTAAAACCTGCCGTTTCCGGCTGGGGAAATATTTTGGCGGCGATTTCAGGGTTTTCGGATGAAAGGTGGCCGGTTGTCGAGGCCGCTATCGTGTCGGCTATTTTGGCGGTTCGCCTGGAGCAGGGGTTAACGGACCCCATCGAACTGGAAAGATGGAAGTCTATTTTGGAGGAAATATTTTCCGGCGAACCGGATTCAGACAGCGCCTCCACACATTATCGAAAACGTCGGTTGGAACAAATAGTAAGAACGGGTTTGACCACCGCCGCGCGGCTGGCCCTGGGCGGAGTCAAAGGGCTGCCCCCCGACGCTTTGGTGGCGGGGTCGGCGGGAGAATTATCCAACCAGAGACCCGACCCCTCTGCGTTCTCTGCCGTTCTGACGCGCCTGCATGATGAAGGCCGACTGTCTCCCGAGGCGTTCACCTGTTTAGAGACCCTTTATCGAGAACAGGTGTCGGAATCCAGGCCGGACGCCGCGAGGTTGTCTCTTTCTAGCCGGCAGGCAGGGAGGGTGGGAGCCGTGTGGCAACGGCTGATGGCTATTTATTCTTTGTTGGCATCAAACGCAGTATTGAGACTCATGATCAAAATTAAAAAAATAAAACTAAACCGCATGGAACGCATCGCGGATAAGCACAAACATGTCGTCCCGCGGACCGGCAAAGGCGCGCGGTTGGCCGGTTTATCGGAGGCGAATCAGAAATCAGGGGGTGTGGGGGCTGCGGGAACGGCGGACCCCTTACAAAAGGCGTTCCGGGACGAGTTGTTGGTTTTGTTCGGGGAATACCAGACAGCGTTGCAACTTGCCTATCTTGATGCGCAAGAAAAAAGGATTTCAAATATTCGTTTAGACCCGGAAACCAAAAAGGCCCTCGCAAAGATTAATGAATTATTAGAATATGCGATCCAGGATAACTGCGCGGAACGTCTGGGGGTTCTTTTAGCGAGTCTTTTATCCATTACGGTTTATTCCGGGCGAAGTGGTGAATCCTCAGGACCCTATAGTGAGAAAGTAGGAGAAATAGAGTCGATTATTTCGAAAATTTTGATTGACCGATCGAAAATAAGAGGACTTGAGAGCGGTGCGAGGCTGGCGGCGCGGCGGAGGTTTCCGCACAAGCAGTACAGTCATAAAGAAAGTCTTAGAAGAGAAGCCTTAAGGCGTGAATTTGAAGAGAAGCGGATAAAGTCGCAGGAGCGGGCTCATAGGGAAGGGATCCCGGACGGAGTTGATGACGAATTCCCGGAGTCGCTTTTGCCGGAGGGACAGTCTTTGCCGCGCGCGCTTCGGAGGACGGCGGGGGCCAGACTCGTGAATGCGTCTGAGAAGGCTCGGCTTAGGCAGGCCTTTTTACCGGTGAGGCTGAATGAGCTGGAGAATAAAATTCCTTATCCGATTCGGATAGGAGATGGGGCCGGTTTTGCGGCACGGTCGGGAAATAATATTATTTTATTTGATGAAGAGATGCGGCCGGTTTTGCGGTTTCATTATTCCGAGGCGGATATTGTGGCGGCGAATTTGAATATTGAACGCGTGCAAACGGATCGTGGTTTGACGGCGGCGGATGATAGGAAAATGCTGAGCGCGGTAGAAATTTTGGAAAGAGGAGATGAAGAAACCGCGAAGGTCCGTGCCGCCTTTGAAAAATACAAAGACTCGGGCCTGGTTTCTCAAGAAACCTGCGTGGTCAGTATTGACTTGGGACGTTTGCCGGGGGACAAGGCTTATTTATTGAATGAACTTTTGATGCTGAGGCGCATTTCCCGGCTGCCGGCCGCGAAAAACTTTATTTTCCGTTTTGAAGGGACCGGCGTTGACAGAATTTTAAAAATGCCCCTGGCGGCGACGCTCGCGGCGGAAGGTGTTATTAACCAAGATGCCCGGATCCATCCCGCTACCGGCAAACCGTACCGGCAGTTGGCGCTGGCGACGCCGGGGGAAATAAACAGCTGGACCGCGGCGCAGGCTCTGCCGTTTATTCCGGCCAAGCCGCTCGACCGGGGCGAGTTGGATTCAGAAGCGGATATTTGGCTGGCCATGTTTGCGGCGAGCGTCGATCCAAAAAATATTCCGGACGGTTTCGTGAGCCTCTATCGCTCCCGTCTGCCGGAGGTTGATTGGACAGACCTTTCTTTTTCGCTTCATTTATTTTTATCGGGAGACATTTCCCCAAACACCCGCGCCGCCGCCAAACGCTTGGCCCTGCCGCCGCTTTTCCGCGCCGCCTGGACTCAAATCCAGCAGTATTTCCGAACCCTCCAACAGACGGCCGCGTGGGCTTAATTTTCTTTTAGAAATTGTCTGACCTGATCGTGATTGCCGGCGAAGACGAGAAAGTGCCGGTGTTTGTCGAGTCTTGTGAGAACGCGAACGTGGTTTTCAATGTACGCTTCCCAGACAGCCCCGTCCAGTTTTTTGAAAACCAAACGGTAAGCCCTTCCCCCGACAGGGATCATGTAAGGGTTGCCAGTGGGAGAGTTTGAGTGGAAATATTCAAGAAGCGCGGAAACGACCAGTCGGGCAATGCGTTTTTCTTTGTTTCCAAGATGCTTGAGACAGCGCCCGTAAGGGGGGAGAAAGTAAAGCTCGAAGGGCATTTAGGCCGGGCGATGCGCCTTCTGGATCCAGGCCGGGGTCACCCGTTTGGCCGACTTCTTTTCCCGTCCATAAACTTCCTCGACAAGGTCAAGGCTTTCTTTGGAAAAAACCCGCTCCACCGGATCAACCGGGGTCAGAATGATATGGTTTCCCTTAAGGTCGGCTTTGAAGTACCGGTCTTCGCCCAGGCTGAGCCTTGCGACAAAAGCCGAGGGGATATTGACTTGCCGGTTACGGTTCATTTTGAGCATCGTGGTCATTTTCGTCTCCTGATGCCTCCAGTATGCCTGTTTTTAATGAAATTGTCAAATTAATAAAATATTAATTTTGTGACTCGTGGCATCGGCCTTTCCGAATCCTCCGGCAGACGACCGCGTGGGCTTAAAATACGAGAATTCAAGAAACGCCAAATCTGGAATCACTAACCTTCGTGTGGTATACTTTGCCCGAGGCGAAAACCATGAAAAAGCGGCCCGTTGAATATGACCTTCCCGTGATTCTTATGAAAGAAGGGGGTGTTTTTGTCTGCTATACCCCCGTCTTGGATCTGGCTTCTCATGGGGATTCCGTTGAAGACGCTCTTGATTCATTCCGCACGACTCTCCGCCTGTTCATCGAAGAAGTGACCAAGATGGGAACATGGGAAAAAGTTTTAACGGACTGCGGCTGGCAAAAAGTTAAAAACACCTTCATGCCTCCCGAGATTATCGGTCAAAAGACCGAGCCGATGCAGATCCCCGCTTTTGCTTCATGTGAATTGCTATCTTGTCCGTCAAGTCGGCGATCATAAAATATACAGCCGGGCCGATCTTTCCCGCCCGTGTGTTGTGTTCGCCTCAAAAGAACTTCAGCTGGTTGAGATCAAAAGCAATTTGAAGACTCTTGGGATCTCAACCAAGGAATATTTGAGAATCCTCGAAAATCTCTAAGCCTCCGGCACGCCTCATGCCCCCACCCCTAGCGTCGGGCTTGTCACATTACCCTTTATCTGGTTATAATGGGCGCATGAATTCATCGGTCGAAACCCTGGGCGTGCTGGCCACGTTCCTCATCGCGGCGGGCATCGCGGGGCTCATTCTGTTTCTCAATAAAATTCTCGGGCCGAAAAATAAACGCACCCCCGAAAAGGCCGAGCCGTTCGAATGCGGCCTGCCCAAGGCCTCGGAAGGCGGCACGCGCCTGTCGGTCAAATTTTATCTTTTGGCGATGCTCTTCATTTTGTTCGACGTGGAAATCGTCTGGCTTTTCCCGTGGGCGGTGATCCTGAGGAGCCTCGGGTGGGCGGGGATCGCGGAGATGTTCACCTTTTTGGCGTTTCTGGCGCTCGGGTTCGCGTACGCGTGGAAGAAGGGGGCGCTCGAATGGGAGCGGTGACGGTCGACAAATTCAGTTTCATGACGACGAAGCTAAACGACGCCATCGGCTGGGCGCGCAAGTTTTCCATTTTCCAGTATCCTTTTGTCACCGCCTGTTGTGGGATGGAATACATGGCCACGGCCTGCGCGCATTACGACGTCGACCGTTTCGGCGCGGGTTTCCCGCGTTTTTCTCCGCGCCAGGCGGACGTGCTGTTTGTCGTGGGCACGATCAGCCACAAGATGGCGCCGGTTTTGAAGCGCGTGTACGACCAGATGTGCGAGCCCAAGTGGGTCGTGGCGTTCGGCGTGTGCACGTGCACGGGCGGGTTTTACGACAACTACGCCACCGTGATGGGCATCGACACGATCATTCCCGTCGACGTGTACATTCCCGGATGCCCGCCGCGCCCGGAGAACGTGCTGGACGGCCTCATGAAACTGCAGGACAAAATTCAAAATCAGAAGCAGGAAGTGTGAACCTCGCCGAAAAAGTCCGACAAAAATATTCCGCGATGGTCTCGGACCTGGCGTCAAACGCCGGCGAGCCGGTTGTCATTGCCAAAAAAGAATCCGTCAAAAATTTCATGGCCGCCCTCCGCGCGGATTCGGAATTTTCCTTCGACCTCTTGATGGACCTTTTCGCCGTCGATTATTTATTTTGGGAAGAAAAAGAAAAACGCTTTGAAATTATTTACAATCTGTATTCGCTCACAAAAAAACACCGCCTGTTCATAAAAGTTCAGGTGCGCGAAACAGACCCGACGCTCGACTCGGTGGCGGGCGTGTGGCCGGCCGCCGACTGGTACGAGCGCGAGGCGTGGGACATGTTCGGCATCCGCTTTAGCGGCCACCCGAACCTGAAGCGGATCCTGATGTACGAAAGTTTTAAGGGGCATCCTTTGAGGAAGGACTACCGCTACAACGAGCGTCAGCCGATCATTGGGCCTTTAAATTAAAAACGGAGAGTGGAAAGTGGAAAGTGGAAAGTGGAAAAAGAATAAAGCCTGTTTTTTTTCGATCTTTTTCTCCTGTCTGCTGACCGCTGTCGTCTGTCTTCTGTCGTCTGTCTTCTGTCATCTGTCCCTCGCGTCCGAGGCCAGCCGGTCCGGGTTTTTGGAACAAGCCGACAGGGCCTACAGCCGGGGGAGCCTCGAGGAGTCGACAAAACTTTACGAGAAAGAGGTCGCGGAGAATCCGGCGAACGCCGCCGCCTACCTGAGCCTGGGCGTCAATTATGCCGAACAAAAAAACTGGGACAAATCGGCGGCGAGTCTCAAAAAGGCCGCGGAGCTTGATCCCGAGAACGGCGAGACGTTTCTCAATCTCTCGCTTGTCTACGCGGAGAAAGAGGATTTTGACCAGGCCCTTTCATTCGCCGAGAAAGCGGTGAAGGCCGATCCGAAAAGTTCGAAGGCCCGCCACGCGCTGGGACTGGCGTACGAGGGGGCGGGGGAGCCGGTGAAGGCCGCCGACGCGTACCGGCAGGCCGCCAGGCTCGATCCGCAAAATTCGGACGTCTATCTCTCGCTCGGAAATCTGTACAGCCGCCAGAATGATTTGAAAAATGCTCAAGGCGCCTACGAAAAGGCGATCCAGGCCGATCCCAAAAATGTCTTCGCGTATTCGAACCTCGCCTATGTTTTTCAGGAGCGCGGCGAGAACCAAAAGGCCGTCGATTCCCTGATGCGCGCCGCGGAAATCGCGCCGAACGACGAAGTCGCGTGGTACGATCTGGGCGCGGCCTACGCCAAGGAGAATGATTATTCCAAGGCGATCGAGTGCTACGAAAAAAGCGTTTCCCTGAAACCCGATTTTTACAAGGCGTGCCTGAGTCTGGCGATGGCCTACGAGAAACAAAAAGAACTCGCCAAGGCCGCCGAATTTTACACGAAGGCGATGAGCCTGACGGACAATCCGCGCTTGAAAGAAGCGATCCTGAGGCAGATCACGCGTTCGTCCGATTGAGTTTCATTTTTTTAAGGATTTTTGAATGGGCAAGCCTGTTTCTCCTAATTTAAAAGTTAAAGAAACCCGTCCCATGCTCCTCAACGTCGGGCCTCAGCATCCGGCGATGCACGGGATCGTGCACATCACGGCCAAACTTGACGGCGAAACGGTGCTGGGCGCCGACGTCGAGATCGGGTATCTCCACCGCGCGTTCGAGAAAATGTGCGAGCAGGGCCCGTACAACAACGCCATTCCCTACACCGACCGCCTGAATTACGTGTCGCCGCTCATCAACAACATCGGCTGGTGCCTGGCCGTCGAAAAATTGATGGGCCTCGAGACGACCGACCGCTGTCAATACATCCGCGTGGTGATGAGCGAGCTCTCGCGCGTCACCGATCACCTCACCTGCATCGGCGCCTCCGCGATGGAGCTGGGGGCGTTCACGGTTTTCCTTTACATGATCAAGGCCAGGGAATTTCTGTACGAACTCATCGAAAGCGTCACGGGCGCGCGTCTCACGATTTCTTACGCGCGCGTCGGCGGTTTGAAATCCGACCTGCCGGAGGGTTTTGAGGAAAAATGCCGCGCGGCGCTGAGCGAGACCCGTAAGGTGTTGAAAGAAGTCAAAGGGCTTTTGGATACGAACCGGATTTTCGTTGACCGCCTGAAGGACACGGGCGTCATTTCAAAAGAGGACGCGACCGCCTACGGCCTCACGGGGCCGTTTTTGCGTTCGACGGGGATCGATTACGACGTCCGGAAGGCGCGCCCGTACCTCGTTTATGACCGCATCGATTTTGATGTGCCGGTGGGCGAGCACGGGGACAATCTCGACCGTTATTACGTGCGGATGGAAGAGATGGAGCAGAGCATCCGCATTGTCGAGCGCGCTTTGAAGGACATGCCCAAGGGCGAAGTGTCGGTGGGCGATTTCGGGCGCGTGCTGTCGGCGGCGGAGATGGTCGACGCGGCGAAAATGGGCAGGACCAAGGGTTTTCACGAAGTCGAGGTGGACCTTGACCCGACGCTTGAGGGGACGACGCGGCGCCACCATGACGATGTTTATTCGAAGGACAAAAAAGTGGCCCTACCGGCCAAGGAAGACACGTACGGCAACATCGAAGGCCTGATGAATCATTTTAAACTGGTGATGCACGGCCACGGCCTGTGTCCTCCGAAGGGCGAGGCGTATTTTCCCGTCGAGGGCGCCAACGGGGAGCTGGGGTTTTACGTCGTGTCGGACGGCAGTGACCGGCCGTACCGCGTGCGCGTGCGCCCGCCGTGTTTTCCGATCATGGCCGCGCTCGAAAAAATTCTCGTCGGCGACATGGTGGCCGACATCGTGCCGACTTTTGGTTCTGTGAATATGATCGGGGGGGAGCTGGATCGATAGAGGCAGTGGCAAACCCGAACCCTGCAATAATATATCTATATGATATACTTTTGATATAAAATGAAAAAGTGAGGGCCGTCCGATGAGCGTGATGACCAAAAGAATTCTGGTGAATTTACCGGAAAAGATCTATCAGGAGCTTAAAAGGTTCGCCAGAGTCGAATATAAGTCCGTGTCGGGAGTTATCCGGGAGTCCATTTTGGATAAGTTGGGCGGTGAATTGTCCAAGAGCGAAGCCCATCTTGTGGAAAAAGGAAGATCCGAGTACAGGCGAGGCAAAGGGGTTCCGTGGCGTTCCGTGAGGCGTGGCTAAATACACTAGCCCTCAAGGCCTGTTTCGTTCGTTTGGAAGAGAACCCCCGGGATTTTTTAAGAACGAAAAAGTTAAAAGGTTATGAGAATTTGTACCGTTATCAAGTAGGGGGTTTAAGGGTTGTTTATGAGATTCACGAGGACAAAGAGGAAATAGCGGTCGTGGCCATTTTTCCACGTGGGGATGTCTACAAAAAGTTATAGATTGAGAGAAATGGATGGGTGAATTAGCAAGTCTAGATCCGGAAGCCCAAAAAATTTTGGCCAAGTATGACCAGAAACGCGCCGCGACACTCCCGCTTTTGCATTTGGCGCAGGATAAAGTCGGTTGTGTGACGCCGGAGGTCGAGGCCTGGGTTTCCAAATGGACCGACGTGCCCGTGGTGCGCGTGCGCGAGGTCGTCCTGTTTTATTCCATGTACCGCCAAAGGCCGGCGGGGCGGCACCACATCCGTTTTTGCACGACGACGTCCTGCGTGCTCATGGGTTCCGAAAAAGTTTTGGGCTATTTGAAAAAGAAACTTCAGATCGAAAACGGCGCCGTGTCGGCGGACGGGAAGGTCTCGCTCGAGGAGGCCGAGTGCCTGTGCGCGTGCGAGATGGCGCCGATGATGCAGGTGGACGGAAAATATTACGGCGATCTGACCGAGAAAAAAGTGGATGAAATTTTAGAGAAATTGAAATGACAGAGCCCATCCTCTCCCGCAATTTCAACGTCCCGAATGCCTGGAAACTTTCCGTCGCCGGGCCGCGCGGCGCCTACGAAACCGCGCGAAAAGTCCTCCTGGCGATGAAGCCGGAGGAGATCGTGCAGACCGTGACCGCGTCAAACCTGCGGGGCCTGGGCGGCGCGGGATTCCCGACGGGAAAAAAATGGCAGTTTTTGCCCAAGGATAATCCAAAACCGGTTTATCTCGTCGTGAATGCGGATGAGGGAGAGCCCGGCACGTTTAAGGACCGCTATATTTTGGAACGCGACCCGCATCAATTGATCGAGGGCATCGTCCTCAGCGCGTTCGCGATCCGTTCGCACAAGGCCTACATTTACATCCGCGGCGAATACGTCGAGCCTTATCAAAATTTAAAGGCCGCCCTCGACGAGGCGTACGCGGAAAATTTTCTCGGGAAAAATATTTTTGGGTCGGGATGGGATCTGGACCTGGTCGTTCACCGGGGCGCGGGCGCCTACATCTGCGGGGAGGAAACGGCGCTGCTTAATTCGCTTGAGGGCGGGAAGGGTTTTCCGCGCCTGAAACCGCCTTTTCCGGCGATCGTGGGGCTTTTCGGATGCCCGACCATCATCAATAATGTTGAGACCCTGGCCTGCGTGCCGCACATTTTAAAAAACGGCGCCGAGTGGTTCGCGAATCTCGGCTCGCCCGGAAACGGGGGCACGCATCTATTCAGCGTCTCCGGCCACGTGAAAAAGCCGGGCGTGTACGAACTGCCGATGGGGACCCCGCTTCGCCAGATGATTTACACGCACGCGGGCGGGATCCGGAATGACCGCGCCCTCAAGGCCGTGATTCCGGGAGGCATTTCCGCGAAAATTCTGACCGCCGGCGAGATCGACGTGAAAATGGATTACGACGGCCTCAAGGCCGCCGGGACCATGCTCGGCTCGGCCGGCGTGATGGTGATGGACGAGACGACGTGCATGGTGAAGATGCTGCTCGTGGCCGCGAAATTTTTCGCGCACGAGTCCTGCGGCCAGTGCTCGCCTTGCCGCGAGGGCACGGGCTGGGCCTACAAAGTGGTTCAGCGCATTTACAGCGGCGAGGGGGATTTGAGGGACCTGGACACGCTTTTAAAGGTCGCGCGAAACATGGAAGGCCGCACGATTTGCGTATTCGCCGACGCGGCGGCCTGGCCGATTCAGAGTTACATCACGAAATTTAGAAAAGAATTTGAAAATTATATTTTGAATCATAAAAAAGCCGGGGCAGTTCATGGCTAACATCACGATTGACGGCAAACCTTACGCGGTCAAGGACGGCATCACGATCATCGAGGCGATTGACGAGGCCAAGATCGAATTGCCACGCTACTGCTATCACCCCGCGCTGTCCATCGCCGGCAACTGCAGGATTTGCCAGGTCGAGGTCGAGAAGATGCCGCGCACCGTGATTGCCTGCAACACGCGCGTCGCCGAGGGCATGGTCATTCACACCCAGTCGCAAAAGGCCAAGGAGTCGCAGGCCGTCGTTCTGGAATTTCTGCTCGCGAACCACCCGCTCGACTGCCCCGTGTGCGACCAGTCGGGGGAGTGCAAACTCCAGGATTACTACATGCAGGTCGGCCTGTACGACCCGAAATTTGACGACGTGAAGGTGAAGAAAACGAAAAAGGCCTTCGCGATCGGGCCCACGATCATGCTTGACCAGGAGCGCTGTATTTTGTGCACGCGCTGTGTGCGCTTCGCGGACGAAGTCACCAAGACCCACGACTTCGGGGTTTTTAACCGCGGCGACCATTCGGAGCTCGACATCTATCCCGGCAAAACGCTCGACAACAAATATTCTGGCAACGTCGCCGACATCTGCCCGGTGGGCGCGCTCACCGACCGCGATTTTCGTTTCAAGATGCGCGTGTGGTATCTGGGCTCGCAGGCGTCGGTGTGCCCGGGCTGTTCGCGCGGCTGTAATATTTCCATTGAATACGAAAAATCGCGCCCCTATCATCTGAAAGAAGAGCGGATCATGCGTCTCAAGCCCCGCGAAAACCCCGAGGTGAACAAGTGGTGGATCTGCGACGAGGGCCGCTACGGCTACAAGCCGGTCGATTTTGGGCGCCTCAAGACGCTCAAAACGAATTTGAACGGAAACACCGCGCCCTTTGACTGGAAGGCCGCGCTTGAGGAAATCGCCGTGATCCTGAAATCCGCCCACCCTCACCGCTGGGCGCTGGCCGCTTCGCCTGAGTACACGAACGAAGAGCTTTACCTCCAGAAAAAAATTTTTCTCGATGAACTCAAATGGAACCACGTTGGTTTTAAGGCGCCCGGGCAGGAGGGATACGAGGATTCGTTTTTGATGAAGGCCGATAAAAATCCGAATTCGGCGGGGGCGGCGCAGATTTTGGGGCTTGAGGCCGGCCGCGAGGTCCTGACGCCGATCGTTGAAAAGGCCAAACGCGGGGAACTGGAGGGACTTTTTATTTTTGCCCACGACCTTGCGAAAATCTACGGCGCCGAGACGCTTGCGCTCGTTCGAAAGAACGTGAAGACGATTATTTTTGAGGGGCCGAATCAAAACGCGACGTCCGACGCCGCCGACATTGTCCTTCCGAGCGCGTCCTACGCGGAAAAGGACGGGACCTTCACCAATTTCGAGGGCCGCGTCCAGCGGATCCGCAAGGCCGTCGAGCCGCTCGGCGGTTCGAGGCCCGCCTGGGAGATTTTGCTCGAACTCGCGGGCGTTTTGGGGATGGATCTGAGCTACGCGCGCCCGGAATTTATTTTTAGCGATCTGGCGAAGGAAAATGAGGCGTTTGGCGGACTCACATTCAAACAGATCGGTCCCGCCGGCAGGGTGTGGAATAAAAAATGATTACGGAATTTTTAATCAAAGCCCTTTTGGCCGTTTTGTTTTTGGGCGCGGTGTTGAATCTCGCGGGCCTTCTCACCTGGGTCGAGCGCAAGCAAAGTGCCGTGATGCAGGACCGCATCGGCGCCAACCGCGCCTGGATCACATTCAAATCCGTGTGGCTCAGGCCGCTCAACTGGATCCTGCGCCCCCTGAACGCCCTCGGACTTTTTCATTCGCTGGCCGACGCGATCAAGATGTTCGTCAAAGAGGATTTCACGCCGAGAGGAGCCGATAAATTTCTGCACACGCTGGCCCCGGCCCTCTCCGTGGTGTTCGCGCTCATGGCTTTCGCGGCGATCCCTTTTGGAAACACGCTTGAGATCGGCGGACGCGTGATCAACCTGCAGGTCACGGACGTGAATGCGGGCGTTTTGTTCGTGTTCGCGATGATGTCGCTCGGCGTGTACGGCGTGATCCTGGCGGGATTCTCCTCGAACAACAACTACGCTTATCTGGGCGGCATGCGCGCGGCTTCGCAAATGTTGTCGTACGAGATCACGATGGGGATCTCCATTATGGGGATCATCCTCTGCTACGGGACGCTGAGCCTGCAGGAAATCGTGCGCCGGCAGTCTCACCTCTGGGGGTTCGCGGTTCAACCGCTGGCGTTTTTTCTTTTCATGACGGCGGCGCTCGCCGAGACCAAGCGCGTCCCCTTTGATCTGCCCGAAGGCGAATCCGAGATCATCGGCTATTTCGTGGAATACAGCGGCATGAAATTCGGGATGTTTTTTTTGACGGACCTCGTCGAGACGGTGCTCGTGGCGTGCCTGGTGACGACCTTTTTCTTCGGCGGGTGGCAGGTGCCCTTTCCGCTCGGAGGCCTCTCGCACAACGCGGTGGCCGCCGTTCAAATTCTTTCTTTTATGCTCAAGGTCGCGTTTTTCAACTGGCTTTTCATGGCGATCCGCTGGACGCTCCCGCGTTTCCGTTATGACCAGCTCATGCATTTGGGATGGAAAATTTTATTTCCCGCGTCGCTCGTCAATGTGCTGGTCACGAGCGTCATCGTGGTGATGAGAGGTTAGATGGCCACCGTCGTTTTAAAAAGAAAAGAGCTCGGGTTCCTCGACCGGACGTATCTGCCGGCGGTTTTCATGGGGCTCTGGATCACGTCGGGACATTTTTTTAAGAATCTTTTTCTCCACGGGCTTCACTCGGTCGGTCTTTTCCGGAATGTTCGCGCCGGCGTCACGTACCAGTACCCCGAGGAACAGCGGCCGCTGTCGAAGCGGACGCGCACGCGCCATCGCCTCACCCGGCGCGAGGACGGGAGCCCCCGCTGTGTGGCGTGCATGATGTGCGAGACCGTGTGTCCGGCGCGCTGCATCAATATCGTCGCCGCCGAGCACCCCGACCCGAATATTGAAAAAGTACCGGCCTCGTTTGACCTGGATCTGGGGATGTGCGTTTACTGCGGCTATTGCGTCGAGGTGTGCCCCGAGGACGCCATCCGCATGGACACGCAGATTTTGGACATCGCCGCCTACAGCCGCGAGCAGATGAAACTGAATATGACCGAGCTTTTAAACCCCCGCTCCACGCATTTGTACAAAAGAGACATTCCCGATGGAAAACGCGATTGAAATAAAAAATCTCGTCGTTGCGTACGGCCCGAAGCGCGCGCTCGACGGCCTCTCGCTTTCCGTGGAAAAGGGAAAGATTTTCGGATTCCTCGGCCCCAACGGCGCCGGCAAGAGCACGGCGATCAAAACGCTCCTGGGCCTGGTCCCTTTTTATTCGGGCGACGTGCGCGTGCACGGGCTTTCGCCGGCCGACCCGAGGGCCCGCGCGCGGATCGGTTTTTTGCCGGAAGAGGCGACGTACTACCGGTTTCTCACCCCGCTCGAGACTCTGAAATTTTACGGAGAAATTTTCTCCATTCCCAAGGCGGAGCTTAAAACGCGCATCGAAAAACTTTTGACTCTCGTCGGGCTTTTCGACGTGCGGAATAAACCCATCCGCACTTTTTCGAAGGGCATGGCGCAGAAGCTGAGTCTCGCCCAGGCGCTGGTGAACGATCCCCAAACCCTCATTTTGGACGAGCCGGCCTCGGGCCTCGACCCGCTGGCGCGGGCGGACCTGCGGCGGATTTTGCACGACTTGAGAAATCAGGGGAAAACGATTTTCTTTTCTTCGCATGAGCTTTCGGAGGCGGAGCTCGTGTGCGACTCCATCGCGATCCTCGAAGCCGGGCGCCTGGTCCTATCGGGATCTCTAAAGGAGGTTTTGGGCGACCATCGGGATAAAAATCTGGAGCGGTTTTTCATCGAAACGGTCGAGGCCGCGCGGAAATGAAACCTGTTTGGGCGCTCTCCAAACTCGTGATCAAGGAGATCTTCCGGAAAAAAGATTTTTACGTGGCGCTCATCCTCATCGGCGTCATCCTTTTTTACGCGGCCCAGCTTCAGTTCTACAACGTGAAAAATATCGTGCGCTATCTCATGGAAATCGGGCTTTGGCTCGTTTTTTCCTTTTCCGTCATTTTGACGGTCACGCTTGCCGCGCGCCAGTTTCCCTCGGAGATCCAGAACCGCACCGCGGCCGTTCTCCTGTCCAAACCCATCCGCCGCGGCCGGTTCGTGATCGGAAAATTTTTGGGGTCGTTTTTGGCGGGGGCCTCGGCGTTCCTCATTTTTTACGTCCTGTTCCTCGCCGTCGCGTCCGCGAAGGGCGGAGGGCTCGCGTCGGGCACGGCCGTTCAGACCGCGTACCTTTTTCTTTTGAATCTCATGGTCGTCGCCGCGATGGCGAGCGGCTTTTCCTATTACCTGACCGTCTCGGCGAACGTTTCGGTGACGCTCATCCTCTATCTTTTAATGGGCGCGTACGGCCAGACCCTAAAAGGGCGGGCCTGGGCCGCGCTTTATTATTGCCTGCCGCACTTCGAATTTTTCGATCTGAGACAGCGCTTCATCCACGAATGGGGTCCCATTTCGGCGGGCCTTGTTTTTTTTCTTACGTGTTACGCCGCCGTTTACACCGCGATTTTTCTCCTTTTGGGTGCGCTCAAACTTCAAAGACACTCGTTATGACCCGCCGCGTGTCCGCGATTTATTTTCTGCCGCTGGTTCTGGCGGCGGGATTTCTTTGTTTTTT
The DNA here is from genome assembly GCA_016197155.1 of Candidatus Omnitrophota bacterium. Taxonomy (GTDB): domain Bacteria; phylum Omnitrophota; class Gorgyraeia; order 2-02-FULL-51-18; family 2-02-FULL-51-18; genus JACPWF01. The sequence goes on along the minus strand of JACPWF010000006.1, from coordinate 5,724 downwards.
CCTGGATCAAAAAATAAATGCCTCCGCCGCGCCGGCGGGATTTGAAAATATTCCGGGCCGCATTCTGGGAAGCGCCGGCGAAGCCGTCGGCGACACGCTTTTCCTGAAAGCGGATGCCTACTTTCACGGAGGGGAGACGTTTCCCAATCGTCCGCCGGAGACCAAAGAGGAGCTGGGCCGGGAGGGATTCGTCGAGGACGAGCGCGAAAATGAAAAAACGCTCCCGGCTCAACCGGCCGGCGACTGGATCTCGCGCGTGAACCACGAGGTCCGCCGCCACGGGCATTATCATCTGACGAAAGACAAACAAAAAGAGATGCTGCCGTTTTTCGCGGCGGCGGTGAAGCTCGACCCGCGCAACGTGCCCGCGATTCTCACGGCCGCTTTTTGGCTTGATAAAAGTTTTGACCGGTCGGACGCGGCGATTGAAATTTTAAAGCAAGGGGCCCGCGACAACCCGGAGGCCTGGGAGATCGACGCGGCTCTCGCGGACATTTATTTTTACCGCAAAAAGGACTACGCACGCGGCGAATTTCATTACGCGGACGCGCTTCGAAAGGCGAAATCCGGCGACCTGACCCGTTTCAGGCGGATCGATTTGACGTATCACCTGGCGGAATCCCTCAACTTCGAGGGCAAAAGGGCGCTGGCGCTGGAGGCGTACCGCGAGGCTTTCAGTCTTTACGACGTTGAAAACCAGACGCCGCTAAAGGAAACGATCCGCGGGAAGATCCAGTCTCTCGTCGTGGGTGAATGATGGAAATAGACGTCGAGGCCAATCCCAACTGCCCCGCGAGCGGCCAATTTGTTTTCCGCGAGATTGCCCCGCCGCGCCCGATCCGCGGCATCCGGATCGAGGATCGCGGAAAAGAAATCGACTGCGACGTGACCGCGGTGGACGAGGGCGGCGTTTTTGGGCGGGCGTTTTCGGTGAAGGTCGCGGATTCGGGATCCGGTTTTGCCTTCCTGATTTACGGGGGGAAATGGGGGATCCGGATCCGACGAGTGGCGAACGCGGATGAGGCGTGGGACCTGTCGAACCGGCATCAATGGGGCGAGCCTTTCAAAATGTACGGTGATTTAAGGGATATTCTTTTTTAAAAAGGAAGTGTAAAATAAAGTCATGTGGCAAAAGGTCGCGACTATTTCGGAGATTGAAGAAGGCCAGGCCAAACCCGTGGACGCGGGCGGCAAGCCGGTGGCGCTCTTTAAAGTGGAGGGACAATTTTACGCGCTCGACAACACCTGCCCGCACCGCGGCGGCCCGCTCGGAGAAGGATATTTAAAAGGAACCGAGGTGACCTGTCCTTGGCATGCCTGGACTTTTGACGTTAAGACCGGCGCTTGTCAGGGGATCCCGGGCGTAAAGCAGGCAACATTTCCCGTGAAAATTGAAGGTGACGACGTGTTGGTGGACGTGTAGGGGCGACGCGTCGCGTCGCCCCCACTGCATCATAGGTAATTTTCTTTTAGAAGATAATTTCTGACGTAATCTCCGACCCCTTCATCTAATTTCTGAAATCGAGTGGGGCATCCCGCCTTTCGGAATTTCGTCAAGTCCGCTTCCGTGAAATATTGATATTGACCCTTGATGTCGTCCGGCATCTCGATGTACTCGACCGATGGTTTTTTCCCGAGTGATTTAAAAATCGCCGCGGCCAATTCATTCCAGGTCTGGGCCCGGCCCGAGCCTAAATTGTAAATCCCTTTCACGCCGGGGTGGTCGTAAAACCACAGCATCGCGTCCAGTGCGTCCTTCACGTAAACAAAATCCCTTTTTTGCCCGCCGTCGGGGTATTCCCTCCGGTACGATTTGAAAAGACGCAGGCGCCCCGTCGAGCGGATCTGTTCGAAACCCTTGTGGACGAGGCTCCGCATGTGGCCTTTGTGAGTCTCGTTAGGGCCGTAGACGTTGAAATAGCGAAAGCCCGTGATTTTTTTCTCGAGGCCGTTCTCGATCGCCCACCTGTCGAAATCGAGTTTCGACCGGCCGTAGGGATTGAGGGGGCGGAGCCGCTCATTCAGCCGGTCCTCGTCCGAAAAACCGATCGCCCCGTCGCCATAAACCGCCGCGCTCGACGCGTACGCGAGGTAAATATTATTTTTGACCGCGAATTCCGCCAGAATCTTGGAATATTCCGTGTTATTTTTTCGAAGGTAGTCCGTATTTTTTTCGGTCGTGTCCGAGCAGGCGCCGAGGTGGAAAATGGCCTTCAGGTTTTTCCATTCATTTTTCGCGAGGCGCTTCAGGAATTCGTCGGACTCGAGGTACGAATAATGCTTGCCGGCCAGGTTCCGCTCTTTCGGGGAACCTTTAATCTTTTGGTCGACGACGAGGATGTCCTTTTCGCCGCGCGCGTTCAATTTTGAAAGGAGCGCACTCCCGATGAACCCCGCTCCGCCCGTGATAATAACCATAACCCCCAATTCTATCACATAAATCGGGGTCGGAGGCCTCTGACCCCTCCGACCCCTCTGGCACCGTGGGGGCTTGTGTTATAATCGCTGACCATGGACCTCTCCCTCTTTCCCCCGCTGAACGCGGGACTGAACCTCACGACGGCGCTCCTTTTGATGCTGGGATATTTTTTGATCCGCCAGCGCGCCGTGACGGGCCACACGATTTGCATGCTCGCCGCCACGCTGACCTCGACCGTGTTTTTGGCGTGCTACCTTTACTATCACGCGCATCACGGTGTCACGCGGTTTCCGGGGCGCGGGTGGGTGAGGGTGTTTTATTTTTCGATCCTCATTTCACACACCACGCTTGCGGCCGCGCAGGTGCCGCTTATTTTCATGACGCTCGCGCGCGCCCTGCGCGGGCAATTTGACAGGCACGTGAGGATCGCGCGGGTGACCTTGCCGATTTGGTTGTACGTCTCGGTCACGGGGGTGGTGGTGTATTGGATGCTTTACCGAATTGAATATTAATAGGGCGACGGGTCCTTTATGAGAACCCTTAAAGACCGATACGGTTTTTTGTTTTGGATGAGGTGGATCGTGTGGTTCGCGGGGTCATTCGTGCTGGCCGCGATTTTTTGGACCACGCTTATGAAAGGGGTTTTCGGGCGGATCCGGGGCACCGAACTCATCCTCACCTGGGCCGTTTCCGTTTTTGGGAGCTGGTTCATTCTCATCATTCCCTTTATGCGAAAGAAGGAGCAGATCTGGAAGCGGCTGAACCCCGATCAGGAAATCGCCGTGGACGCGTGGTTCGGCGGGATGAGCGTTTTTTTGGCGCTTCTGGTCGCCAGCGCTTTTTTCTGGAGCGGCTGGTTTTTGAAGGGGGCGCCCCGCGACGCGGGAATAGACCCCCGGTGGGTGAGGGCCGTCTTTGGAACCTGGCTTTTCATCACTCTGCCTTTTCTCGTGGTGATGTACCGCCAGGCGGACCGGATTTTTAAAAACGCCCACGCACGGCAAACCCACGCGCCGCGATTTCGAAGCATTTTCGTCGACCGTCAAAAACGCCTTCTGCCCGAGCCTCTCGCGGCAAAGGTGTCGGCCATGCCGGCGAACCTTCCCAAAGGCCATGTCGTGTCGCTGGTTTTAAAGGACGGCCGGCGGATCGACCACGTTTTCATTCTCGGAGGCAGGGAAATTCTGGGCCTCTACGACCGCGCGAGTTTTGATTTTGAGACGGCCGCCATTCAGGACATTCAGAGGATAGACAATTCCCATTTACCCGATTATGACGAATCCCGATGGCTTAGGCTTGATGGAATTCGGTAGTAGATGGATGAGAAAACAGAAAGTTAGTAGATATAATATTTAGTATTAGAGGGTTTTTGGTAATATGGAAATTAAAAAGATAAAATGATACACTTGTGTCATTCGGGGACTAAGACACTTTGATTAAAACTGTTGCCAAAACTAATTATTTCGATAAATTTACCATTGCCACATACAGAGATCACGGCAAATGGGTAGCGCATAACTTGTCTTTAGATATTGTCGCTACGGCTAAGAGTAAGCCGGAAGCCATAAAAGAGCTTGGGGCATTAACAGTTCAACAAGTTGATTTTGCTATTTCTCATCATATGCCGGAGGCGATAAATCACCCTGCTCCCACTCGTTTTTGGCAAACGATGTCAGAAAAGGTTACCGCCAGCTTAGTGGGCAGGCTGTTTGGATCATCTGTGACCAAAACAAACATCCAAGAGATTATCAATCATTCCACCGTTATTGATCTAAGCAGGCCCTCCTCACGTTTTGCCAAAGCAAGATAAGCCTCTTAAAAAATCAGATTTGGCACGGCTTCTTAAAAGTCACAAGATCTTGATATTATTGACGGGAAACTCCGGTTCCCACAATCTGCAGTTAGTAGGGTATGACAAAAATGGCAAACAGCACAATTTATCCGCTTCCAAACAAAAGAGAATACGATCGCAATTATATTCGAGCCATAAGGGACAGATTTGGTCTAACGGCGCAAGAGTTTTATGGATAACGATTTATCTGTCCGAAAAAGCTCCTTTAGTTAGTAGATAATTCAATTTTATTTCATAACTTATTAATTAATAATGGCTTATATTTTAAAATTAATCTGGACTAAAATAGTCTGAATACGGTATACTTTAGGTGAGGGGTCTGTTTAAGAGAGGAAACGATGATTAATCTGACGGAAAATGCTCAAAATGAGGTAAAAAGGCTGATCGCCCAACAGAATAAGCCCTCGGCGTTCCTGAGGCTGGCCGTGAGGGGAGGGGGCTGTTCGGGGATGACTTATGACGTGAAACTCGACGACCAGATGGGTTCTTTTGACCGGGCTTTTGAGGCGGGCGGGCTGAAGGTGGTTTCGGACGTGAAGAGCCTGCTGTATCTCGACGGGCTGACGGTGGATTATTCGACGGAGCTGGTGGGCGGGGGATTTAAATTTCTGAATCCGAAGGCCACGGGCAGTTGCGGCTGCGGGACGTCGTTCTCGGTTTAATCGCGGCGGCAAAGGAGAGGTGAGATGCGGTTCACGACGAAGACCGAATACGGTTTGGTTTGCATGATCTATCTGGCCAGGCACGCCGAGGCCGAATGGGTTTCGATCAAGGAGATCGCCGGAAAGGAGCGCTACTCGGTCCCTTTCACGGAAAAAATTCTGCAATCCCTCCGCAAGGCCGGGCTCGTCGCGTCGCACCAGGGCAATCACGGCGGCTACGTGCTCGCGCGCAAACCCTCGGAGATCACGCTCAAACAAATCATCGAAGCGCTCGAGGGCGGCACCTTCGACGTTTTCTGCAAGCCCGAGGTCCGCGAGGACATCGTCTGCACGCATTTTTGCCTGTGCGGCGTGAAACCCATTTGGAGAAAGACCAAGGCGATCCTCGACGAGTTTTACGATTCGGTGACGCTCGACATGCTGACGCACAATGAAATTGAAGTGAAAAGTTTAATGGGGGCGGGCCATGAGCAATAAGGCCATTCAGGAACTCACGAGGGGCGAATACAAATACGGCTTCCGGACGGACATCGAGGCGGATGTCATCCCCAAGGGTCTGACCGAGGAGACGGTGCGGCTCATCTCCAAATTAAAAAACGAGCCGGCGTTCATGCTCGAGTTTCGTCTGAAGGCCTTTCGCCATTGGAAAACGATGCGGGAGCCGACCTGGGCGAATATCCGTCACGCGCCGATCGATTATCAGGACATCATTTATTATTCCGCGCCGAAAAAGGCCGCGGGGCCGCTGAAGAGCATGGACGAGGTGGACCCCGAGCTCAAAAAAACGTTTG
>JACPWF010000004.1 GCA_016197155.1 Candidatus Omnitrophota bacterium | reverse complement strand
GTCCTCGCCGAGGATCATTCCCTGATTCACCAGTTTCGTAAACGGCTCTTTCGTGGAAACACAGCCCAGGTCATACAAAACTTTGTGCCAGAACCGCGAGTAAAGCAGGTGCAGGACCGCGTGCTCCGCGCCGCCGACGTAAAGGTCGACGGGCATCCAGTATTTTTCTTTGGCGGGATCGACAAAGTGTTTTTTGTTTTTCGGATCGATGTAGCGCAGATAATACCAGCAGGACCCCGCCCACTGCGGCATGGTGTTGGTCTCGCGTTCGGCGGGAGAGGAACATTTCGGGCAAGCCGTGTTGACCCACTCTTTGATTTTAGCCAAAGGCTGTTCGGCGTTGCCGGACGGCTTAAAATCTTTGGTTTCCGGCAAAGTAAGCGGCAAATTTTTCTCGGAAAGCGGCACAATCCCACATTTCTTACAGTGAACAACAGGAATAGGCTCGCCCCAGTACCGCTGACGGGAAAAAAGCCAGTCGCGGAGTTTATAATTGACCGTTTTCTTTCCAAGATTTTTTTCCTCGAGCCAGGCGATCATTTTTTTCTTGGCTTCGGCGGTGGAAAGACCGTCCAAAAACCCGCTGTTTACGTTTTTTCCGTCGCCAGTAAACGCCTCCTCCGACGAATACTTGTCCGCCCCGCTTTTTGGCGGATCTCCACCCGCAATGACCTCGACGATTTCCAAATGAAACTTTTTGGCAAATTCATAATCCCTCTGGTCATGCGCCGGCACGGCCATGATGGCCCCCGTGCCGTAACTGGCCAGAACGTAATCGGCGATCCAAACGGGAATTTTTTTCCCATTGACGGGATTGACGGCATAAGCCCCGGTAAAAACGCCCGTCTTCTCTTTTGAGAGATCGGTCCGTTCGAGCTCGCTCTTAGCGGAAGATTTTTTTTGGTATTCCTCGACGGCATTCTTTTGCTGAGCGCTTGTTATTTTGGAAACAAGAACATGCTCCGGTGAAAGCACGAGGTAGGTCGCGCCAAAAAGCGTGTCCGGCCGGGTCGTAAAAACCGGGCTATCCTTTCCGTCTATTTTAAAAATGACCTCGGCGCCCTCACTGCGGCCGATCCAATTCTTCTGCATTTCCTTGACCGAATCCGGCCAGTCGACAAGAGCCAGGTCCTCCAGAAGCCTGTCCGCGTACGCGGTGATCTTGAGCATCCACTGCCGCATCGGCCGCCGGACAACGGGGTGGCCTCCCCGCTCGCTTTTTCCGTCCACCACTTCCTCGTTCGCCAGGACACACCCCAACGCCTCGCACCACCACACCGGCACTTCGGCAAGGTAGGCCAGGCCCTTTTCGTAAATTTTTAGAAATATCCACTGCGTCCAGCGCACGTATTCGGGATCGGTCGTGTCCACCTCGCGATCCCAGTCGTAGCCCAGGCCCAATCTCTGGATCTGTTTTTTGAAAACCCGGATATTTTTCTGCGTGGTCACGGCCGGATGCGTGCCGGTTTCGATCGCGTACTGCTCGGCGGGCAGGCCGAACGCGTCCCACCCCATCGGGTGAAGGACGTTGAAGCCGTTCATTCTTTTATAACGGGAATAAATATCGGTAGCCGTGTACCCCTCGGGGTGGCCCACGTGAAGCCCCGCGCCCGACGGGTACGGAAACATGTCGAGGACATAAAGCTTCTTTTTATTTTTGGCCTCGGCGGGCTCCAAAGCCTTGAAAGTATTATTTTCCAGCCAGAATTTCTGCCATTTGGATTCGATGGACGGAAACGGGTAAAGCGGGTCGGGCATGAACGCATCCTAAAATTTCATACCGAAGGTGGGAGTCGAACCCACAACCCTGTGAAGGGATCGGTTTTTGAGACCGACGCGTATGCCAGTTCCGCCACTTCGGCAGTGAGTGAATGGACCTGAGCGGGATCGAACCGCTGGCCTCCTCAATGCCATTGAGGCGCTCTACCAGCTGAGCTACAGGCCCTAAAAATTGCGAAGCGTTCACTATAACACAAGGGTTGGGATAATTCAAAAACGGGGAATCGGGGGCTAAAATCCCCCGAAAAAGACTCCGACGAGGCTGATGGACACCGCCCCCAAAAAGGCCGCCAGGAGCGTGGAACGCGGGTGGTGTTTAATGACCTCGCTCAAAAGCGCGTGAACCACAAGAAACACAAACCCCCCTCCCACGTGCCCCAGCACGTACCCCACCCAGCGTGAGGCGCCGGGCAAAAGCGCCACAAGCCCCGCCACGCCGCCGGCGAAGGTCGTTAGGGATTCAATGGAAAAACTTAAAAAAAACGACCGCGCGCGGCCGGCGCCCGAACCGCGCGACACCAGGGCCAGCGCCATGCCCTCGGGGAGTTTGTGATAGGCCACAGCCAGAAAAATGAGAAGCCCGATCTTCGACGTCGCCACGTAGCCGCTGTAAATGGCCAGGCCATCCATGAAGCTGTGCACCGACAGCGCCACGACCATCGCGAGGGTCACGGCCTTGAAGTTGACCTCCGTGTGCGTGGCCGCGCAGGCCGGACAGATGTGAAACACAAAGCGCGTGATGAAAAAGAAAACGAGGTACCCGGAGAGAAAACTGAAAATCGCCGGCAAAAACCCCACGATCTCCACGGTCTCGGGAAAAATATCGAAGAGCGACACCGCCAAAAGCGCCCCGGCGGCGAAGGAGATGAGAATGCAAAGGCTCCGGTGGCTTATTTTTTTGAAACTGACCGCGAGAAACGCGCCGAGCGTGGCCATGAATACGGCGATGAAGAGGCGAATGAAGAGGCGCGGGAGCATTTTTAATTCATTCTTGCAGAATAAAAATTAAAAATCAAGTGGGCAATTCCCGGACGGTTTTTTCGAACGCGCCGGAAAGTTCCTTTTCCAAAGCCGCAAAATCCCCTTCCGCGTAGTCGATCGTCTTCGCCTCGTCGATCGCCGAAAAATAAAGCACGCCCATCTTGGGCGCCTCTCCGTAAAGTTCCCTGAACACAAACGCGTACGAAGAAATCTGGAGCCGGTAACTTTCGGCGACGGCCTCTTTCTGCGCCGACGTGATCCAGTTTGTTTTATAATCCAAAATCACCCACTCCCCTTTTTCGGTTTCAAACACCAGATCGATCTGACCCTTCAACAACCCCAGCCGCGTCCGGTAAATGAAAGGCAGTTCCGGATAAACGCGCCGGGCGTTTCGAACGAGAACACCCCACCGGCCTTCCCAAAATTTCGAAAGGGCTTGTCTCATTTTTATTTTTTCGGCGGCGCTCAAACCCCGCGTGAGGGCCGTGAAAAACGGCCAGCGCGCAAACGAACGCGGCCTTTTCAAAACCGCCTGTTCCATGAGACGGTGAAAGAGGGTCCCGAATTCAGCCGGCGCGATTTGATCCTCATCTTCGGTGAGCTCGAGCCGCGGTTCCTCGCGCGAAAGTTTCCCCTCCAGTAAATCCGTCACGGTGAGGTCCTGCACGCGGTCGTAAGCCCTGATGGGAAAGCGTAGCTTCGCCTCCAAATCGGAAAGCCTCTCGGCGCCGCGCGCGCCGCCGTCTTCCTTTAACAGTTCGGTGAAGAAGGGCTCATCCGCAAGCGATACGCTCCGGGGCGCGGGGACTTTCTCCGGTTCTTCAGCCCGTAAAATTTTGACCCCTGCCGGGTTCGGTCCAATCGCGCGCGCCAAACGCCCCATCCACGACGGCCGTCTGCCGGGATCGTCGCCGTCCCCATCCGAATCCGCCACGACCCCCGAGAGGATCAGGCGTTCCTTCGCGCGCGTCATCGCGACGTAAAAAAGCCTGTCCTCTTCCTCTTCCCCTTTTTTCTTTTTGGCCAGGCCCAGGCGCGCGAAGGTTTCATCGGACATCCATTTTTGCGTCCGCGGATTTTTTAGTTTCACGCCGAGTCCCGCCTTCCGGTCGGCGGCAAACGGGTCCCCGCCGTCGCGGTGGCCCTGGCCGCCCAGGTCGGCCACGATCACACAGGGAAACTCGAGCCCCTTGGCCGCGTGGATCGTGAGGATCGTGACGGCGTTCTCGGCGCGGATCCTCGCCTCGGGCTCGAGCTCCTCGCGGTTCGAGGCGTTTTTCACGAAGGAAATAAAATCCGGCGGGCCGAAAATGCCTTTGGCCTCCAAAGTTCGCGCGAGCGTTTCGAGTTTTCGCACATTCGCCAATTTCTGCCGGCCCTCGGGATGCGTGAGAGCCTTGGCCTCGTAACCGGTCCGGGCGAGCGCGGCGTGAAGGATCTCCGAAACGTTTAAATGATTCCGGTTCGCCCTCAGATCCGCCAGAAAATCGCGGAAGGCGGCCAGTTTTTTCCGGTCGGTTTCGTCGAGCTCCGGAATGGCTTCAATCGACGCCAGCGCCGACGCCAAAGGCCTCCGGCTGTCTTTTGCCTTCGCGCGGCGCGCCAGCCAAAAAAGCGCGTCGTCGGATAATCCCACAAGCCCCGAGCGCAAAACGGCCGCGAGTGAAATATCCCCGCCGGGGTTTTCGATCAATTTGAAAAGATGAATGAAATCCTTCACCTCCGGCTTCTCATAGAAACCGCTCCCCTTCACCACGAAAAAAGGAATGGCCAGATCCTCGAGCTCTTTCTCAAAGAGATAGGACGAGGTCGTCGCCTTGAGAAGGATCGCGATGTCGCGGTATTCGGCAGAGCCGGACGCCGCGAGCTCCCGGATCCGCGCGGCCACGCCGCGCGCCTCCCTCACGCGCGCCTGGTCGAGCGTCTCCTCTTTTTTTCTCGAAACGTAAAAAAGTTCCACCGCACCCGGCGCGGGGTCCGGAAAGGCCCGCATCGCCCGAAGCGGCGTAAAATCCGCGCCCGGCGTCATGTTCCGGCAGACGCCGTTCACAAATTCCAGGATCTCGGGCCTCGACCGGTAATTGTCGCTCAACACGATGTTTCTCGCGCCCGCGCCGGCCTGCCTGCCCAAATTTCGAAACACTTCGGGGTCCGCGTGACGAAAGCCGTAGATGGCTTGTTGGACGTCGCCGACCGCGAAGAGGTTACGGCCGTTGACCAAAAGGTCCACGATCCGCGCCTGAAGGGGGCTCGTGTCCTGGACCTCGTCGACCATGACGGAGGCAAAGAAATTTTGAGTCCGCGCGCGCAGCGTTTTTTGAGCCGGCGAATCGCCCGACAAAAGCCGGTGAGTCAAAACGAGGAGGTCCTCAAAATCATAAACGGCCAGGCGCGTCTTTTCCTTTTCGTACGCGCTTTTGAAACGCCCGAAGAGCCGGGCAAACTCCGTCTTCACGGGCCGCGCCAGGTCCTGGATTTCAAAACGCACCCGCGCGTCGATTTGTTCGTGCAGAAGCCCGATCCCGTCTTTAAATTTTGTCCTCTTCGAAAGGTTTTTTTTCTCGTCCAGGACCGCGTTCAGAAAATTCCACGGATCTTTTTCTTTAATGGAATCCTTCAAAAGACCGGCCAGACGCATGAGCGACTCCCGCGCGCGCCTCTGCGGCTCGGTCGCATCCTTCTCGTTCATTTTATCGGACAAATTTTTTAAATCGGCCGCCAATTTTTTTTCAAGCGCTTTTTTCTCGGCGGCGAAATCCTCGCGGCGGAAAAGTCCTTCCTCCCCGAGCGCCCGCGACTGGTCGTAAAAATTTTTAAGCGCCTTCCGGACGGCCTCTTCGCCGAAATCGGCCAGAAGCCGCAGAGTGGCGGCATTGTCCGCCTCTTCTTCAAAGAGCCGGTCCAGCGTCTTCGAAAAAAGGATCTCCGCCTCGCCCTCTCCCAGGATCTGAAAAAAGGGGTCGAGGGCGCTTTCCACCGGATTTTCCCTCAAAAGCCTCGCGCAAAAACCGTGGATCGTGCCGATCGGCGCGTTTTCAAGCCGGCGCCTCGAATCCACGAGGCCCCTCTGGTCGCATTCCCGCACGAGCCGCCGCTTCATTTCGCTCGCGGCCTTTTCCGTGAACGTGATGGCCAAAATTTTCTGCGGGTCGATGCTTTTCCTCGTCACGGCATGAATGAACCGCTCGACGAGCAGTGTCGTCTTTCCGGATCCCGCCGAGGCGAACACAAAGACATTCCGGTCGAACGTCTCGATCGCCTCTTTCTGAGCGGCGGTGAATTCAGGCCCCATACACGAGTCTCCAGGTCTCAAACCGGCACACCGCGTCGTACGGGCAGTGTTGACAGGTCTTGGACCGCACCGCGATATCGGCGTCTTTCAGGCGGGCGACGGCGCCGCGGATGGCGCCTTCGGTATCCGTCAGGATTTTTTCAAATTCGTCCGCGGGGCCTTTCTCGCGAAGAATCGCCTCTTCCGTTCCGGTTTGCAAAAACCGGAGTTCCCCGCCCATGACGTCCAGACCCAGGAGTTTCCTCGCCGCCAGGATGTAGATCGGAAGCTGGAGCTCGAGGCCTTTGGCCAATTTTTTCTTCAAGGTTTCCGGCCTTTTGGATTTTTTGTAGTCAATGACGAGCGCCCCGCGGCCGTCGGGCGACACATCGATGCGGTCGATCTTGCCGCCGATGCGGATCCCGTCCAGGATAAGCGGCGGGGTCTTGCCGCCCAAACCGAATTCCCATTCAAAATAGGAGGGCAAAAAACCGCGCGCGGCCAAAAGTTCTCTCTCCCGTTTCACAAAAAGCGAGAGGATCCCTTTCATTTTCTCCGCGTAAAGCCTGCGGCGGTAAAGCGGTTCATTCCGAAAGGCGCTCTCGGCCATGAGGCCTTCCAATTTTTTTTGAAGCCGCCCGCCGATTTCGGATTCCTTTTCCCAAAAGGCCGGGTTCGCGCGATCGCGGGCGTCCAGTTCCTTGTAAAACGCCTCGAGGGTCTCATGGAGGAGGCTCCCCATCTCGAGATTTTCGCGGCCCTCGATCGGTTCGTTGAGATCGAGCACGCGCCCGGCAAAATACTTGAACGGGCAGGTGACGAATGTCTCCAGTTTTGTCGCGCTGAAGGTCTCCTCCTTTTTTTTCAAAATTTCCCGGATGCGCGGATCGCGGATCGCGGCCTCTTCGCCGCGCCGGCCCGCCTCCACGATTTCCCGGAAAGACGTTTCGCGGCGCCACCGGCGGATAGTGGGCGCCCAACCGGAAAAATCCGAAACGCGCGGCGCGCCGTTTCTTCGTTCAAATAAAATCTGCGCTAACCCCCGCGTGACCTCGCCGGCGGTTTCCCATTCCCCGGCCTCCGGCAGAATGCCGCCGGGCCCTTTTGTCTTCCGGGAAACGGCGGCGAAGCATTTTTGGACTTCCTCGATAAAAAAAGAAGGCAGGGTCGGCCTGTCTTCGGCGTCGTGGGTCGGGTAGGTCAAAATTAATTTCTCTTTCGCGCGGCTGGCGGCCATGTAGAAAAAATAACGCTCCCCCTCGACGCGCCAGAGGCGCTCCTCGAGCACGACCCCCTCCCGATTGAGAAGCCGCCGCTCCGCGTCTTTAAAGATCGGGTCCTCGGTCACGGCCTGGGGAAACGTCTTTTCGAGAAGCCCGGCCAAAAAAACCACTTTGTATTCTTTGGGAAGGGCCATCACCGCGTCGTAAACCTGCACGCGGTTTTTGCCGTAAACTTTGGACGAAAAAAGGGCGCTCTCGATCGACGACTGCAGTTCGCGGGCGAACGCGGACGCCTGAAAGGCCCTCTTTTCCGATCCTTCATAATAAAGGGCCGCGCCTTTCAGAATATTCCCGAGCGAGTGAAGCGCCTCCGCGTCCTCGGGCCCCACGCCGAGCGTGTCGAACCATCCGAAAATCGCGCGCGCGAACTCCCGCACGCCCGCCGCTCCCAAAAGACGGCTCTCCAGATCCAAAAGCATTTTGAGCGGCTCCTTCTGCCCGGCCAAAACCCGCGGGTCCGCCAGAAGCCTCCGCCAGGCCGCCCTTCCCTCGGGAATATTTTCGCCCGAGGACGCCGCCGATTCGAGCGCCAGCACGTCGCTGAAATTCACGCGCGGCGCCAGATAGCTCGATTTCAAAACGAAAAACACGTCCTCCCGGCGCCAGTCCTCCTGAGCCAAATTGAGAAACCGGTGCAGGGTCGCCGCCAGGCCGTGCGCGGCGAGTTTTTTTCTCTCGTGAATGTGAAGGGGAATTTCAAAATCCGAAAATACGGACCGGATCAGGCCTTCGGTGCCGGCAATTTTTCGAAGAATGACGCAGATGTCGCTGAAGTGGATCTGGTTTTCGCGGTAAAGCCTCTTGATCTCGCGCGCGATCATCTCGATCTCGAGACGGACACTCGGCGCCTCGAACACCGCGACCGAATCCTGCGGACCGGCATGCGCCTGCGGCGCGTCGGAAAAAATATTCTTTTCCAGATGCGTGAGCGCCCGGTCGGCCGTCCGGTGATTTTGGGAAAAATCCCCGTGCGGCTTAAACCCGATCGATTCGAGAAAGATCTGCGTCCGGCGCGGGTAGGCGAAAAGCGCGGGCCGCTCGGATTTTTCCGGCGGCAGGGTGAGCGTCACCACCGTCCGTTTGGACACGCGGCACAGGGCTTCGATGAGCCGCCTCTGGGCTCTCGTGAAATCATAAAAACCGTCAAAGATCACCAGGTCCGCCAACCGGCCGGCCGGTTCCCTGGAAAGAAGCGACCCGATGGCCTCCTCGGGCTCCTCAAGCCCCAATCTTTCCAGCTCTTTTGAATAATTTTTTAAAATTAAACTGAAGTCCCTGAACTTCGACCGGAAAACCGCGTCTTTCAGGAGCCCCTGAGAAAGGCGCTCGAACTCCCGGACGCTCAAAAGGCTCGTTTTAAATTCGCGTATCGCGTCGACCAGGAGTTCATGAAAACCGCGAAGCGCCTTCACCGGCTCAAAATATTCGAGCCCCTTTTCCTGGCCGATGTCCTCAAGAATTTTTTTCACGATCGCCGCGCGCAGGGGCCCCGTCGGCCGCGGCTTGCCCGAGACCCCCAACAGTTTTGCCGCCAGGTCATTGATCGTCAAAATATGCACATTGAAAAGGCCTGTCAGGTCCTTTTTTAAGACAAGATTCTGGATGCGGTCGGCGTGTTCGCGGCTGGGCAGGACAAAAAAAGAGCGGCTCTCGATGCCGCCCCTGGTTTTTAAAATTTCATTCTTAAAAAGCTCGATGCAGTGGGTGGTCTTGCCCGTTCCGGGAGGTGAAACGAGGAGAAATTTATCTTCGGGGATTCGAGCGGACGATGTCAATGGCGGCGCGAAGCTCGCGGGCGACGTCCTTCTCCACCCGGTCTTCGTCGACTATTTTCTTCAGGAAATCCCGTCCGCGCGGGGTCGTGGTGTACATCGGCCACAGGCGGTTCAAGGCCAGGGCCTTGATGTCCTCGACCGCGCCCCGGGAAAAATCGGCGTCTTTGTATTCGAGGATGAGCCGGCTCAACACATTCCCCGCCAACTGTTCCATGTAGTTCACGAGGGGTGCCGATTTTTGGTTTTTTTCCGTGAGGGCCATCGCTTTTTCCTTTTTCGAGAGGTAGTATACATGATGAATTTTCAAATTACAAATCGAAATAAAAAAATTTACTTCTGGTGGGCGTGGGAAACGGCCTTCGCGAACTCGCCCGAGGGCCGGGCGAAATAATAGCCCTGTCCCAGGTGAATGCCGCAATGGAGCACGGTCTCGTATTCCTCGCGGGTCTCGATGCCCTCGGCGGTGGTCATGGCCTCAATGCCGTTGGCAAAGAGGATCATGGAAAGCACGATCTGCTGTTTGGTGGGGCTGGTGTCAATTTCCCGGATGAGGGTGCGGTCAAACTTGATGTAATCCGGCTTCAAAATGGCCACGTCGCGCAGGGAAACCGCGCCTCCCCCCACGTCATCGATGGCCACCGAAAGCCCCTGGGCCTTCAGCTCCGCGAGCGCGTTTCGCATCTTGTCGAAGGAACGCAAAATGCTCTGCTCGGTCACTTCGATCACGAGGTTTTTAAACCCGATGCCCCCTTTTTCGGAAAAAAGATTTTTCATCAAACCCGAGTCGATCAGCGTCTCGTGATTCAAATTTAAAAACAGCTTTTTCTCGGCGGGCAGGGATTGGCCGTTCAAGAGCGCGTAGTCCACGCACAGTTTATCCAGCTCTTTCACGCGGCCGGATTCGCGCGCCACGCTGAAAAGGAGCGTCGCGTCGTTCAGCGGCGGCTCCGTGACTCCCCGGGTCAAGGCCTCGTAGCCGATGATCTGCCGGGTCGACAGTTCCACGATCGGCTGGTAGACCGTTTGGATCTTCTTTCCGCGAAGGATCGCGCTGAAAAGCTCCGAGTATTTATCCGTTTCCGGCCGGGGTTGGGCAATGGTGACGCTTTTCATCTTGGTCGGGAAGTGAACCTCCAGGGACAAATTCTCGGCGGGCTGTTTGTGAGGCGCCGGGTTTGTCCGGCGGTACTTGACGTAACAACTGCCCGGCAGGGTCTTCATGTAGCGCTTGAGCTCCCCGGCGATCCGCGTGATTTCCGTCATCGCCGTGAGCGGGATCGTGTCGTTGTGCACGATCGCGATCCGCACGTTCATGATCGGGTAGTGGGCCAGATGGCCCGCCTTGTCCCGCTGGACGAGGTAGCCCCGCTCGCGGTCCTGCGGGTCATAAAAATCGGGGATCGCCGCGTCAAAACGCTCGATCACGGCCTGCGAAATGGGCACCGCCGCCTCCGGCTGGGTCAACACGATCAAATCATCGCCGCCCAAATGCCCCAAAAAATCCTCTCCACCGCCCTCTTTTTTTAAAACCTCCTGCGCGATCTCCCCGAGGCGCCGGATGATCGCGTCCCCGCGCGCGTCCCCGTAGGCGCTGTTGAAAGCCGACAGGTCCGAAAGGTCGATACAGCAAACCGCGAACAATTTTTTCGAATGGATCGCGCGGTCGATCCGGAGCACGCTCGACCGCGTCCCCGGCAGGCGGGTCAGGGGATTGAGATCCAGCTCATGGGCGCTTTTGGTGAGCGCCTCCCGCACGTAGAAGCGAAATTCCTCGGCGCTCTTTCCCTTCACGAAATGAAAATCGATCCGGGCGCCCGCGCCTTCCCCGGGCGGTTCTTCGCGGCCCACCAGCAAAATGATCGGGATGTATTTTAAAACGAGGTCTTCTTTGATGCCGAGCGCGATGTTCCGCCCGTCCTTATTTTTGTAATCCTCGTCGACGACGATGAGATGGGGCACCTCATCGAAAACTTCGGAAAGGACGTTGTCGTCCCCGCGGGAGACCACCGTGTGGTGGAGCGCCTCCAGCTCCTTGGCGAGGGAAGCCCTCAGCCTCGGCTCATCGATCAGGATCAGGATTTTATTCTTTTTTTTCATGCCGCTCAAAAGCGCCCATGCGCCTGAACTTTTCGTACCGTTGGGCAACAAGACCTTCTTTGTCAAGAACCTGAATTTCTTTCAAGTGCCTTTTGCAGCAGGTCGGCCGCCGTGAGCTTGAGGATCTCGGCCGCGCGCGGCGCGTGATCGGCCGTGCGCCACAAGATCGACGAGCAGCCCTCGGGCGTGATCACCGAGTAGTACGCGTTGTCGAGCATGATGACGCGGTCGCCGACGCCGATGCCGAGGGCCCCGCCCGAACCGCCTTCTCCGATCACAAAAACGAGGATCGGCACGCGGATCCTCGCCATGTCGCGGATGTTGCAGGCGATCGTGTACGCCTGGCCGCGCTCCTCGGCGCCGACGCCGGGATAGGCGCCCGGCGTGTCGACGAACACGACGATCGGCCGGTTAAATTTTTCGGCCAATTTCATGAGCCGGAGCGCTTTTCGGTAACCTTCCGGATGGGCACTGCCGAAATTGCGCATGATATTTTCTTTCGCGTCACGGCCTTTCTGGTGGCCCAGGATTAAAAGAGATTCGCCGTCCAGTTTCGCGAACCCGCCGACGAGCGCCTTGTCATCGGCAAACGTCCGGTCGCCGTGGAGTTCCACAAAATCCGAAAAGATGAGCTGAATGTAGTCGAGCGTGTACGGCCGGCGGGGGTGCCGCGCGATCTGGACGCGCTGCCAGGGGGTCAGGTGCGCGTAGGTTTCTTTTTTCAAATGATCCAGGCGCGCCCCGAGCTTTTCCACTTCGGACTGGAGGTTGAGATTTCCGTCGTCGCTCAGGCCCTTCAGCTCTTCGATTTTTTTCTCAAGCTCAAAAATAGGTTTTTCAAAATCGAGCACCGTGATCACTCCGCCACCTCTTCAGTCGACAATCGTGACTTCCGTACCCGGCAGCACAAAACCATACAGCTCCTCCACCTCTTCGTTACGCATGCGCACGCATCCGGCCGTCACCTGCTGGCCCAGTTTTTCCGGCTCGATGGTCCCGTGAATGCCGTAGCCTTTTTTGCTGATGCCGATCCAGCGCGTGCCCAAAAGATTCTCCGGACTTCCCGGCGGCGCCACGGCGCCCGCCTTGTACCAGGTCGGGTTCACGAGTTTGTCCGTCACCTGAAACACCCCCGTGGGCGTCGAATGGTCCGTGCCGGTCGAGACGACATAGGTTTTCAGAACCTCCTCATCGCCTTTCAGGATGAGCGTGTTTTGAGATTTGTCGATCACCACGCTGAATTTGTAAGAAGGGATTTTTAATTTTTGGCCCGGCACGAGCCGGTCGTCCGCCAGGGCGTTGATTTTTTTCAACACATCCACGGTGACGTGATTTTTTTTGGCAATGGCCGTGAGGTTGTCGCCGGGCTTCACTTCGTAGAAAAAGGAATGGGGGTCGGCGGCCGGCGCAAAAAGCGCCCGAAACGCGGAAGAATCAGCGGAATGGAGAACCTCCGCCGCCCGGCCCGCCGGGACGGCGAGGAAAAACACCGGGATCGCCCACAAAATGGCTTTTGGGGAGAAAATAGACTGCTTCAAAAATTATCCTTTGTAGAAAAGGAGCGCGGCGGCGATTCCGAGCGCCCCGCCGGCGAACACCTCGAGCGGCGTATGGCCCACAAGCTCTTTCAAGCGTTCCTCCTGCAGGCCCCGATGGCTGTAAATGTCTTCCAAAATTTTGTTCAGGGTCTCGGCCTGCTCGCCGCTATGGCGCCGGACGCCCTGAGCGTCAAACATCGTGATCACGGCAAACCCGAGCGCCATCGCAAAAAGACCGGAATCAAACCCATAGTTCAGGCCCATGGCGGTGGCCAGGCTCATCGTGAACGCCGTGTGGGAACTCGGCATCCCGCCTGATTTCAAAAACCAGCCAAAATTAAACCGCTTTTCCTCAATGGCCCCGACAAGAACTTTAAGCGCCTGCGCAGACGCCCAGGCCACCACCACGGGAGAAACGAGCTTATTTCGGCCCAACTGGGCCAAGAGAGAACCTGAATGGTCTATGGGATAAACTCCTGTTAAAAAAGACGAGTCATTATATAATTTGGTTTGGGTTCCCGCAACTCATTTTCCGATGCAGAACCGGCTGAAAAGCCGCTCCAGCAGGTCCTCTGTGACGGTTTCCCCCACCAGTTCCCCCAACCGGTCCAGCGCCGGCCGAATGTCCGAGGCCACAAACTCGGAGGAAAGGCTTTTTTGACAGGCCCGGCGAGCGCCTTCGAGATCTTGAGAGACTTTTTCCAGAATGTCTTTTTGACGAATGGAACTGATGACGACCTCGTCCGAGACCTCGGGCTTGCCGCCCCGGATAAGCCGTAAAAGCTCCTTTTCCAAATTTTCCGTTCCCCCCTCTTCCACACAGGAACAGCGCAAGGCGGGCGTCTTTGTCAAACGCCCGACCCTCTCCAAATCAAGCCGGAGCGGCAGATCCTTTTTATTCACCGCGACCACTTTGGGTTTTCCATTCAGCCCCGCCACAAAATCTGCCTCACCGGCGCCCAAATCGCGGCTTCCGTCCAAAACCAAAAGGACCAGGTCCGCCCCCTCGATCGCGACTCTAGCGCGGGCAATGCCTTCTTTTTCGACGGGATTTGTGGTCTCCTGAATGCCCGCCGTATCCACGAGCCGCACGGGAAATCCCCCAAGCTCAATCTCCTCCTCCACCAAATCCCGCGTCGTGCCGGGTTCCGGCGCCACGATGACGCGGTTTTTTCCGGCCAATCGATTCATGAGGCTGGACTTGCCGGCATTGGGCGAGCCGGTGATGACCACCTTGACCCCTCTTTTGGCCAATAAACCCATTTCCGAACCGGCCAAGAGGCGGTTTACTTTTTCAAGAAGCCTTTCAATGGTTTCGCCGGTTTTGGAAATCGAATCCGTCTGTAAATGGTCATCGGGGAAATCAATCGCCGCCTCCAAATGGCTGAGGACGTTCAGCAATTCCTCCCGCATCTCGCGGATTTGCCCGGAGAGACGGCCCTCGAGCTGAGCGCCGGCGTGGCGGCGGCTCAGTTCGGTCTTTGCCTGAATGAGGTCCAGCACCGCCTCGGCCTGCAAAAGATCGATCCGCCCGTTCAGAAACGCGCGCTTGGTGAATTCGCCGGGTGCGGCCAGGCGCGCGCCGGCGCGGACGGCGGATTCCAAAATCGCCCGGAGCACCGCGGTCCCGCCGTGGGCGCTGATCTCGACCACGTCCTCACAGGTGTAGCTTTTCGGCGCGCGCATCACGAGCAAAACCGCCTCGTCGATCGTTCGGCCTCCCAACGAAACAACGCGGCCGACTTGCGCGGTGAATGTTTTTTGTTTGGATGGAAGCTTTTTTGAATGGGAAACAAAAATTTTGTCCGCGACGGCCAGCGCCCGGCCGCCGCTCATGCGGATCACGCCGAGCCCCCCTTCGCCGGGAGGGGTGGCGATTGCCGCGATCGTGTCGTCCTCAAACTGCCGGAGCGCCATTTTCCACGAGTCCTTTTTTAATCTCTCCCACAAGATACAACGACCCCGTCACCAAAATCAAATCCCGCGGCCCGGAGAGGGCGGACGCCTTCTCCACGGCCTCCCTCGCGTTTTCCTCGACCCAAATTTCTTTTTTCCAGTCCTCGGCCCGGCGCGCGATCTCTTTCGCGGGAAGCGCGCGCGGATTCTGGGACTGCGTCGCGACCAAAACCGCCGCCGGTTCCGAAAGTTCGCCCAAAATCCCGGGGAGGTCCTTGTCCGAGGAAACCCCGAGCACCGTGACCAGCCGCTCGTAGTGAAAATGCCTTTGCAGGCCCAGGATCAATTTTTTGACGCTCTCGGCGTTTTGCGCGCCGTCCAAAATGAGCGTGGGATTTTCCGAAAATTTTTCCATCCGCCCGGGCCAGCGCGCGTCAAGCACCCCGCGCCGCACGGCGATCTCGGAAATTTTGAGGCGCGTCCTGGTCTCGAGACCCTTCGCCAGGCCGATGGCCACAGCCGCGTTGTCGATTTGATGCCGGCCCAGGAGCCCGAGCTCCAGATTATGAAAATTTCCGAAAGGCGTCTGAATGTCGAACCGCTGAAACGACTCCCCGTGTTCCCGCTCGAAAACGCGGATTTCTTTTCCGACGCGCAGAAGCCGCGCCTCGCGCTCTTCGGCGGCTTTTTGGATCACGCTTTCGGCCTCCGCGGCCTGCGGCGCCGACACGACGACCTCGCGGCCCTTCACAACCCCGCATTTTTGGACGGCGATCTTGGCGACGGTCTTCCCCAATTTGTCCGTGTGCTCGAGACTGATGGGCGCCAGGCCCGCCGCTTTGGCGTTTGCGATATTCGTGGAATCGTAGAGGCCGCCCAGGCCCACCTCCAGCACCGCGATCTGCACTTTCATTTCCTTAAAATAAGAAAAAGCCAGCGCCGTCAAAATTTCGAAAGTGGTCGGCGGCGTGCGCCTCCAATCGGCGGTGTCAAGCGCCCGCCGGATGCGGCCCATTATTTCCGCGAAGCGGATTTCATTAATGGAAAGGCCGTTCACCTGGACGCGTTCGCGCAAGTCCAAAAGATGCGGCGACGTGTAAAGCCCGACCCGAAAATTTTCCATTCTCAGGATCGAGCTTAAGATCGCCGCGGTTGAGCCTTTGCCCTTGGAGCCGGCGATCAGCACACTTTCGTAGGCGTTTTGGGGATTGCCCAATTCCTTGGCCAGGGCCCGCATCCTGTCCAGCTTTAAATCCTCCGGATACCGGAAGGAAGGGTCCTTTTCGTAATTGGTAAAAGAATCTAAAAATTCGATCGCGCGGGCGTATTCCATTCCGTCCCCAAATAAAAAAGCCGCCCCATCGCCGGACGGGACGGCTTTTGAAAATAAAGTTCTACTCTATGCCTTTTTGCACTGGCAGGGGCATTGTTTGAAACAACTGACGATCTTAAGTAGCCCCGCCACGCCCACGAGCCCATAAACCACGCGGCTGGCCATGGTCATTTCACCCAACACTTTGGCAACCAGGTCCGTTTGAAAAATGCCGATCGCGCCCCAGTTGAGCGCCCCGATGATCACGAGCGCGCACACCGCTTTGCAGACGATACAACCTTGACTGGTCATTCTCAAGCCTCCTTTTGGTTGGGCCACACAAGCTACTGAAAGGGATTATACCACCCGCCGGCGGAAAAGTTAATGCTTAAAATGCCGGACACCGGTGAAAACCATCGCGATCCGGGCGCGGTTCGAGGCCTCGATCACCGCTTCGTCCTGAATGGAACCGCCGGGCTGGATGATGGCGCGAATCCCGTATTTTTTGGCAAGCGCGATCGAGTCCGGTTTCGGAAAAAAACCGTCCGAGGCCAGCACCGCCCCGCGGGCGCGCGCGCCCGCTTTTTTGAGCGCGGTTTGGCAGGAATCCACCCGCGAGGGCTGGCCCATCCCGAGTCCCAGCGTCGTGCCGCCCTTGGCGACGACGATGGCGTTGGATTTCACGTAGCGGCAGACTTTGAACGCGAATAAGAGGTCCTCGATCTCGGATTTCCGGGGAGCGATTTTCGTCACGCATTTCAAGTCCGAGGCCTTCACCTCTTTGGCGTCGCGCTCCTGGAGGAGCAGTCCGCCCGTCACTTTTTTAAAATCCCATCCTTCGGCCCCGGCCGCGTCGACGGACAAAAGCCGGAGATTCTTTTTGGCCTTCAAAAGCTCAAGCGCGCCCGCCGTGAAGCTCCTGGCGAGAATGCATTCCACAAATCCGCTTTTCAAGATCGCGCGCGCGGCCGTCTCATCGAGGGCCGTGTTGAAACCGATGATCGAGCCAAACGCCGAGATCGGGTCGCAGGCAAAGGCGTTTTTGAAGGCCGCCGCGGCGTTTTTTCCGGTCGAAAAACCGCAGGGGCTCGTGTGCTTCACGATCGCGCACGCGGGTTTCTCGAACGCCTTCACCATTTCCAGCGCCGCGTCGAGGTCCAGAATATTGTTGAATGAAAGTTCCTTGCCGTTCCATTTTTTGGCCTGCACCACGCCCGCGGCCGCGCCCTTTTGGCGGTAGAGGGCGCCCTTTTGATGGGGATTTTCGCCGTAGCGCAGATCGCTCACCTTCTGAAACTCGAGCGACAGCGCCTGCGGGAAAAGGGTCCCCGCGGCATTTCCGCCCTCAAAATAATCGCGGACCAGGCCGTCGTAAAACGAGGTGAGCTTAAACACTTTCGCGGCAAGTGTTCGGCGCGTGGCGCCGCTCAAACTCAAATTATTTTTCCCGAGCTCCGCGCGGACGGCGTCGTAATCCGCGGGACTGGAGACGGCCGCGACAAAATTAAAGTTCTTCGCCGCGCTCCGCAGGAGCGCCGGCCCGCCGATATCGATCATTTCAATGATATCGGCCTCGGCCGCTTTCGTGTGCAGGGTTTCCCAGAAAGGATAAAGGTTCACGACCAAGAGATCGATGGGCCGGATCCCGTTTTCGGCAAGCGCGGCCTCGTGCTCGGCGTTTCCGCGAATGGCCAAAAGACCGGCGTGCAAATTGGGGTGAAGGGTCTTCACGCGGCCGCCGAGCATCTCCGGAAAGCCCGTCACGCCGGAAACCTCTTTCACCGGCACGCCCTCTTTTTTCAAAACGGCGAACGTGCCGCCGGTCGAGACGATCTCCACCCCGTTCTCGGCGAGGAATTTGGCAAACGGCACGAGGCCGTCTTTGTTGTAGACGCTGATGAGCGCGCGTTTAATAAAAAGTATTATATAGCATGATACCCAGATGTCAAAATCAATAATTTTTACATTTTTAAACAGAAAATTCAATTTTGATGTTTTACAAAAAAATTCGCGTTATAAATCTCGTGCCGCGTCAAAAGGGTTTCCACGAAAGGGATCTTTCTTTTTTGCGCCAGCTCCGTCACGAGGCCGCGCGTCACTCCTCTTAAAATACCCGAAGCGGTATCCGGTGTCAAAAGCCTTTTCTCGCGGACAATAAAAATATTGGAAATGCTCCCCTCCGCGACCACGCCGTTTTGACCCAGAAATAAAAGCTCGTCGGCCGGCGCGTCCCCCTTGTCGAGAAAGGCCAGGACCCCGTTCATGAACTGCGAGGCCTTGATCTTCGGATCCTGGGCGCGAAAACCCCAGCGTCTCATGACGGCGGTTCTCAGCTCAATCCCCTTCCGGTAAAGTTCGGGGTCGCGCGGCTTAAATTCGCGGACCATCACGATCGCCGATCCTTTTTTTTCATCCTCCCACGAAACCGAAACCCTTAAGACCGCCTCGGCCAGGCCGCTTTCCGCCAGAGACCGCGTAAGCCGGCGCCCCAGTTCAGATTTCCCAATCGGGAGCGCGTCCAGAGCCGCCCGGCAGGATTCTTCCAAGCGCTCGAGGTGCCGGTCGAGACAAAAAATTTTTCCGCCGTAGGCGCGCAGGGTTTCAAAATAAGCGATTTTATCGAGGGATTCGGGACCCAGGCATTCCGGATGAGCGGCACGTTTCGAGGAAATCGGCCGCGCGCCTCTTTCCGAAGACGGCCGTGAGAAGGGCAAGCGCTTTATAAAGGGTTTCGTCATATTCCTTTTCGGGAACGGAATCGGCGACAATGCCCGCGCCGACCGAAAGAGCGGCCCGATGGTTTTGGATGAGAAGACTCCGGATGATGATATTCCAATCCATGTTGCCCGTAAAGCTAAAATAACCCATCGATCCCGTGTACGGCCCGCGGGCCACCGGCTCGATCGAATCCAAAATTTCGAGACAACGGATTTTCGGCGCGCCCGTGATCGTCCCGCCCGGAAAAAAAGCTTTCAGGGCATCCACCGCGTCGCAGCCTTTCCTCAAAACCCCCCGCACGTTCGAGACGATGTGTTTCACGTGCGAATAATCCTCCACCGCCATCAGCTCATCGACCGTGACACTGCCGTATTCAGCCACGCGGCCCATGTCGTTGCGCTCGAGATCGACCAGCATGATGTGCTCGGCGCGCTCCTTGTCATTCAAAAGAAGTTCGAGAGAGAGCCTGCGGTCCTTTTCGGCGGTCGCGCCGCGCGCGCGGGTGCCCGCGATGGGCCGCGTCTCGAGGATCCCGTTCTCCAATTTCACGAGCCTCTCGGGGGACCCCGAAAGAATCTGATAATCGCCCGCGTCGAAGATGCCAAAAAATGAGGAGGGGTTGATGCGCCGCAGGCGCGCGTACACCGACTCCACCGGACCAGGTCCGGTACACCCTTTCACACCCACGGACCTGGTCCGGTCAACGAAGGGAAACAAAAACCTCTGCGAAAGATTGGCCTGAAAAATATCGCCTTTTTTAATGAATGCCTGAATCGCCCGCACCGCGTTTAAAAATTCCGCGCGCGTCATGGACGACTCGGCGTCGAGTGCACCCGCCGTCACCGGACCAGTTAACGGACCAGGTCCGGTACACCCTTTCACACCCACGGACCTGGTCCGGTCCACTAGGTTCTTTAATGCCTTTTTCGTTTTCGCGAAAAAATAAACGGCGCCCTCCGCGTGGTCCAGCACCACCCCTTCGTCAAAAAAGAAAAAATGAACCTCCGGCAGACCCAGGTCGTCCACCGGACCAGGTCCGGTGCCCCCTTTCACACCCGCGGACCTGGTCCGGTCAACCCACCGCTTGGCCTCGTAGCTCACCACACCCAGAGCCCCTCCCGTAAAAGGCGGAAGGCCGGGAATATTTTCCGAAGCGCGTTCGCGGAGATGTTTTTTTAAACGCCGAAAGGGGTCTCTCGTTCCGCCTTTTGCCCTGAGTTCATCATAAGGACGGCAGGCGACGACCGAATAACGGCCTGTTTTTTCCGAGACGCGCGCGCTTTCGAGCAAAACGCCCGGCCCTTTTTGATGAAGGGCCCCGTAAACGGAAAAAGGATCGGCGGAGAGGCTGGTTTTTTGAAAAAAGGGGGGGCGCACTACTTTAAAAAGGAGATTTTTCTTTTCCTCAGGCGGTTTTGAATTTTCAAATCCCGGATCTCTTCGACGATCGGCCGGATCTTTTCGGACAAAAGAAGGATCCGCTCTTCCCATTTCTGTTTTTCCTGAGCGGAGAGCGTGATGCCCTTACTCTCGTGCAAAACTTTTTTCACGTCGGCAAGCGTCTTCTCAAGCCCGTCCAGCTCCCGGCCCTTGGTCTCGAGCGCCAGGTCCGCGGCCTCCATTTGGCGCTTCAAAAAGGTCCGGTTGGCCTCCATCGTTTGTTCCAATTTCTCGATCCGCAGGTTCTGCGTCTTGGCGATGGCGTCGTACTCGCCTCTCAATTTTTCAATCTGGGCATCCATGGCCCTTTTCCTGACCAGAAGGTCGTCTTTCACCAGGCGCATCTCGGCGTGCGCGCGGTCGCGCGCGAGGATCATCTGTCTAAACTGCGGGTCTTCCTTGGTGAGGCGGTCGAGCTCTTCGGGCCCGTAGGGCGAGCAACCGGATAATAAAAGAAAGGCGAGGCACAAAATTTTTTTCATGGGCTCAATCATACCACAAAAAACAACGTAGGGGCGGGATTCCCCCGCCCCTACGTCGCATCAATCAATCGAAATTAACGTCTCGGTTTGAAACTGTCGATGAGCTGGTTCACATACCGGCCCGCCATGTCTTTGCACCCCAGACCGATCGCCAAACCCACGCCCAAAGCGACCGCTCCGAGCACCGCTTTCAGGAAAAGCTCGATGAAGGTGGTGTCGATCTTGAGTTGGTTGAGCGACTCGACGATGGCGAAGACCACGATGATCGCCTGGGCAAATTGTCCCAGGGTCCTGGCCTGCTGGATACGGGAGTTGGCCGCGGCGGTTCTCACCGCGTTGGCGACGACACTCGCGAAGAAAATCCCCAGCACCAGGATGAACACGCTCGCGATGACGTTCGGAACGTAGAGAATGACCTGATTCAGGAGCTCGGCCGCCACCGTAAGCTGAAGGGCGTTCACCGCCGCCAGCACCACGACGAGCATGAGAAGCCAGTAAATGAGAACGCCGATGATCTCCGACAGGGTATAATTGATATCGCCCTTGGTCAGGATATTGGCGACGCCTATTTTCTCGCTGACCGTATCAAGCCTCGCCAGCTTCAGAAAGCGGGTAATGACCTTCTGAACCAGGGCGGCAACAATCCACCCCACGATGAGGATGACGATGACACTGACTAAAGTGGGCAAAAATCCCAGCACACGCGCCCACATGGATTCCATAGGTTCCAACACAGTTGTTTGCCAGTCTACCACGACCCCTCCTTCTTAGTTTGAATAAAAATACTTATTTGAGTGAATCCTATCAAACCCATACTTTTTTGTCAAGTTTTAATTATTACTCATTAAACTTAATCAATAAATGAATAAATGGGGACTGTCCCTTTTTGGCCAAAAAGGGACAGTCCCTTAATAATACAAAAACTAACTTTAGGTCAGCTGTTTCTTAGAGAGAATCCGAAGTTTATCGTCAAATTGATAAACCATCGGCACGCCGGTGGCGAGGTTGAGTTCGAGAACCTGTTCCTTCGAGAGCTTGTCGAGGTGCATCACGATGGAGCGGAGGCTGTTGCCATGCGCGGCGACGATGATGTTCAGGCCGGCTTTTAAGTCTTTTTCAATTTTGGAATGGAAATAAGGAAGGGTCCGCGCGGCCGTGTCCTTCAGGCTTTCGCCGTTCGGCGGCGCCACATCGTACGAACGTCGCCAGATCTTGACCTGCGCCTCACCAAATTTTTGGGCAGTCTCGGCTTTATTTAAACCTTGCAAATCTCCGTAGTGACGCTCATTGAGCGCCTGGTCTTTTTCAATGGGAATATTTTCCTGTCCGAGACGCTGAAGGATCAGATCAAGCGTTTTTTGCGCGCGCTCGAGCGCGGAGGTGTAGGCTTTGTCAAAATGAATATGCTCCGCTTTGATCCGGTCACCGGCATTTTTGGCTTCTTCGACACCCTTGGCGGACAAAGGCACGTCCACCCAACCGGTAAAACGGTTTTCGAGGTTCCACTTCGATTCGCCGTGACGGACGAGAACGAGTGTGGGCATCAGTTACAGATTACCAAATGTTTCTCCTGCGGCAACTGCTCGGAGATTTTCTTCAAAACCTCCCCTTTCAGCAACCGCTCGAGGGTCGTCCGGCGCGTGGCGCCGATCATCACCGTGTCGAGGCCGAGCTCTTTCGATGTTTTGACAATGATCCCGCCCGGGTCGTCTCCGAGATTCCAGAGCGGAACAGCCGTTATTCCTTTTTTTTCAAATTCCTGAACCACCTGATTCAAAATCTGCACCGATGCCTGGGAGGGCTCGACCTCGGTCGGATAGGCCCAGCCCGGCGGCTTCTCCTCGACAAAAAGCGCGTAAACCACGCTTTCGTTCTTGCCCCGCGCATGGAAATAGGCCTCCTCGACAAGGCCGGGGCTCGCGGTCTTCACGGCCACGAGCGTCGAACCGCGGTAAAGCGGCATGAGGTCGCGCGCCTCTTCGAGCGTCAGCACATTGATCCCCAGCACCTCGGGCACCACCACGCGCACGCGTTCGAGCCACTGGGCCCCGGCGCGCGCCGTGAGCCCGACCGCCAAAACGCTCGACGCGAAAATAACCGCGTGATGTTTTTGATAAACGATCGTGAGCTCCACCAAAAACATGACCAGCGCCGCCGCGCCCAAGATCAGGCGCTCGTTTTTTTTGATTCCCAGATTAAAATTCGTGCAACAGGCGGCGAGATTGATCGTGATGGCGCCCACGACGCCGATGGCGTAGAGCGCCGCCAGCTGTTCGACGCGATGCTCAAGGCCGAGAACCAAGATCGGCGCGCCCACCGCCACAAAAAGCCCGAACCACGGCATGCCGTAGCGGTTCAAGTCCGAAAAAACGGACGGCAGTTCCTTGTCTTTGGCCATTAAAAAGAGAATGCTCACCAGGCCCATGATGGCGGTGTTGCAGGCCGACAAGAGAAGCAGGCCCAGCACCACGGCGATGACCCTGCCGTACCAGGGGCCGATGAAATAATCGGCGATGACGCGGATCATGTCCTCGGTGTGGCCGGTGAGTCCGGGAATCGAATTCATCGCCGCCCCCAGAACGAGCGAAATAAACGTCACCTCGACCAGCACCGGTAGGATCGCGTGCTTGGCCGTGCGCTTCACGGGCTCCACCATGATGCCCGTGACGTTGGCGATGGCCTCCACACCCGACAGCGCCAGAACGATCCCCACAAACTTTGTCCAATTCGTAAAAAATCCGCCCTCGGGGACCGATATCTGAACCTCGCGGACATGCGGGATCACCGCGGCGACCAGACCCACGAGCGCCAAGACCACGGACGCCGCGATGATCGCCGCGATATTTCCGCTCTGGGCCGGACCGATGATGTTGATGACGCCGATGAGAACGAGCGCCCCTATCGCCCACAGAGCCGGGTGTGGGACGCCCAGATAATGAAACGCGTCGAGACTGCTGAGAGACGCCGTCACCACGTAATCCGCGATAAGGAGAAGCGCCCCGATCACCGCCAAAAGCCGCGAGCGGCTCCGAACCGCCGAATAAACCCCGCCGCCGTCGGGATAGGCTTTGCAGATGATGATGTAACAGAAGCCGATGATCGCCGTGAGTCCGCTCATCGCCAAAAGAAAAAAGAACGACGCGTGCCCCGCGATCGCGAAGGCCAAGCCCAGCACGTAGGCCTTGGACGTGCCCCAATCGCCGTACAGCATGGCGCTGGCCTGATGCCATTTGAGCTCGCGCGGGCGTTCGACTTTTTTTAGGAGCAGGGCCATTAAAAATTCCTATGCACAAAAAAAGAGCCTACTTTTTTCGAGTAGGCCCTTTGGATCACAGTGAAAAAAAACTAATCCCGTCTTCTTCCAAAAATCCTGAGAAGCAGGAGAAAAAGATTGATGAAATCCAGATACAGCGCGAGCGCCCCCAAAATCGCCACGCGCTTTTCCATCTCGGCGTTCTCAAAACCCATGTGGCGGATCGCTTTCAGCTTCTGCGTGTCGTAGGCGACCAGCCCCAGGAACACCGCGATCCCGATGAACGTCGAGATCCACATCACCGCGGGACTTTTCAGAAAAATATTCACGACACTCGCGATAATGATGCCAATGAGCCCCATCATCGCGAGTCCCCCCACGCCCGTGAGATCTTTTTTCGTCGTCATGCCGTAAACGCTGAAAAAGAAAAAGGTCCCCGCCGTCACGGCGAAGGTCGTGAGAATGGACACCCCCGTGTAAACGATGAAGATCGACGTGAGCGTGATGCCGTTCAGAAACGAATAAACCAGAAACACGCTCGAGGCCATCGCGGTGCTCATTCTCATCGCCCCCGCGGACAACCAGATCACGAGGGCAATCTCGGCCACCACAAGCCCGATCAGGAGAACGTTGTTCGTGAAAACGGCCTTCAGCAGTCCCGGCTGGGCCAAAAGCCAAAACGAGGCGGCCGCGGAAACCAAAAGCCCCGCCGCCATCCACAAATACACGCGCGAAATGAAATTGGATTCAGACGCCTCTGCGCCTACGATGGTTCGATTGTCCATGGTGCCTCCTATTCGATCGGAATTCTGAGTTTGGTTCCCTTTTTCGGCCTGTCCGGATTGGGCAGGAGATCCTTATTGAATTCGTAGATCCGCTTCCATTGCCTGCCGTCGCCGTATTCTTTTTTGGCGACGCTCCAAAGCGTGTCGCCCGGCTGAATCTCGTATTCGCGCGTGTCGACCTTGACCTCGCCTTCGATATTTTGTCTTTCCTCGATCGCCCGATCCTGGTAGAGGCCCGCCTGAGACGCGGGGATCATCACTTCCTCGACCTCGGCGATCATGAACTGGGCGTTGCGGTCTTTTTGCATGCCCACGAGGTCCCCGACCGGCGCCATTGCGTCGAGTTTGCCGCGGCTCAGGATCCGGATCCGGTCCTCGGGGAGGCCCTGTCCGCTCATGAATTCTTTGACGGAGGCCGCGCGTTTTTCGCCGAGTTTCAGATTGTATTTCTCCGAGCCGCGCACGTCGGCGTTGCCGGTAATGAGGATGTCGGCCCGCGGATTTTTCATGAGCGTGTCCATCGCCTTTCGCAGGGCGTCCTCGGCGTCGGGGCGCAGTTCGGATTTGTCGTAATCAAAATAAACCTTCACGTTTTTGATCACTTTTTTAATGACGAGCGACGGCTTCATTTCGCCCGTCGAACTTTTATAATCAAAAATGACCTTCCGGACGTAAACAAAACCCTGATTAGGAAAATTTTTTCGCCATCATTTCGTCGTCGGCGGTTTTCACTTTCGGAAAATCGATGCCGCCGGGGCCCGCGGAGGCGGCGGGCGTCTCGACGGCCTGGGCCTGGGAAACCGGCAGGATCTCAGCCTGGGGAAATTGGCCCAAGGCCTTTGAATCTGAATCAGAGGCGTCATCCGCGGATCCGGCGTCGGCGAACGCGAAACGGACCCCCGCCAAACCCATTAAAAACACAAAAAAGAAAACTCCCGCTGATTTAACCCATGCGCGTTTCATGACTCACCCTTCGATTAATCTTTTGATGGTTGGAAGAACAAACCTCTGCCGCCAACTAGGATACTAAAGAGCGCCGCGAGCGTCAATGTTAAACGGAATTGAGATAATCGATGAGCTGGCGAAGCCGGCTGTAGCCCGACCGGTCGAACGAAAAAACGATCCGCCCGAGCCCGGGGTCCTTGTTGTCCTCGCCGGCCAGATCCGTGAGCCGCTCGAAAGATCCCTCCGATAAAATGTCTTTAAAATCGCGGTTCATTTTGGACAGGACGCCGTCCGGCAAGGGCCGGCGAAGGCGGACGAGATACCGGTCTTTCAAAAAGCGCGAGGATTCGTAGTTGCGGTAAAATCCGGTGATCTCGGCCACCCCCTCGTCGGCATTTTGGAAATGCCGGATGAGCGAGAGATCCGTGTCAGAAATCACCTTTTCGCCTTCCATGTTTTTTTTGAACACGCGCAGGGTCGACTTCCAAAAATCACTGCCCGGCGCGTCGAGCGCCACGATCGGCCGCGGCATGGCCTTGCCGGTTTGGACGAGCGTGAGCGATTCGAAACCCTCGTCAAAGGTCCCGAATCCGCCGGGAAAAAGCACGGTCGCCTGGGATTCCTTCAGGAACATCAGTTTGCGCGTGAAAAAATATTTAAAGTGAATGAGTTTCTCGTCGCCGCGGATCACCTCGCTCGCCGCCTGCTCGAACGGCAGGAGGATGTTGAGGCCAAAACTGTTTTTCGTGCCGGCGCCGGTCATCGCGGCCTCCATGATGCCGCTGGCGCCGCCGGTGATGAGCATCCAGCCTTTTTTGGCGAGTTTTTTTCCGAATTCCTGGGCCAGTTTGAAACTCGAGTGATCGATCTCGGTGCGCGCGGAGCCGAACACCGCGGCCTTGGGCGTGTGGCGATAGGGTTTAAAAATTTTGAGGGCGTAGCGGAGTTCCTTAAACGCGGTGTTGAGGAGCCGGAGCTCCATGACATCGAGGTTCTCTTCTCGGAGCTTGCCGATATTGAAGAGCATGTCGGTGTAGATCTCGTCGGCGCGCTCTTTTGGAAAATCCTCCTCGAGGATGCCGATCAGTTCTTTTTTGAGTTGGGCGACGTCGCCGCGGGCGGGTCTCAAGCGAGGACGTACGAAAAAATAAGCGGCGCCACAATCGAGGCGTCGGATTCGATCACAAAGCGCGGCGTCTGGCGGTCCAGTTTCCACCAGGTGATCTTTTCGTTGGGCACGGCGCCGCTGTAGGAGCCGTAGGACGTGGTGCTGTCGGAAATTTGGCAGAAATAACCCCAGAGCCGGCATTTTTCCTTCAAATCCTGAAGGATGAGCGGCACGACACAGATCGGAAAATCTCCGGCGATGCCGCCGCCGATCTGAAAAAATCCGACCGACTGGGTTTGGCTCGCGGCGCGGTACCAGTCAATGAGCGCGGCCATCTGCTCGGTGCCGGATTTGACGACCTGAAAATTGGAGACATCCTTTCGAAGGACGTTCGCGACAAAAATATTGCCGAGCGTCGAATCCTCCCAGCCCGGCGTGAAGATGGGAATATTTTTCTCGCACGCGGCGACGACCCACGAATCTTTCGCGTCGATTTGATAGGAATCCTTGATCCAGCCGGTCTGGATGAGCTGGTAGAGGTATTCGTGGGGAAAATAGCGCTTGCCCTCTTTGTCCGCCTTCTGCCATAGTTTCAAAACCTGCCGCTCGATGCGGCGCATGGCCTCTTCCTCGGGGATGCAGGTGTCGGTGACGCGGTTCAGGCCCTTGTCGCGGAGCTCGGCCTCTTCTTTGTCGGAAAGGTTGCGGTAGCCGGGCACGCGGCGGTAATGGTCGTGCGCGACGAGATTGAAAATGTCCTCTTCGAGGTTGGCGCCGGTCGAGCAGATCGCGTGGACTTTTCCCTCGCGGATCATCTCGGCCAGCGACACGCCGAGTTCGCCCGTGCTCATGGCGCCCGCGACGGTCATGAACATTTTCCCGCCGCCCCCGAGGTGCTTCACGTAGGCCTCGGCGGCGTCGATCACGACGGCCGCGTTGAAATGGCGGAAGTGATGGCGGATGAAATCCTTCACGGCCGCGTAATTTTTCCCCGCGGCGGCTTTTTTTTGGGCGGGCGTCTGTGTTTGAATGGGCATCGGTTATTTATAACACGAATCGTTCAATTTGTCATTGGCCTTTGATTAAATTCAGCGCACAGCCGGCTTTGAACCATCCGATCTGTTCGGCGGTGAAGGAATGAGCGATCCCGATTTTTTCTTTGCTCCCGTCCGCGCGCGTCAGGATCATCTCGAGCAATGATCCGGGCGCGAGCCCCGTCAGGCCGCGGATCGCCACGCGGTCGTCCGCGCGCGCTTTTTCGTAATCCGCCGGATCGATGAACCGCAGAGGCAGGAGCCCCTGCTTTTTCAAATTCGTTTCGTGGATGCGCGCGAAACTTTTGGCGATGACCGCTTTACAGCCCAGGTAACGCGGCGACATCGCGGCGTGCTCGCGGCTCGAGCCTTCGCCGTAATTTTCATCGCCGATCACGGCCCAGCCGATCCCTTCGGCCTTGTAATCGCGCGCGGTTTCGGCGGGGGTCGTTTCCTTGCCGCCCTCGAGCCGGTTTTTCACGACGCCGGGCTTGGCGGTCCAGGCGTTATTGGCCCCCAAAAACAGGTTGTCGGAAATTTTATCCAGATGCCCGCGGTATTTGAGCCACACGCCGGCCGGTGAGATGTGGTCGGTGGTGCATTTGCCTTTCGCCTTGAGGAGAATGAATAAATTTTCGAAATCCTTTCCGTCCCAGGCCGGAAACGGCTCGAGTTTTTGGAGACGGTCGCTTCCGCGATGGATCACGACCTCCACTTTTTGGCGCTCGGCGTCCGGAAGGGGCGCCACAAATCCCGCCTCGCCCGCGGCGTAGCCCTTGGCGGGAAATTCCGGAGCCGAAGGCGGCGACAGCAAAATTTCCCGGCCGTCCGGCGTTTTCAATTTGTCTTTCAATGGATTAAAATCGAGCCTCCCCGCCAGCGCGAAGGCCGTGACGATTTCGGGCGAGGCCATGAACGCGAGCGTCTCGGTGTTGCCGTCGTTGCGCGCGGGAAAATTCCGGTTAAAGGAAGTGATGATCGAATTTTTTTCGCCGATTTTGATGTCGTCGCGCTTCCATTGGCCGATGCACGGCCCGCAGGCGTTGGCGAGCACCGTGCCGCCCATGCCCTCGAGCGCGGCCATCTGCCCGTCGCGGCGGATCGTGTTGTGGATCTGGTCCGAGCCGGGTGTGATGAGAAAATAGCATTTGGATTTGAGGCCCGCCTTTTTGGCCTCTTCGGCGACGCGCGCGGCGCGACCGATATCTTCGTAGGAGGAATTGGTACAGCTACCGATGAGGGCGGCGCGCAGGTCAACCGGATAATTTTTTTCCCGCGCGTCTTTGGCCAACTCAGAAACCGGCCGCGCGAGGTCTGGCGTGTGCGGCCCAACCACGTAGGGTTCGAGCGTCGACAGATCAATCTCGATCACCTCGTCATAATATTTTTTTGGATCTTTTTCGACCTCGGGGTCCGCGGTCAAATGATCGCGATTTTGGCCGGCGAGCGCGGCAAGCGATTCGCGTTGGGTGATTTTGAGATAAGCCGCCATGCGTTCGTCGTAGGGAAAAACAGAAGTCGTGGCGCCCAGCTCCGCGCCCATGTTCGTGATCGTCCCCTTGCCGGTACAGCTGATCGAGCGCGTGCCGGGCCCGAAATATTCCACGATCTTGTCCGTACCGCCCTTCACCGTGAGAATGCCGCACAGTTTCAAGATCACGTCCTTCGCCGACGCCCAACCGGAAAGGCTTCCTTTCAAATAAACGCCGATGAGCTTCGGGCACTTCACTTCCCAGGAAAGCCCCGCCATCACGTCGGCCGCGTCGGCGCCGCCGACCCCGATCGCGAGCATGCCCAGGCCCCCGGCGTTCGGCGTGTGGGAGTCGGTGCCGATCATGAGTCCGCCCGGAAACGCGTAGTTCTCCAAAACCACCTGGTGAATGATCCCCGCCCCCGCCTGCCAGAAACCGATCCCGTAGCGCATCGACGCGGTGCGCAGAAAGTCGTAGACTTCTTTATTTGTCTCGAGCGCGGTTTTCGTGTCCGCGGCGGCGCCGACGCGCGCCTGAATCAGGTGGTCGCAGTGAATGGTCGTCGGGACGGCGACGCTCTTTCGCTCGGCCAGCATGAACTGCAGAAGCGCCATCTGGGCGGTCGCGTCCTGCATCGCCACGCGGTCGGGGCGGAGCGAGAGATAGCTTGTCCCGCGGGTAAAATCCTGATTTTTCAGATCCGCCGCGTGCGCGCCCAAAATTTTTTCCGAAAGGGTGAGCGGCCGCGCGAGTTTCTTGCGCAAAAATCCGCACCGCTCGGCGAAGGATCCGTATAAATTTTTTATCCGCGCTTCAAATTCGTCCACTAAATCTCAAGCCCCAGATTATGCGTTTCCGGATTCAGGTCAAGCAGGCCCCTCAAGACCGATTCCAAAACCGCCCGGTCGGGCCGTTCATGCTCCCCGGCGAGGATCTCTCTCAATCTCAAAAGTTCCCGCATAAAATAAACGGGGCTTTGCCCCCGCACCGACTCCACCGTCAAATCCACCAGATCCAAAGCGCGCTCGACGGACTGGCGCGCCAAACCCGCGTCTTCCGCCGCCAGATTTTTCGCGCGCGTGATCTCCGAAGCCACATTGAGAAGCCTTTTTTCCAGCGGCATGGCGCTCCATCGTTCCAATGATATCGTCGTCATAAAATTAATTTATCCAAAACAATTTTGACGCGGGCGCGGGCCTTCTCGTCTTTTAACTCCATCGAACGGTTGCCCGCCGACGGGCGGATGTTGATCATGGAAGTGTAAACGATCCGTCCCTCACCCGGCAAATCGGGATAAAGATTGCCGCCCCATAAATTTTTTTGCAGACAGCCCTTCTCCAGCAAAAGCGCTTCGGCATCCGAATGGAGCTCCCCGCCCAGCGCGACAACGCCTTTCTCGATATCGACGACAAACTTCACCATGTCCGAAAAAGGTTTCCCGAGGAATTCTTTTAATTTTTCCGGAGAAATTCTCTTAGAAATAATTTTAATCATCGTTTGATTATAACAAAAATGATTTTCTTTTCGGGGGAAAATCGCGGAGAAACCTTTGCAATTTTACTGATCTTTTATGCGGAGGCAGGATTTGCCGGTATTTCAACAAAGGAAGATTGGCGCATCTTAAAACGGGATTCAAAATCATGGACGACGGCCCCAACGACTTTGTTGTTTTTCTTTTGGTATTTAAGTAAAAGCCCGTTGCCCATGTCTCTGGCAATCGTATCGGCCTGACTGTCAAAAAAAACGTACAGAGTATCCGTGAGATCGTCGTAAGAGATTTTCATCGAAGGAGATCCTTTGACTCTATAAACCAGACCACGTTGCCTCCTTTAATCCTATCGCTGATATGCGCCGACTTTACCATTCCCTTTTCGACCTGAACATAAGCCACATGCACGAGCGGTTTTTGCGCCCTCTTATGATAGATCACTGTGCCGGGCAATTCATCTTCCGTGATCAGAACAGGGTTTTTTAAAATGGCCTCGACGAACGAGAAAGGGTCTTCAATTTCAGGATGCGATTGTTTGATGTGTTCTATCGTATAATTCCAAACTTTTATCGATTTTCCCTGGAAATCAACAATGACTTTAAAATCCTCGGATGTCTTCTCCGTCACGAACAGCATTGTACCACGCTTTTTATCCGCCATCCACTCTCCCCGCCCTCACGCCGCAGTCCCGGCGGCGACGAGCTGGGTGTAAGCTGAATAAACGGCTTCGCTGAGGAACGCGCTGAGCGGCTTGACGGCAAGTTCCTGCCGATATCTCCTGAGCGCATCGGCGGCGGTATTGATTTTGAGAATCCAATTCTTAAAGATTTCGGCATTGACGATCCCCTCGCCGCGATAGATGATCCGGCTTAAAAGCCGCGACAAAGGCGAATCCTCATCGTATCGGCTCTCGAAAGGCGTCATGACTGCGGCGACAAGCGAGGCGAAGTAGGGCATGACGCGACGGCCCTCCCTCGAATCCGCTTCTCCCAACGCCAAAAACGACGCGCCTAAACGGGCGCCTTCGCTCAGAATTTCCTGATTCCGGACCGCGCCCATCAGCACTCTGGGAACGCCGCGGGGCGCCGGACTGATCTCCTCTCCCGCGTCCGTGACAAAGCGGCCTTGATCAAATTTGACGCTCTTGAAAGAAACGCTCAGCCGGGCTCCGCGGCCATTAAGATTTTCAATTTGCCTCTTAAGTCTGTCCCTCGCCGATTGATAAGCGCTACCATCCTGACCGCTTTCCAAAAATAAAACCTCCACAGCATGAACGCCGGGCGGGAGGGTTTGCGCAAATTCACCCAGCATCTTGGCGGCAAAACGGGCGCCGACCTCCTCCTGCCGGTAAAGCTCCGCGGCCTCCGCAAGCGGCCCCTCACCTTTTATGGGTTGGGCCGCTGGGGCCTGTCTGTATTTCTCCGCCAAACGAGCCGCGATGGCCTGTCTCAACATCTCTCCGCTCATGGGCACTTCACCGTAGACGATTCCACCGTTTTTCATATCCAAAAGTTCGAAGTGTGCCGCGCGGGCGCCTTGCGGCTTCGCGTAACGGACATTGACATACCGGCCAAGAGAGACTTCGAGCGGCAGGACATCGGTTTCCGAAAGGCGCGCGGCGCGGCTCACATACAGTTCCGCCAAAATCGCCTGAGTTTCCGACCCGATCTCCGCGGCGCTGGCCACGCTGAGATGCGGCAAAACCGCCGTGAGCCTCGCGGCGCTTAAAAAACTCCGCGCCCCTCCCCTGTCATTGCGAGGCGCCGCAGGCGCCGAAGCAATCTTTGCCGGGGTCTGATGCCGCGTGTTTGTGGGCGCCATCAATGGCGCCCCTACGGAAGGCGGTGCGCCGGCGGCCAGACGGGCGGCGGAAGATAATTTTTGATGTAGGGTAGTAAAATTGACTTTATGGGGGGTATTTGCTACGGTTGGGACATGACTAAACCCATTCGGCTTAGCCGCCACGCTGAAATGCAGTTGGACCGCCGCGGCGCCGATGAAGATGAGATTATAAATGCCGTTCGTCAATCCAAATGGGAGAATGCCGATCTGGGCCGGTTGCAATGCAGAAAAGATTTTCCCTATAATAATCAAAATTGGAACGGCAAACATTACAAAACCAAGCAGGTAAGGCCCATTTTCATTGAGGCGCCGAATGAGATTGTAATCGTCACGGTTTACGTGTACTATTTTTGAGGGAGATAAAATATGAGAATTACCTACGATTCCGAGGTTGACGCCCTTTACATCCGTTTTGAGGAAGGGACTGTTACGTCCAAACAAGTGACCGAGGGCGTGGCGGTGGACTTCGACAAAAAAGGCAAGATTGCGGGCATAGAAATCCTGGACGCGCTGAAGCGCTTCGGTGATGCTACGACCCTGCGGCGCGTGACTCTCGAGGAAATCGGTTTGAGCGCCTGACACCGCCCCCAGCCTCGCGGCGCTTAAAAAACTCCGCGCCCCTTCTTCCGTGTCATTGCGAGGCGCCGCAGGCGCCGAAGCAATCTCTGGTGGGGTCTGACCCCCCGGGGAAACAACCTCAGAATGTCCGGACAACTCCCGCAGGGGGTCTGACCCCGTGTGACGCGTGTCTGTGGGCGCCGTCAATGGCGCCCCTACCGAAGGCTCCGCGCCGGCGGCCGGGCGGGCGGAGGAAGAAAATTGAGTGGGCCAAACATCACCTCTTCGCACGGCTTGGTCATATGCATCTTTTAATTTCTGCAAGTTCTCACCATTCACCTTACCCTCCCCGTCAATCGGAAGAGCAATGTTTGATTGTGAATAAATTCTAAGATAAGCCAAGACCTTTTCGGCTCTTTGAAATGATGTTTGAATATATGACAGGTAACCTTTGTTTAATGTTCTCTCCATTAAGGCAATCTCGCCAAACCCCAACGGCGCCAGTCCGTTGACGATATCAAAATCCGCCCACTCTCCGCCGTATGTGATGACGTTGATCAAAGCCTGTTGGCCATCCGATCTATTTTCTCGCTCAAAACCTTTCACAAACTCAACAATGTTGTCGTTATGCTTCTCAACTGTCACGAACGCCGCCAGCTCCTTCAGCTTCTGTTGATCCGCATCATCCAACGGCCCTTCTTTTAGGGCGCTGATGATCAGTCTCAGCTTGTCAAGCCGCACTTCCAACCCCTCAGCCAGCCTGCGGGCAAATTCTTTTGTTTCGGCCTGTCGACTGTCTACTGACTCCTGACCACCGCTTTCCCCCGCCATCCGGGCGGCTTTCGGTTCCGGTTCATCCTCTGTTTTAATAAAGCCTTTTTTCGGATCATAAATCTGGTTTTTACCGGCTTTCTTGGCCCTATACAGCGATATATCCGCTTGGTTGATAAGTTCTGTTATATCCACGGTCTCGGCTTCGAGAAGAGCAGTCCCTATCGAATACGTCACGTTTTCCGGGTGCGCCCTCAGAAGTTTTTTTAAAGAATTCAAATAAAAATCCTCATCTTTGTCCGAATCTTGCGATATAAAAACCACGCAAAATTCCTCTCCGCCGAGGCGCGCAATGACATCGGTTTCGCGGTGGAGCTCGCTCCTCAGAAGTCTTGCGATCTCTTCCAATACTCTATCTCCCGCTGGATGTCCTTCTTTATCGTTAATTTTTTTAAAATTATCAATATCAAGAACCGCCACGGCAATGCGCAAATTCCCTCGATGACGTTTGGCAACGGGAAATAAAATTGCCACTCTATTCTCCAAACCCCTTCTGTTAAGAAGTCCCGTAAGCGGGTCCGTCAGGGCAAGCTGTTCGGCCTCCCGGCGAGCCGCCCTTTCCCCCTCAAGAGCCTCTTCGGTTTCATGATGAGCCTTTTTAACCTCCCGAAACGCTTTTTCGATCTCCTGAAGATCATGCTTTCGGACTTGGTAAAGTTGATAGCCCAAGTTTACGGCGATTAAAAAAACCGCAACGGCGACCAGAACAACATAGGGGTGAGCTTGGGGGAGTGTCTCATGCATCGCCCACAAAATTGCGCCTCCCGAGGTCGCAAATGTCAGCGCAGTCCAAATCGCCGCGCGAGTCAGAATGTGGGTTTTTTTCTCATTCCCATTCTTCATCCCCGCCATCCCTGCCTGTCCGGCAGGCAGGCGCGCGCCCGCAGCCGACGCGTCCGCCGGCGCTCTAGTGGCGGCCCGCGCGCCAGCGCCCGCAAAAGAGGGTTGAAGAAAGCGCCCTCGAACAACGGGTTTCCTGGGAGCCGGCTGATACGGTGAAAAAGGTTCCGTCCGGGCAAATTTGTCCGGTATGCCCGTGAAGGGATCGGGTTGGGTATTTATCAGAACATTGCCGTCTGAATCGCGGGCGATGTCAAAAATATGGAAATCAGGATGAATGGCTTTTGAGGCGCTGTTGGCATAAAAAATGTGTGTGTCGCCCGTTTTGAGATTCATGCGGAGCCAGGCATTGGAAGCGGAGTTGACGCTTTTCCACTGGAAGTGCGCCACTCCGTTCACGGTCACCCAGCCGCTGTTTTCCGTATCGGTCAGCCAGGACTTTGTTCCGAACAGCCTTATCCTTTTGTCAACGGCTCTTGCTTTTTCAAGGAAGGGGAGTGTACGGGGCTCTTTGACAAAACCGGCCCTGACCAAAAACCTCCCCCAGGCCGCCTTAACCGTATTCCAAAAATCCGCCAGCCGGGCGGGGGAAGAAGGATTGATTTCTTTTCTGTAGCGGCTGGTCTCCGAAAGAAATTCAGGCCAGGATGTTCCAAAAGTCGATACCACATACTCATAAAATTTTTCGGGATCTATTTTGATAATTCCTTCCCGCGCGACCGGGTTGGTGGATGAAATATATAGCGCAAGCAAAAGATCAGAAAGACGGTTCGTCGTTCGTCCGTCAATCAACCGAACC
>JACPWF010000002.1 GCA_016197155.1 Candidatus Omnitrophota bacterium | reverse complement strand
TTTGGAATGCTGCCCCGCTCGCCCTCGCGTAGGCGCTCGGGCTCGCTCCTCCGGCGCCTGGGCCGGCGCCTCTGTCGCGCCCTTGGGTCAGGGCGCCCTACGGCTTGGCCGCCTTCGGATAGACTCTGCATGGGGGTGGGAAGTACGGATTTCTTCGGGATTTTTTAAAAACAGTTTTTAGAGTTGGAGTCTCTGTCGAGACCTTTACTATGCGCGGCCCCCACCCCCGTTTTTTATATACCGAGGAGGGGGTGCCTAGGACTTTACAGCCTTCGCGGCGGCGCTTCACTTTAAAAGCGGAACGGCGACTAAAAGCTGTCGCCGATGGACGCGCCGGCTCGACCGGCACCCCCTCCCGCGCACGTCGCCCGCGGCGGAGACAGAGCGTCAGGGATGGCACTGTATCTTCCGCCGCGGGACCTCGGATGGATGCGTTCTGTATCTCTGCCCTACGCGAGAGCGCGGGTCTCGTGGATAGACAGACTAGAGCCGTCCGTCTTTTCTTTCAGGCGCTCTCGCTAGGGGCAGTAGTTTCCTCGGCTCCTGGCTCGGCGGGACGGGAGTGATTTTTGCCGACAAGACTAAAAGAGGGAACGAACAGATCCCGAGAGCCGTCGTGGTGCGCTTCGCGCCCTAGCGCGCGGCGCCAGCCTCGGCGTTCGCCGAGCCACGACATCAGCTGCCCCACCCAGCAAACAGTTCATCAAACGAAAGAAACCGCTTGCTAAGCCAGCCCTTTCCTTTTTGGATCTGATCCTTCAGAACGGGAGGATTGAACACAAGCCGCGGTTCTCCAAGAAATATGAAACTCCGACTTTTATTCCCGCCCCAACTCCACTTCGATTTTAGCGGCTTGATTATAGAGGCATTGCTATTTAACCAGTGCTTGCCTCTGATCGTCTGAATTGTATTCATCAAATCGTGCCAGGTTTGGACCACCTCTATTTTTTCTATTTTAGAGATATAGCTTATTCCGACATGCACTCCGGGATACATGTTGGCTATCGACTGGCCAAAGTGTGGCGCGAAATAGTGGGCTTCGGGAAGACGGCTTCCCTTATCGTACCGACAGCCATACATTCTCGCCTTGAGAAACAAGGCTAACGTCACAGGTTCGTTAATTTCACGAGCATAGATTTCAACCGGTTCGCGCCGTCTAATCATATATTTATCCTCCAAGTAGTTATGTAAGTCTCGACTGATAAATCGCACGTTTGCGTTATGTGATCGGTCTAGCTTATCTAAAAGATTAGCTACCTCTTGCCAGCTTAAATAACGTCCCTTCTTCCATTTCTGGCGAGCGAGCGACGGCGCATAATTCGTAAGAAGCACGGTCCATTTAGCGCCGTATTTCTTGGCTTGATTAAATGGGTCCGCTGACCCAATTTTCGCCTCGATAATGCCCACGCCTTTTGTTGTCTCGATTAAAATGTCCGAACGGTCCGCACCGTGATGGTTTTCCAAGCGAACACCTTGCGCTTTGCCCGGAAAATCAAACAATTCTAGAAACGGTTCCGGTTGCACAGCAATGAGATACCCTAGCAGTGCTGTTAGCCTTGTCTCCCTTAACGCACTCCCGAATGAGCCAACAAACGTAGAAACAACAGATCCGCCTCTAAAAAGTTCAATTTGCTCGGTTGGCTTAGGAAGCATTCGGAGTATTACCTGTTTTCTGATTTGCTATGCTTTTTATCGTATTGATTAGATAGCCCGCGGAGCGTTTCGGATTATCCGGGTTCTTCTCGGCTATTTTCTT
The DNA here is from genome assembly GCA_016197155.1 of Candidatus Omnitrophota bacterium. Classification (GTDB taxonomy): domain Bacteria; phylum Omnitrophota; class Gorgyraeia; order 2-02-FULL-51-18; family 2-02-FULL-51-18; genus JACPWF01. The sequence continues at coordinate 403 of JACPWF010000002.1, read as the reverse complement.
TGCGGCTTCAGCGACGGCGGCTTGGCCGTACTTGTCTTCAAGCTCTATGAGAGCGAGGATCGTCTTGGGGTTGTTCTCCTCGAAGACTATGGCTGCGGCTTGTTTGGCTCGGTCGAGTTTATCCTTGCCGTGCTTTTGTTCGAGGGCTTTTAGTTCTTTGGATAGGTCGTCTGGATTATAGATTTGTCCCGGAGTGTATTCGTTGGCGTCTCTCTGGGTGTAGTTCTTTCCTTCAAGCTCTCCGTACTTTACGTCTAGGAGATTAAGTTCTCTTAGTTGACGTGTGCCGTCGGAAATAAAAGATTCTGATATGGCGTAGGTCTTGGCGATTGTTTCACGAGCCATGAACCAGGTAGATGAGGTTTGGGTGTTGGAGAGATTAATCAGATACATTACTTTGGCT
>JACPWF010000001.1 GCA_016197155.1 Candidatus Omnitrophota bacterium | reverse complement strand
GGGGAATCACCTACAGGCTCACAAGGTTATCGGCCGGTTTGATAAGCCGGCTACCCTAAAAGAAGTCCTTTAAAATACGAAAATAAAGTCCTTAAAACAGGAGAAATAATGAAACACTTAAAAACGCTCGTGGTTCTGGCGTTGGCCTTTGCCTTTGCGGCACCGGCTTATGCCCAGACACAGAACGTAAAAGTCAGCGGGTCCCTGGGCATTTATGCGTTTGCCCGTGGGGACTACGACTTGAAGAAGGGCAATGATGTGGGTTCGGTTGCTGCGGGCACGGCGTTCCCCAGCACGGTTGCCGGTTCGCTAGTTCAGCGAAGCGATACGGACACCTTCCTCATGTCGCAAACCCAACTGCAGGTTGCGGCCGATTTGACCGACAATGTCTCGACAGTCGTGGCCCTCGCTAATGAGAGGGACTGGAACGCGGATATTTTCGGCACGGCGGGCACGACCTCTGTGGGCGACAACCAAGCCGCTGAGTTCGATGTCGAGCTCACCCAGGCCTACGTGACGATGAAGGAGATTTTCTATTCTCCTCTCACCATTCGCGTCGGTCGTCAACCGCTGTGGTTTGGCCGTGGTTTTATCATCGGCAACAACAGCGCGACATGGGACAGCCAGGGCACGATCGAGGCCAATGAATATTCCGCGAACGGCGCCTTCGACGCGATCCGCGCGACACTGGATTTCAATCCGTGGACCGTGGATTTTGTGTACTCGAAGATCGCCGAGAATAACCATAACCCCGAAGACGACCGGGACTTTTGGTTCACAAACGTGAACTACAAGTTCTCCGAGTACAACGCGGTGGCCGAGGGTTATTTCATGGCGGATGCGGACAGAGGCACGCTGGCCAGTTCGACCAGGGGCACAGAGAACAATACGACTTACACCCTCGGTGGCCGCGCTCAGTTTGACCCGATTTCCCAGATGACTCTGGGGGCTGAGTTAGCTTACCAAGGCGGCCATTACATGATCGCGGTGACCAATCCCCGTGAGCGTGACAGACAGGCGTGGGGCGCCGATCTTTTCGGCACCTACCGTTTCGAAAACGCCTGGAAACCTGAGGTGACGGTTGAGTATGTTCATTTCTCGGGCGAGGATGATCTTTCGAACCAGAGTCTCCAGGGGTATGGTGCCTGGAACCTGCTCTATCGCGGCAAGTTCTGGACCGCGATCGAGGATTTCCGTGAGGTCGTTTACCAGACCGCGGATACAGCTGACCAGGGCGCTTCCACGAACCATGACATGTTTCAGTTGCAGAGTACATTCAAACCCATGAATGACCTCAAGCTTCTGGGCAGTGTCAGCTGGTTCTGGAATGATGCGACTGTCCACACGACCTCGAACGACCCCGGCTCGGCTGGGCATTCGAAAGACATCGGCACGGAGATTGATCTCCAAGCTACCTATGATTACACGGAGGATGTATCCTTTGGCCTGCTCGCGGCGTGGTTTATCCCCGGTAACTATTACGTGTCGGGGACTGATTCCACAGCCACGGACATCGTGTCGTCCGTGAAGGTCGCATTCTAGTAGGGACAGTAGTCAGTAGACAGTAGACAGAAGTCAGGAAATAAAAAGGCCCCCGGAGTGAAAACTCCGGGGGTTCTTTTTTTAATCTCTTCTCCGTCCCGCGATGAAATCCTGGACGAGTTTCCTGGCGTGAGTGTCGGTGTACTGTTTCGGGGGGTGCTTCATGAGGTAGGCGGAAACCGAATAAAGCGGGCCTTTTGTCTTCCGGTCGCGCGCGAGCTTGAGACAGCGGATGGCGTCGACCGCGACGCCGGCGCTGTTCGGAGAATCCTCGACGGAAAGCCGCACTTCCATGTGGAGAGGGACATTGGCGAAGCCGCGCCCTTCGATCCGGATAAACGCGACCTTGTTGTCATTTTGCCATGGTACGTAGTCGCTCGGGCCGATGTGGATATTTTCGGAGTCGAGGCGCTCGGAAAGCTCCGACTGCACGGACTCGGTCTTTGATATTTTTTTGTATTTCAGGCGCGAGCGGTTCAGCATATTGAGAAAGTCGGTGTTGCCGCCGGTGTTGAGCTGGTAGGTCCTGTCGATTTTAGCGCCCCGGTCCTCGAAAAGTTTGGCGAGTGTGCGGTGGACGATCGTGGCCCCCACCTGGGACTTCACGTCATCGCCGATGATCGGGATTCCGCGATCGGCGAAGCGCTTGGCCCAAACGGGATCGGAGGCGATGAAAACGGGCATGCAGTTGATGAGGCTCACGCCGGCCTCGAGGCAGGCCTCGGCGTAAAATTCGGTCGCCCTGGCCGATCCCACCGGAAGATAATTGATACAAATCTCGGCGCCGGAGTTTTTGAGTGTCTTCACCACATCGACCGGCTCCGCGTCGGAGGGGATGAACGTCCTCTCCTTCGGATAATCTTTCATGTGCTCGGCCACGCCGTCAAAAACCCTTCCCATCTGAACGATCGCGTTCGGAGAGGGGAGGTGATTGGTGATGAGCTGGGTGCAGTTCGGGGCCTGAAAAATGGCTGTCTTGACCGGGAGGCCCACCTTTCGCTTGTCGATGTCAAATGCCGCGACGATCTCGATGTCCTGGGGGCGGAATCCGCCGATTTCGTAATTCATGATCCCGAGGGCGTCTTTGGTTTTGGGGGAGGGGTAATTCCGGCGGTAAAATTCGATGCCCTGAACGAGAGAACTGGCGCAGTTGCCGACGCCGACGAGGGCCACTCTAATTTTTTTCATGCGCTCAAGTATAATGAAGCGCGAACGGCATTGTCAACTTTCTTTTCAAAGCCGGGCGTGTCTGTTATAATGAAAAACTTCAAATGAGCCCAGTCAGCCCAAAACTCAGTCCCACCAAAAGAACGCCGCCGCCCGAGTGGTTTCCGGGCCCGATTTTTATCTGGATCTTTTTATTTTTGAGCCTCTTCTATTTCGCGAGGCTGGGCTCTTTGCCGCTCGAAAAGCAGAATAAGGAGCTGGGCTACGGCGATTTCTATTCGATGCTCGAGGCCAACCCGCGCACCCCCACGCTCAAAAACGGCGCGCGGGTGATGAGCGAGATCACCGGGGATCTGACCACGGGCGAAAAGTATCACGTTGTGGTCCCCGAGCACGACCCGGATCTCGAGAGGCTTCTCAGGGAAAACATGCCCCACTACGAGATCCGGCCCGAGAAAACCTTTTGGACCCAGCTTTTGTACGCGGTGATCGGGCCGCTTCTTTTTGTGGGGCTTTTCTGGTTTTTGCTTTACCGCGGCGGCGGAGCGGCGGGCGGCGGGCGGCTCATGGCCTTCGGAAAATCGCGCGCGCGGCTGGGTTCGAGCACGAAGATCACTTTCCAGGATGTGGCCGGCGTGGAGGAGGCCAAGAGCGAGCTC
>JACPWF010000008.1 GCA_016197155.1 Candidatus Omnitrophota bacterium | reverse complement strand
GGTTTACAATCTTTACACGGCCCTGTTTTCGTTTCTGGGCAGGCTTCTCACAAAGGTGTTTATGGTTTTATTTTTTTATGTTATATTTTCACCATATGGGTTTTTTCTCCGGCTTGTGAGGGGGGATCTGCTTTGCAGAAAATGGGAGCCGGGAGCCGAAAGTTATTGGATGGAACGGAAAAAAGCCGCGCCGGAAGTTTCGGACAAGGCGTGTGAAAATCCGTTCTGATTAAAAGGAAAACGCCGCTTATGCGTTCCAAGGAAGACTTTAAGGCTTTTTTATCTTTTTTTGCTTTAAACCGGAACTGGATTCTCCTGCCCATCTTTGTCCTTCTCATCGTGATCGGGATCGTGATTATCGTTGCCGAGTCGTCGGCCGTGGCCCCATTCATTTACACACTCTTTTGACCGCGCGCCTTAGGCTGGGCGTCGCCGTTCTGCTTGTTTTTCTGGCCGCCCAATCTCTTTTAACGATTCCCAGGAAATCGCCCACGTCGGATGAATTTTCTCATCACGTGGCCAGCGGCTGCAGTTATTGGGTGGCCCGGGATTTTCGCATGAATCCCGTCACGCCGCCCCTGTCCAGGATACTCGTGTCCTTTCCTTTTTTGTTTCTAAAAGTGAAATGTCCGCTGGACCACCTCTCATGGCGTGAGGGCGACAGTCCCGAGTTTGCCAGACAATTTTTCTATCACAACACCCTCACGATGGATGAGCTCATCTTTTGGGCGCGGCTCCCCGTTGTTGCGCTTTCCGTTCTGTTTGGTTTGGTTATTTTTTGGGTTTCGCGGTATTTTTTCGGAGACCTTGCGGCGCTGGCAAGCCTGTCTCTCTATTCTTTTTGTCCGACCGTGATCGCGTTTTCGAGCTTGGCGACGTCGGATCTTCCAGTTGCATTTTTTTATTTCTTGGGCGTCATCCTTTTTGGGTTTTATTTGAGAACGCCCTCATGGAAAAATCTGTGCCTGGTGTCTGTCGCGACTGGCCTGGCGCTCTTGTCCAAGTTTACGGCGCTCCTTTTGTTTCCCACCCTGTTTCTCATCGCGCTTTTTCTGAAGAAAAAAAAGGAAATTGCCTTCGGGCGCGTTTTGACCTTTACGGGCCTGGTTCTCTTGACCGTTTGGACGGGGTATTTTTTTGAAGTCAAACCTTTATTGAAAAACACTCCGGACCCGCCGAAAAAAGCCGCCTTTCTTCGGAAAGTCGGCGGGGATCCCCTGGTCCGCTTCGGACAAGAGACGCCGGTTCCCCTGGCCACTTTTGTCTCGTCGCTCGGCAGTTTTTGTTTTACGCGTTCGGCTGGAACGCGCGCTTATCTCATGGGGAAATGGTCCCGGAATGGGTGGTGGTATTATTATTTTGTGGCATTTGCCATCAAAAATACGGTTCCGATGGTCCTTTTGTCCGCGCTTTCTCTGCTTTTTTTGAAAAAATTCACCCGTGATCGATGGATCCAAACAATTTTAATAGTGCCCGTCATCTTTTTTTTCATTGCCACCCTGCCGGATCGTGCGCAGGCCGGCATCCGGTATTTCCTGCCAATCTATCCTTTTTTCTTCCTATCGGGCGGCGGGCTGGTCGCCTATTTGTACCGGAAAAGGGGATGGCGGAGGTGGACAGCGGGCGGACTTTTGTTGTGGCATGCGGCTTCCGCGCTTTTGGTTTTTCCCGATTATTTATCTTATTTCAATGAATCGATCGGCGGCTCTAAAAATGGTTATCGCTGGCTACGGGATTCCAATCTGGACTGGGGGCAGGACTTAAAAGGTTTGGCGTCGCATGCCCGGAAAGAGGGCTATTCGGAAGTGGCGCTCTATTTTTTAGGTCCGGTGGACCCCTTTGCTTATGGAATGCCGGCGCGTTCCCTGACCGCGGATGAGTTTCAAAAACCAAAACCGACCGTTTATGCCGTAGGCGCGCATGGAATGGATGACGTGTTGTGGGCGCGTGATGCGCGTCCGACCGCCGTGATCGGGCATTCCATCTTTGTCTACGATTTTCGGAAAACTGTTTCCCGGTGAGCCGCTCCTCTTGTTTTTTCCGGTCGCTTCTCGCGTATGTCTTGGTTTTTTTGATCACGCTGGCCTTGGCGGAAGTTGTCTTGAAAACCTTTTTTCCTGTCCATGTTTTTCGCGCCGGAGGCGAGAATCAATGGGCCGCCGTGACCGGCTGGGGACCCGCCATGAAGTCGGACGGCAGTTGTTCGTGCGACACGCCGCACGAATTCAAAAAACCTCCGGGTAAAATCCGTGTCCTCTTGCTCGGGGATTCCATTCTCGACTGCAATGATTCGGGCACACAGCCGTTTTTGGACACGGTTCCCGCGCTTTTGGCCGCGCGTTTGGGGCCAGGGTACGAGGTGATCAACCTTGCCGCCGGCGGTTGGGGCAACGATCAGGAATATTTGGCCTATCGGTATCTGGGACGACGGTATGCCCCGGATATCGTGCTTCTTTTTTTCACGCCGGCCAATGACATCGTAAACAATATTTCCAAAAAAGCGCTTTTTCAGGATCTCGACAAACCTTATTTCGAATGGGAGCGCGGACAATTGGTTTTAAGAGGTTTGGACTCCAAACAGAAGAGACCTCTTCTTTCCGCGTGGCTTTATCACACGGAGCTTGGCACGCGCCTTTGGCTTTTTTTAAAGAAAATGAATGAACGGGCCGCCAGGGCTTCCCTGGATAACCAGGCGAACTCGCATCTGGTCACCTTTATCAACCCCTGGCCGGATTCGGTTGCCCGCGGATGGGAGATCACCAAAGCCATTTTATCGGAAATGGATGAAGAGATCCGGAGAGACTTGGGGCGATTCGCGATTGTGTATGTGCCGAACGCGGCCGTGCCTGCCGAGGCCTGGAAGGGGGATTTTTCGAAATTTGACCGGCGCGCGCTGGGATACATTCGGGAAGAAATCCCCGCACGGTTGGGTTCGACCGAGTATCGCCTCGACGTGTTTAAGCCTTTCCGGGAAATGTCAGAATTTTGCCGCAATGGAGGCATTCCCTTGGTCGACAATCTAGAAGAGGTCGAACCCTACCGATTTCGCCATCGGGAGATTTGTTATGACGGCCTTCATTTGAGCCGCAAAGGCGCGGAGCTTTTGACGGAGGCCGTTGTGAGATTCATCCGCAATGAGGGCGGGGATCGTCGGGCGTCCTGAATTGACTAATCCTTGTCATCCTTGGTATGATTCTGGACATGCCGAAACCCATTGACTCGCTTAAAGATGCGCACGTGGTCGCCGCTGTCTTTGGCCGTAAAAATAGCCGTGGCGTTCCCGGCAAAAACCTTTGGCCGATTTTGGGGCGACCGCTCACGGTGTATCCTTTTTTGGCCGCCGCGAACGCTGTGTCGGTGAAACGCGTTTACGTCTCGACGGACGATGAAAATATCGCGCGCATCGGCGAATCGTTCGGCGCGTTCTGGCTTCCACGACCTGAAGAGTTGGCGAATGACCGGGCGCTCCTGGAGGACGCGATCGCCGGGGCATACCAGCAGATTCGCGCAAGCGAAAACCGTCCCATCGACGCCGTGGCCATTCTCCTGTCGAACGCCGCCACGGTTCCCACCGGCGCGATTGACGAGGCTGTCAGGTCTCTCCGGGCTGACCCGGGGCTTGATTCGGTGGCAACCGTCACGCGCTGGAATCAGTACACGCCCGTGAGGGCGCGCGTGATCCAGAAAAACGGGCTTTTGGGTAATTATTTGCCGGATGACCAGGTGAATAAAGCCAGTTGTGATCGTAACACGACGGGAGATATTTATTTTGTCGATGCGTCATTGGCCGTGGTCCGCCCCAGAGCTCTTGAAAACATCCATGAAGGCCTGCCGCCCTTTCGGTGGCTGGGAAGAAAAATTTTGCCGATTGCCCAGAGAGGCGGTCTCGATGTGGATGATGCTGAAGGCTTGGTGTTGACCGAGTATTGGTTAAAACATCACGGGTTTTCCGAAACGACCACTCCTTATGATCAAAAAGCCGCCCGCTGACATGTTTCCTCCCATCGGACTTTCGTTGTTCAGCTTTGGATACCTGGGGGGTTTCTCCCGCAAGGAAGAAGAGCGCGCTTGTCCGGCCATTTCACTCGCTCAGCTCATCGACCTGGCGCAGATTCACGGGTTAAGCGGCATCGAAATTCCGCTGGTCCGGTGCATTCCGGATTTTTCGCCGGTCGCGCTGTCTCAATTAAAGGAACGTTTGGCTGCAAACCGGTTTTTTTTATCCATCGACGCCGAGGTTATCGATGAAGATTCTTTCTCGGACATCCTGAAAGCGGCTTCGGAGTCCGGCGAGCGGTTTGTCCGAGCCAAGCTGAGCAAAACTCTTGGGGGGAACCGTTATCTCACGGGCCTGGATCCCGGGGAATGGTTTGCCGGAACGGTTCGGCGATTGAAGCGGGCGGCCGCTTTGGCCCGGCAATGGAAGCTCTCGATCGCGATCGAAAACCATCAGGACGTGACCTCGGAGGAGCTTGTCCGTCTCATCGAAGAAATCGGCAGCGACACGCTCAAGGTCAATTTAGACACGGGAAGTGTTTTGGCCACCTGTGAGGATCCCGTGAAATTTGCCGAGACTGTCGGTCCTTATCTTCAAAACATCCATCTGAAAGATTACCGTCTGGTCCGCGGCCTGCACGGGTTTCGGCTTGTCCGCTGTGCGCTGGGTTCGGGGGTTGTGGATTTCGACAGGATTTTTCGCGCGGTACGCGCGCGCGCTTCTTCCGACGTGAGAGCCAGCATTGAATTGGGAGCGGTTGTGGCACGGGAAGTCCATTGGCAAAAACCGGCGTATTGGCGCGCCTATCCTTCGAGAGCGGCTGCGGAGCTTGCCGGTTTTCTGGAAATATTTTCCGATCAAATCGAGAGCGACACGGCCGCGTGGCAGACACCGTGGGAACAAGGTCAGTCCCATGAGGCCAAAGAACAGATCGAGCTGAAAGAACTTTTTATGAGTGTTGAATTCTTGAAATCATTGGGGGCGCCGGTTTCCCCGCGGCTCGCGCGTCCGCTCGTGTCATTGGCTGAAATTTCATCCCATAAAACAGCGGAGGTGTGTTGATGGGTGGACCCCTCGAAGGGATGAGGGTTGTCGTCACGGGGTCCGGCCGCGGCCTGGGACGTTTTTACGCCCTGCATCTTGCCGAGCGGGGGGCTGATGTGATTGTCCACGACATCAGCGAAGAGGCCGCCTCCGTGTATCACGAGGCCTCTTCGCTTACCGAGACCGTCGTTGCGATACGCGCGATGGGCCGGCGAAGCACGGCGATTACCGCGGATCTCACCGACGGCGCTTCAGCCGGTGAGTTGGCGAAAAAGGCGATCAAATTTTTTGGACAGGTCGATGTTTTGATCAACAATGCGGGCGGCGATATCGTGGGCACCGATCCGGCGGCGGCGGGAGGGAAGCCAAGTCCGAACGATGCGTTCATTCCCGAAGCGCAGTTGATCGCGGTCCTGAACCGTAATCTTTTAACATGCATGCATACCTGCCGGGTGTTTCTTCCATCGATGATCGCGGCCAATCGGGGTAAGATTATCAATATTTCTTCCGTAGCGGCCATTAAAGGGACGGCGGGTGAAATTGCCTACGCGGTGAGCAAAGCCGGTGTTGTGCATTATACAAGATGTTTGGCCACTCAGCTCTGTCCCAGGGGAATCACGGTGAACTGTGTGGCTCCCGGCCCGACGCGTTCTGGCCGTTTTTTGGCTACCCTGGCGCAGCGGGGCCCCACCGACACCGGCCGATTGGCTTCGAGTTCGCCGCTAGAGCGTTTGGGCGAACCGGAGGATGTGGCGCGTGTCATTGAATTTTTCTGCGGCCCTTTGTCAAATTTTGTCAACGGACAGGTTCTGGTGGTGGATGGAGGGCAGCACTGCTTTGCGGTGTGACCGGGTATGCTGGATTTAGCTCTTGAAGGAAAAGTAGGCATTGTGACGGGCGCCGCGGGCGGTTTGGGCTCGCCGATCGCAAAAGTCCTTGCCGATCAAGGCGTCGCGGTCATTTTGGTCGGACGCCGTAAGGACGTTTTGGAGGAAGCCGCCAAGAGGATCGGAAAAAAATCGGTGGTCCACACCTGTGACGTGAGGAGCGAAGACAGTATCGCGGAACTTTTTTCGCAGATCGAAAAACGGCACGGCCCGCCGGATATTCTTATCAATTGCGCCGGAATCAATGTTCGAAAACCCGTTACTGATTTATCATTGGCGGATTGGCAGGGCGTGCTCGACACCAACCTCACGGCGCCGTTTCTTTTGTCAAAGGCGGCGGTCCCCGGGATGGTGAAGCGGGGATTCGGGCGGATCGTCAACATTGCGAGCATTTTTAGTTTTGTGACTTGGGAGCGCCGGGCCGCTTATTCGGCGAGCAAAGGGGGGCTCCTGCAATTCACAAAAACGCTGGCGCTGGAGCTGGCGAGAACGGGAGTGACGGTGAACACCGTTTGTCCCGGAGTGTTCAGGACGCCCATGAACGAGCAGTTGCTTCGCGACCCCATTCACCAGGATTTTTTACGTTCTATTCCCATGGGGCGCTTGGGGGAACCCGAGGAGCTTGCGGGTTTGGTGGCGTATCTTTGCGCCCCACAGGCCGCTTATGTCACGGGCGCCGCATTCGTCATGGACGGCGGTTGGATGGCCCGGTGACAAGGCGATGCATCGCTGTCACCGTTCCTCAGTTTGGCATGTTGGGACAGGTGGCCATGAAGCGGCTCAAAGAGAGCGGTTTTCGATTAAGGATCACCCCCTCTTCAAGAGTTCTTAGCGAAAGTCAGACCGTGGCCTTGGCCCGCGAGGCTGACGGTGTGGTCGCCGGAATTGAGTCGTGGAGCCGGCACGTGATCGTTGCATGTCCTTCCCTCAAAGTGATTTCTCGCGTGGGGGTGGGGGTCGATCGGATTGATTTTGAGGCCGTCCACGAAAGAAAAATCAAGGTCCAGACGACTCCGGACCCCATCGCAGAGCCTGTGGCGGAACTGGCTCTCACGATGATTTTGAGTCTTTTACGTCAGATCCCGGTTTACACGGCGTCCATGTCGCGGAGCCGCTGGCAGCCGGTTCCCGGACGCCTGCTGGCAGGCAAAACAATCGGCATTGTGGGGCTTGGGCGCATCGGAAAAAAAATGGTCCAGCTCTTGGAGCCGTTCGGATTAACGATTCTGGTTTCCGAAACGAAACCCGGCCGCGGGTTCATGCGACGGCATGGACTGCGTCTGGTGACACTGAAAAAACTTCTTTCACGGTCTGACATCGTGACGCTACACCTGGCCTATTCGCCCTTGGTGAAAGGGCTCATCGGCCGGGAGCAATTGGGCCTGATGAAAAGGGGGTCCTTGCTGGTCAACACCGCTCGGGGAGGGTTGGTCGACCATGAGGCGCTTGTCTGGGCGCTTCGGAATCGTCGGATCGCGGGCGCGGCGCTGGACGTGTTCGAAACCGAACCCTATCGTGGGGTTTTATCCCGTTTGCCAAACGTGATCACCACGCCTCACGTGGCCTCGTTTACCGAAGAGTCGCGTGGCGCGATGGAAGAGCAGGCGGTGAACAGCCTCCTGAAAGAACTTGCCCGCTAAAAAATTTGCCTCCTGGGCGGTGGTGATTTGGATAGGGCTGGTGTTTGGCGCCTACTTGGAATGGGTCGTCTTTCCGAAAATTTACTGCCTAAAGTTATGGAATTTCTGAACACCGGTTTCCCACCGATTTTGGTTTCCCTTCTTTTTCTGGTTCTCATTCTTGCCGTTTGTCATGGTGTCGGCCGGCGCGCGTTAAATGGGATCGGATGGGGCAAAACGACCTTGTTTCCCATTGAGCGGATGATTTTTTCTGCGGCGATCGGACTCATCATGATGGCCTTGGCTGTTTTGGTTTTGGGCCTGGCCGGTTTTCTGAACCCATGGGTTTTCCGGGCGGGATTGATCGTTCTTCTGGTTTTCTTCGGACGGCCGTTTCCGGAAATTTCCTTCCGGTTGAAAGAGAAACAAGCGTGGTTTTTCGCAGCCGCCGCGGTCACGGCCCTTTTTTTATCTTTCCTGGATTGCGGGAGACCGCCCATCGGAAATGACGCGCTGGCCTATCATTTAGCGGATCCCAAAGACTTCATTTTAAAAGGCCGCATTTATCCCATCCCTTTTTCCCGCGAATCCCTTTGGCCTTATCAAACCGAGATGCTTTTTACGCTGGGCCTGCTCCTCGAGGGCACGACGCTCGCCCAGTTGATGCATTGGGCGTTTTACCCGCTCACCTCGCTGGCACTTTATGCGTTTGGCAGCCGATTTTTGAGCCGGCGCGTGGGTTTTTTGGCGGCGATTATTTTCATTTTCACCCCGGTCGTTTTTAACGAATCCAGCCAGGCCTACGTCGATTTGAGCCTTGCGTTTTTTATTTTCCTCTCATTCTATGCTTTTTGTCTGAAGGATTCAGTGGGACCGGGCCTCTCGGCGCTTTTTTCCGGTATTTTGTGCGGTGCCGCCGCATCCACCAAATATCTGGGCCTGAGCGCGGTGGCGATTTTGGCCGCTTTCTGGATTTTTGAGCGGCCCTCCCGGATAAAAAGCATCCTTCTCTTTGGAGGGGGTGTTTTTTTAGTTTCGGCAGTTTGGTATGGGAGGAGTTACCTGCATTTGGGAAACCCCGTGTATCCGTTTTTTTCAAATTTTTTTGGCGGGCGGGGTTTTGAGTTTGGCGTCCGTACCGGCCTGGGCATGGGGGACGGTTTAACCGGTTTTCTATTTCTTTTATGGAACATCACTTTTTTCCCCAATCGCTTTGGCGGAGATTGGCTCGGACCCCTATACCTGATGTTTGCCCCACTGGCCCTTTTTTATTTTCGTGAATGGAAAAAACAGATGATTTACTTGGGCGCGTTCGTTTTTTTATACGGCCTTTTCTTTTTTAAGACAGCGGTTCAGGCGCGTTATTTTCTTCCGGCGATCCCGTTTTTATCTTTGATCGCCGCGTTTGTTTTGGCGCGCCTGGAGACGGCCCAAAAATTTTTGTCACGCTGGACAGCCTTCATTATTGCCGGAGTGATTTCAATTCATCTGGGGATGGATTTTTATAAAACAAGGGATTCCTGGGGGCTTTTGATTCAAAAAGAAACAGCCGCGCACTTTCTCAGCCGCAAAGAGCGCTCCTTTCGGGGATACCAATATTTGAATCAGGCGCCCCCTCCGGCCAAAATTTTCGGCGCCGTGGAACCGCGCCGTTTTTACAACGGTCAACCGAATCTCTTGGTAGACGGCGAACCTCTGCGCCGTTTCCTCACCGGACAGAAACAGTCCATCTCCGGTTTCTTGGCACGGGAAAAGTTTGATTATATCTGGGTCTCCTCTTTAACCGAACCGGAGATCCAGGAATTTCTTAGGCGCCCTGATTACCGTTTGGGGTTTTCTTATGATTTTGAAGAGGGCGGAACCCTCTTTCAGTACCGTATTTATCAAAGGCATTAACCCCCTCCATCTGTTAAAAAAAGTTGCGTCCGAATGGGCTATTTGGTAGCATGTATTGACTACTAATGACTATCAATGATATGGAGTGATATGGAAATAAAAGAAAATGAAGTCTATACGCATGAAGAAACACAAAAGCTCCTTAAGGTCAGCTCAAGCACGGTGACCCGGATGATCAAAAAAGGCCTGATCCGCACGGCCAGGGTGGGGAAGCAGTACCGGATTTTGGGCAAGGAGCTTCTCAGGGTTGTGTCGCCGGAGCTTGAAGACGCGGTAGGGAAGGCTTATAACAAGGCCAGAAATTGGGCGCACGAAAACGAACGTTGAATTTAAAATCGCGGCCGGTTGTTTGCGTTCAGGGACTGGGGTTCGTGGGCGCCGCGATGGCCATTGCCGTTGCCTCGTCGAGACAGGCCAATGGCGAGCCCTCGTTTCAGGTGATCGGAGTGGATGTGCCCACCCCGACCGGCTTGGCCCGTGCGGAATGCCTGAACAAGGGTCTTTTCCCATTTGCCTGCGCCGATAAAAAACTTCTCGCGGCGCTTAAAACTTGTAAGAGAAATAATAATTTATGGTGCACGACCGACCCGCGCGTTTATCGCCGCGCGGACGTGGTCGTTGTCGACGTTCCCTTTCATTTGGAGGTGCGGGCTTCTCGTCCGAATCCCGACATCGGCTCCTTCCGAAAAGCCATTCGGGAAATGGCCGGCCGGCTTCGGGCGGGCACGCTGGTCATCGTGGAATCCACCGTTCCGCCGGGGACCTGCGAAAGGGTCGTTTTGCCCGAGCTGCCGAAAGGCGTTCTTTTGGCGCATGCTTATGAGCGCGTCATGCCCGGAAAAGGTTATTTCGATTCAATCGTGAATTTCCGGCGTGCTTACGCGGGGCATACTCCGGAAGCCGCCGAGGCCTGTCAAAAATTTTTATCCAAAGTCGTGAACGTCAAAAAATTTCCTCTGACACAGCTCTCTTCGCTCCGCGCTTCCGAAACGGCGAAGGTGCTTGAAAACAGCTATCGCGCGGTGAACATCGCTTTTATGGAGGAGTGGGGGCGTTTTGCCGAAGCGATCGGGATCGATCTTTTCGAGGTCATCTCCGCGGTCCGGCGGCGGCCCACGCATTCCAATATGCGCCAGCCGGGTTTTGGGGTGGGTGGGTACTGTCTGACCAAGGATCCCTTGATGGCGAAAGCCGCCGCCCGGAGTTATTTTGGGCTTGACGCTCCGTTTCCTTTTTGCACGCGGGCTGTCTCCGTCAACCGTGACATGCCGCTTGTCAGTCTCTCCAAGGCCCGTAAACTTTTGGGAACTCTCAGGGGAAAAAAAATTCTTTTGTTGGGCGTCAGTTATCGTCAGGATGTGGCCGACACGCGTTTTTCTCCTTCGGCGACTTTTGTCAAACAGGCCCAAAAGGAAGGCGCCGAGGTCGTCTGCCATGATCCCTTTGTCGCATTTTGGCCGGAACTTAAAATACGGACCCAAAAAGAAGTTCCTTCGCTCAAAAATTTGGATCTCATTGTTTTTGCCGTCTCCCATGAAGTTTATTCGAAATGGAATGTTCCCGCCTGGTTGAATGGTTCAAGGCCCGCCGTATTGGATGCCAATAATGTCCTAAAGCCTGCGCAGCGCCAGGCGTTTCAGCGCATGGGCTGTGTCCTCGAGTCCATCGGACGGGGCAAGGTGTGAAAAAAGTTTTAATCACCGGCGGCGCTGGTTTCATCGGCCTGCACTTGGCCAGGCGTCTGGTCGGGCGGTATCAGGTCGATTTGGTTGATAATTTTGCCCGCGGGGAAAATGACACAGACTTGCAGGCTGTGCTTCGCTCAAGTGATGTGCACTTGATGCAAAAAAATCTTTTGGATGACGGCGCGCTGAAAGACCTGGGAAACGATTATGTTTTTATTTATCACTTGGCGGCCATCATCGGCGTGGCGCATGTGGCCCAGGCGCCTTATCGCGTGCTGGATGAGAACACGCTTCTTTTGAGTCGCGTGATTGAGCTGGCGCGGCGGCAGGCGGCTCTGGAGCGTCTGGTGTTTGCCTCGACGAGCGAGGTGTATGCCGGGACGCTTGAGCATTTCGGTCTCCCATTTCCTACACCGGAGGAGACGCCTTTGGCGGTAGCGGATCTTTCGCGGCCCCGGACAACCTATATGCTTTCAAAAATTCATGGCGAGGCTTTGTGCCATCACTCGCAAGTTCCCTTCAGCATTGTCAGGCCCCACAACGTGTACGGGCCAAGAATGGGAAACAATCATGTCATCCCCGAGCTTGTCGCGCGTTTGTCCCGTTCCTCCGAAGTCAAAGTTTTTTCACCCCATCACCAAAGGGTTTTCTGTTATATCGATGACGCGGTCGCCCTCATTGAGCGGATTGCCGAGTCGCGGGAGGCCCGTGGTGGCACGTTCAACATCGGAAGCCCAGGACCCGAGATTTGCATGAAGGACCTGGCCGCGCTTATCGCCCGGGTCATGGAAAAAAACGCCCGGATTGTGGAAGGGGAGGTCACCCAGGGCTCGCCCGCGAGGCGTTTTGCCGACATCGAAAAAACGGTCCGTCTGACGGGACATAAGACTTGGGTGGGCTTGGAAGAAGGCGTGCGAAGAACTTATGAATGGTACAAACTAAAATGACACAGCTGCCCATTCCGCTGGCCATTCCTAATCTTGGAGAAGA
Source organism: Candidatus Omnitrophota bacterium (assembly GCA_016197155.1). Lineage (GTDB taxonomy): Bacteria > Omnitrophota > Gorgyraeia > 2-02-FULL-51-18 > 2-02-FULL-51-18 > JACPWF01. The sequence goes on along the minus strand of JACPWF010000008.1, from coordinate 17,926 downwards.
AGAAAAAGAACGGTTGGAGAGGTGCATCACGTCTAGTTTTGTTTCCTACATTGGGCCGTTTGTAACGGAGTTGGAGGAAATGACGGCGAAGGCCTGCGGCGCACGTTTTGGCGTTGCTACTTCGTCAGGCACCACCGGTCTGCACCTGGCCTTGATCAGCATGGGCGTTAAAAAAGAGGAGTTAGTTCTTATTCCCTCGCTGACTTTTATTGCGACAGCCAACGCTGTCAAACATTGCGGAGCGGATCCCATCCTTTTGGACGTTGATGCCGAATCCTGGACGATGGACCCCATTTGTCTGGATAATTTTTTAAAAGAAGAGGCCTATCAAAAGCAGGGCCGTATTTTTCACCGGCAAACAAATCGCCGAATAGCCGCCATAATGCCTGTCTACGTCCTGGGCTTGCCGGCAAATATGGATAAGATCCGTGATATTGCCAAACCTTACGGTCTTTCGATAGTTGCCGATGGCGCGGCCGCGCTCGGCGCCAAGTACAAGGGCCGGCCAATCGGCGATTTGGCAGATCTCACTGTGTTTTCATTCAATGGGAATAAGACTGTCACAGCCGGCGGCGGAGGGGTGGTGGTTGGCAACGACCCAGACCTTATGAGCCAAGCCAGGCATTTATCAACCACGGCACGACTAAGCGGGCTGGAGTACATACATGATGATATCGGCTATAACTATCGCATGACCAATCTGCAAGCGGCTGTGGGTTGTGCCCAAATGGAAAAACTGGAAAGGTTTGTTGAGAAGAAGAGAACGATTAACCAAATCTATGATGAAGCGTTCTCCGGCATAAAAGGCGTAGGGCTATTTCCTAAGCCCCGCTGGGCTGACAGCGCTTGTTGGATGTCCGGAATCGTTTTAGAAAACCCATCATTTCCGGCGGTAATCACTTTATGCCAAAAGTTAAAAGGGGAAGGCGTGGAGGCAAAGCCGTTTTGGCGGCCGGTCCACATGCAAAGACCTTATTTAAAGTCTATCCGTTCGGCATTGCATGTCACAGAAAATCTATGGTCTAAGATAGTTACCCTGCCGTCTTCTACGCAGCTTACCCAGGCGGAGCAGGAGCGCGTTATCGGTTCCGCAGTGAAATTATTGAAAGAAGGCAATCCATGAAAAGAATTTGTGTGGTCATCGACTCTCGGGCGGAATATGGCCATTTGTTTTGGCTGATGAAAGAAATCGAAAAGGATCCGGCGCTGGAACTTCAGCTGGTTGTGGCGGGCGTGCACTCCCTTTCAGCGTCTTTTGAGCAATTTATAAAAAGGGTGGAACAGGATTTTCGAATCGCCAGACGAATCGGTGTTGCCCTTGAGAATGATTCACGCCTTTCGACAACAAAAGCCATGGGCGAGCTCATCAAGGAGTTGGGCGGCGCATTCCAAAAACTTAAACCCGATTGGGCGGTTTTGTTGGGGGACCGGTTTGAAATGCTGGCCGCCGCCGAAGCGGCGTTGGTGGCGCGGGTCCCCATCGCGCATATTCATGGAGGGGAATCCACCGAAGGCGCTTTCGACGAGTCCATCCGTCATGCCATCACAAAAATGGCCTTTTTGCATTTCACGGCCGCCGCGCCTTATCGCGAGCGGGTGATTCAAATGGGGGAATCCCCGGATCGTGTTTTTTGTTTCGGGGCGCCGGTCCTGGATCACCTTGAGCGAATGTCCCCTTTGAGCCGGCAGGACATCGAAAGGCGGCTTGATTTTAATTTTGGAAAAATTAATTTTCTCGTGACCTTTCATCCGGTGACGCTGGAAGAGGCTTCGTCGGAACGGCAGATGAAGGAGCTTCTCCTGGCGCTTGAGGCCTTTCCGGAGGCCAGGGTGATTTTCACTTATCCCAACGCCGATCCGGATAACTCCGGCATTCGCCGGCTTTTGAAACGTTACGCCCGGAAACACCGCGGGCGTGTTTTGTTGGCCGCGTCCCTGGGTGAGCGGCTTTATTTGAGTCTCTTGCCTTTCATGGACGCCATGATCGGAAATTCCTCAAGCGGCATCATCGAAATGCCCGCGTTTAGAAAACCCACCGTGAATATCGGCGATCGGCAAAGAGGGCGTCTCATGGCCGAGTCGATCATTTCCTGCGAGCCTCGCGCGCGGGCGATTGTCAGGGCGACCCGCCGGGCCTTGGGGAGCGATTTTAAAAATACCGTTGAGAGAGGCACCCCTGTTTACCGAGGTGGGAATGTTTCTGAGCAAATCAAAAACATGCTCCGCGATTTTGACCTGTCCGCCGATGCGCTCAAAAAAAGTTTTTATGTGCCGGGGGTCTTAAAAAAAACCACGCCTGCGATTGTCATTGCCGAAGCCGGCGTGAACCATAATGGGTCGCTTTCGTTGGCAAAAAAGCTTGTCGAAGCGGCCGTGGAAGCCGGAGCGGACATCGTGAAGTTTCAGACATTCAAGGCCGACAGGCTCGTTCATGAAAATACCCCGAAGGCCGAGTATCAAAAAAAGGCAACAGGCAATACCACTCAAACTCAATTTCAAATGCTCAAGAAATTGGAATTGAGTTTTACCATGCATCGGGAGCTTATCGATGTCTGTCGCAAGAAAGGCATCGGTTTTCTTTCTTCGCCTTTTGACGAAGAGAGCGTGGATTTTCTGGCGAGCCTCGGAGTGGGGGCGCTAAAAATTCCTTCGGGCGAAATCACGCATGCGCCGTTTCTCTTGCGCGCGGCACGGACCGGGCTTCCGCTGATTCTTTCGACGGGAATGGCCACGCTCGACGAAATCGAGGCGGCGCTAGGGGTCATCGCTTTTGGTCTTGTGCGAAAGGGCGGCCGCGGTCCGTCGGTGACGGCTTTTCGGGAGGCTTTTATGAGTCGGGAAGGGCAGTCTCTTCTGAAGAAAAAGGCGACCCTTTTGCATTGCGTGACTCAATACCCCACGCCGCCCGATCAGATGAATCTCTTGGCGATGGATGTCTTAAGGGAAAGGTTTGGCATGAGGGTTGGCCTGTCGGACCACACCTCCGGGATCGCGGTGCCTGTGGCGGCCGTGGCGCGAGGAGCGGTTGTCATTGAAAAACACCTGACCTTGAATCGCCGCATGTCAGGGCCTGACCACGCCGCTTCCCTGGAGCCCAAGGCATTCAGGGAAATGGTTCTGGCGATCCGGCAGGCGGAACGGGCGATGGGTGACCGGGTCAAGGCGCCGGTCCGTTGTGAGATCGGAAATAGATTCCTTGTCAGAAAAAGCCTGCGGGCGGCATGGGCGATTCGCCGCGGCGAGACTTTTAATCCCAAAAACATGACTGCCATGCGGCCGGATGACGGTCCTTCTCCGATGCGGTACTGGGATTTTTTGGGAAAAAAAGCCAATCGGGATTTTGCGAAAGGAGAGATACTGTGCTGAGGCGCCGTCCCGTGATTTTAATCGGAGCGGGAGGGCATGCCCGTGTTCTAGCGGACGCCCTCGATCGCTTGCGGATAAACGTTTTGGGTGCCACTGACGCCAGGCCCGGAGGGATCCGGAATTTTCCGCTACCGCTCATCGGAAACGATGAATACGTGTTAAAAAAATTCAAACCGGCGAATGTTTATCTGGTTAACGGAATCGCGGGTATCGAGACCGACTCTTTGCGGGCCGCCATTTATCGCCGTTTCAAAAAAAACGGTTATGAGTTTTTACGCGTGATCCATCCGTCGGCCGTGATGGCCCGCGACGTAGGGTTATCGGAGGGGGTCCAGGTGATGGCGGGGGCCGTGATACAGGCCGGCGCAATCCTCGGAGAAAACGCGCTGGTCAACACCCGGGCTTCCATCGATCATGGTTGCCGCATTGGCGCCCATACCCACGTGGCACCGGGCGCTGTCCTTTGCGGCGATATCCGCATTGGCGAGGGATGCCATATCGGGGCGGGCGCGGTGATTGTTCAAGGCCTCAGCATTCCGAAAGGAAGTTTCATTAAAGCAGGCGAATTGGTGAAAGGAAAATCCCGACGGTGAAAAAAGAGTGGAAGAAAATATTGGTCAGTCCTTCGGTACGGATTCGCCAAGTGATCCGGGTGATCGATGAAGGGACTTTTCAAATCGCGCTCGTGGTGGATAAAAATCTGCGGCTTCTGGGGACTGTCACCGACGGCGACGCCCGCCGCGGGATTTTAAGGGGGATCTCCCTGGAGGATAAAGTCGAACGCATCATGAACTTGGATCCCGTCACCGCCCGGACTGGGGAAGACAAGGGCGCTCTCCTCGACCGCATGAGGCTTAAACAAATTCTTCAAATCCCGCTACTGGACGAAAAAGGCCGTGTGGCCGGTATGGAGCTTTTGGATGAATTGGTTCGTCCTCAGAAAATGAAAAATTGGGCGGTGCTGATGGCCGGTGGGTTGGGAAGCCGCCTGAGGCCTCTCACCGATAATTGTCCCAAGCCGCTTTTACAGGTGGGGCGAAAGCCGCTTTTGGAGACGATTCTTGGCAATTTTATCGAATACGGTTTTCGCCGATTTTATTTTTCGGTACGTTACAAAGACGAGATGGTGAAAAATTATTTTGGCGACGGTTCCCGGTGGGGCGTGGAAATCCGCTATTTGCGCGAAAACGACCGTCTTGGCACGGCGGGCGGTCTCGGTCTCATCCGGGAAAAACCCGAAAGGCCTCTCATTGTGATGAACGGAGACTTGCTGACCAAGGTGAATTTCAGGCGCCTCCTGGATTTTCATGCCGAACAAAAAGCGGTCGGCACTCTCTGCATCCGTGAATACGATTTTCAGGTGCCTTATGGAGTCGTGCGCATCAATTCCCATCATGGCGTGCGTGAGATTGACGAAAAACCGATCCAGCGGTTTTTTATCAGCGCGGGAATCTATGTGATCGAACCCAGCGTTCTTTCGCTTATTCCCAAAGGCCGCGCGATGGACATGCCGCATCTTTTCCAGAAGCTCATTTCCCGGAAAAAAGAAGTGGCGGCTTTTCCGATCCGTGAATATTGGCTGGACATCGGACGGATGGACGACCTGAAAAGAGCCCAGAACGATTACGCGGAGGTTTTTGGGCCATGAAGCGTGTCTGCACGGTCTGCGCGCGCGGCGGGTCCAAAGGTCTTCCGAATAAGAATTTGAGACCGCTCATGGGCAAACCGCTCATCGCGTACAGCCTGATTCAGGCCAAGGCATCGCAGCTTTTTGACAAAATCGCCGTGAGCAGTGATTCCGACGAGATTTTGGACTTGGCCGGAAAATGGGGCGCGGATTATTTGGTCCACCGGCCGAAAGAATTGGCGACCGACGAGGCCCCCAAGCTTCCGGTGATCCGGCACTGTTTTTCGGAGACCGAGCGTCTTTCCGGGGAAATTTTTGAAACGGCCGTCGATCTGGACGCGACCTCTCCGCTCCGCCATGTGGAGGACATTCGCGCCTCCGTGCGCCTTTTGGAGGAAAAAAAAGTTTCCAATGTTCTCACGGGGTCTCCGGCCAGGCATTCGCCCTATTTCAATCTCGTGGAAACCGATGAGAGGGGAACGGTCCGTTTGATTAAATCATGGCCCGCGGCGATCGTACGTCGGCAGGACTCACCGGTCTGTTACGACATGAATGCGTCCGTTTATGTTTGGACCCGTCGGGCACTTTTAGATAAGCCAACGCTTTTTAATGCGGACACCCTCCTCTATGTGATGCCTGCGGAGAGGTCGTGGGATATCGACTCGGATCTGGATTTTAAAATTGTGAGTTTTTTGATGCGGGAGGCCGCGGACCGATGACATTCCGTTTTTACAGTTTTTATTTTTGGTTTTTTTTATCCGCGATGGGGTTGCTGTCGCTTGTAAATATTCGCGCAGTGGGCCGGTGGGTTCATCGCCATCTCGCCGATATTTTTTGTATGACCGCGGCTATCGGTCTTTTCCTTGTTTTGAGTTCGGATCTTTGGGGAACAAGCCGGTATCAGCCGCGCCACGACAATTGGAAATACGCGTTTCCTTTTTTTGATTTTTTTCTCGATTCGCTGGCGCGAACGGGAGAACTTCCTTACTGGAACCCTTATGTGAACGGGGGAATGCCCGCTTTTTTGTGGATCAACCATGTGTTTTTGTTTCACCTGCCGCATTTGATGGCTTACGCGGTCTATCCGCTGGCGTGGCATCAGGTGACCACTCTACAGATGTACTGGTTCACCCTCGTCGTCGGCAATCTCATTTTCAGCCTGGGCTGTTATGGCGTGTTCCGGATGCTCTTCTTTAACCGGGTCGCCGCCATCTACGGTTTCGTTCTTTGCCTGTTTTCCGGAGTGACCGTTGGCACCTTGCATCAGGAACAGCTCATGGCCTCGATTTTTTATATTCCATGGGTGGCGCTCTTCGGGATCCTTTATTTTCGTTCGGGCAGGCTTCCGTGGGGAATTCTCTCGGCGCTTTTCTTTGGGTTGTCGCTCCTGAATCATTATCCGCACCTGGTTTTTTATTTCTGGGGGACGGTGTCGCTTGCGTGCGCCGTTTTTTTCTCGGGGAATATTTCTGAATTTTTCCGAAAAAACGGTCCGCGGGTCCGGCGTTTTGTTTTCCTGGCCGGTATTTTCATCCCGATTTTTTTTCTACCCATCGCGGTGTTGTACGGTCACTACAAGCCTCTTTTGGTCAGCCCCGCGCGTGACGCCCAGACGATGGAAGTGACGGCCTCTTACGATCAGATCATGAATTCGCTCGAAACCAACTCTTTTAACATTCACACGCTGCTTCATTACATTTATCCGCAAACCTTTTTCTCCATTCCGCAAGACCATCAGCTGTTCGGCCAAAATCGGTTGGACAACTTTATTTTTTATCTGGGGCTTCTCCCGCTTTTCTTCGCACTTTACGAGGCCTTGAAAGGAAAGGGGGCTTACCGCAGGCCCGTTCTTTTGTCTCTGGGGATTCTCTTTCTCCTGGCTATGGGAGGCAACAGTTTTGGTTATTTTTTATTGTACAAACTGATTCCGTTTTCAAATCTGCAACGCCTGCCGGTCCACGTCGCGAATTATTGCAATCTCCTGCTCATCCTTTTGTCGGTGGGGGGAGTGCGGACGTATCTCGAAAAAGAGAAAATTCCTCTGGCTTCGGTTGGCTTGCCGCAAGCCGGCGGACGGTTTTTCGCTTTGGCCGGACTGGGTCCTTTCGGCCGGTACGCCGTGTTGAAACCCGTTTTAAGATCGGCGCTCGACGAGACACTGCTTTTCGGCGCGATGCTATGGTTTTTTTTCTGGATGCAAACCAAACGCACGAGCAAAATGATGATCGGGATTCTTTTTTTTCTTCTGGTCTTTGACCTGGGGCGTTATACCCATTTTGTGCTGGCCAATGAAAAAGCCTTGCTTGAGACGCGCTTTGATTTTCATTCGAACCGGGAAAACCGCCTTCCGGAGTTCAGGGAATTTTTTGAATCTGAGCCGGGCCGGACTCCATATCAGGCGATGTTGCAAAAAAAGCCGGTGTGGACGGCCTCAAACCGTACGCTCATGGAATTAAAAGAGGGCCGCGAATTCATCGCGCAGAATGAATCATTTTTGAAGGACCGCGCCAATCACGGGGAACTTTACCGAAGTTATTTTCTGGTGCCGGACGGAGAGGTCCGGGTGGAGAGTTTTTCTCCAACCCGGGTGGTGTTCGATGTTTCGGCGACTGAGCCCTCCCGGCTGATTTATAGGCAGAATAAAGACGCGGGCTGGTCGGCAACCCAAAACGGAGCGCCCGTCGCAATAGCGGATGCCAGGCCTTTTCAGGCTGTTGAGGTGAGCCGCGGAAAAACGCGGGTGATACTCACATACGATCCTTTCTGGAAGTGGCCGCTCCATCTGGTTCTTCAGGTTTTCTTTTTAGGGGTTGGGGGGTCTTTGATTTATCTCTATAGCGATGCCCTTGCCCGGGCCAGGCGGCCGATACCATGAAAAAGATTCGGATCATCCCGCGGTTGGACATTAAAGGGCCTAATCTTGTAAAGGGTATCCACCTCGAAGGACTGAGAGTGCTCGGGAAGCCCGAAGTTTTTACGCGGAAATATTATGAAGACGGCGCGGATGAAATTCTGTACATCGATTCGGTCGCGAGTCTTTATGGCAGGAATCACCTTTCGGAGATCGTTAGAAAAGCCGCCGAGAATATTTTTATTCCGCTGATTGTCGGAGGAGGCGTCCGGTCGGTGGAGGATATTCGCGGTTTGCTGCGCTCCGGCGCGGACAAGATCGCCGTGAACACCGCGGCTTTGAAAAATCCCGACCTGATTCGGCAGGCCGCCAAAAGTTTCGGCTCCCAGTGCGTCGTCGTCTCGATCGTGGCGATTCGCCGCGGCCGCGGTTGCTATGAATGTTTGACGGACAATGCCCGTGAAAAAACGGGGGTGGATGCCATCGAGTGGGCGAAGAAGGCCGAGGCGCTGGGCGCCGGGGAGCTCCTGGTGACTTCGGTGGACCGCGAGGGAACGGGATCGGGCTATGAGACGGATCTTCTGCGGCCTATTTGTGAACAAGCCAAAATCCCGGTGATCGCTTTTGGCGGCGCCGGGACCTCTGAGCATGTTTTGGATGTTACCCGCGCCGGCGTCGATGCCGTCGCGGCGGCCTCTCTTTTTCATTACGGGGTTTTGGGCATCATGCAAAACCGATTAGGGATTTCCGGTGAGGGGAACTTTGAATTTCTCCAAAAAAAACTGCCAATAGACGGACTCCTGCGCAAATCGATTCGGCCGGTTTCGATTGCCGATTTAAAAGAATATTTGGCGCAAAACGGGGTCCATTGCCGCCGGGCCAAAAAGGCAGAGGTGGTTTGAGTGTCCGGCCGGCCGGCTTTTACTGTGATCGTGGATTATGGGCTGGGAAATCTGTTCAGCCTGGAAAGGGCTGTTCAGCATTTGGGCTTTTCGTGCGGGATTTCTCAGGATCCCGGTGAGATAAAAAACGCCACACGCTTGCTTTTGCCTGGAGTCGGCGCTTTTGGGGATGGCATGCGCGGTTTGAACGAGAAGGGTCTGGTGCCGGTTCTTGGGGAATGGGTGCGTTCGGGGCGGCCGCTTCTGGGCATCTGCCTGGGGATGCAGCTTCTTTTCAGCGAAAGCGAAGAATTTGGCCGGCATCGGGGGCTGGGTTGGGTGCCGGGGAGAGTGGTGCGTTTTCAAAACGCGGAAGGCGGCGGATTTCCGGCCTACAAAGTTCCGCACGTCGGATGGAGCGGGCTCGAACCGGCCCCCTTGAAGGATTGGAGCGAAGGGCTTCTCAAGGGCATTCCCTCGGGGGAGAGCGCTTACTTTGTGCATTCGTATTATGCCTGCCCCGAAGACCCTGCGGATGTTTTGGCCGTGACGCATTATGCACAAGTGGACTACTGCAGCGCGATTCAAAGGGGGAACGTTTACGGGACGCAATTTCATCCCGAAAAAAGCGGATCGGCCGGTCTTCGGATTTTAAAAAATTTTTTGGAGGGGCCGTGAAATGACGACAAAACTCATCGGCGCTGCGCACGCCCTGGACAAGCAGCTACTCAATCAGCCGCGCGAGGTTCGGTATTGCGCGCGATGCGTGGTTTCCAATCAACGGCCCCGCATCCGATTCGATGAAAAAGGGGTGTGCAGTGCCTGCCAATTTTCCCATGAGAAATACCACACGATTGATTGGGCTGATCGCCAACGGCAATTGGAGGTCTTGTTGAATAAGTATCGCAGCCGTGAGGGCAAATGGGATGTTCTGGTCCCCTGTAGTGGAGGCAAGGACGCTTCCTACGTTGCCCATCAGCTCAAGCACCGCTATGGCATGCATCCTTTGACCGTGACATTTAGCCCTTTCGTTTATACGGATATCGGTTATCAGAACATGCAAAATTTCATCGGGTCGGGCTTTGGCAATCTCTTTTTCGCTCCGAACGGCCGGCTGCACCGGAAACTGGCGCGGCTTTGTTTTGAGGAAGTGGGGGATGCCTGGCAGCCGTTCACTTTTGGTCAGATGGCGTACGCCTTTCACATCGCGCTCAAGTTCGGGATCCCGCTGGTTTTCTACGGCGAAAACGGCGAGGCCGAATACGGAGGGGACACGCGTAGCAACTCCAGGCCCTATATCCCGGTAGACGAGTGGGCGGATTTTTATTTCAAGGGTGTCACAGCGGACGATCTTCTGCAGTACGGTTTGAAGCATAAGGACTATCTGGCGGGAGAGAGGGTGGCTGACAGCGATCTGGAATTCTACCGGCCACCAAAGTCCGAAGCCTTGCGCGCGGCCGGGATCCAGATGCATTGGTATTCGTATTATCACAAATGGGTGCCTCAGGAAAATTATTACTATGCCACTGAAGAGACCGGTTTTAAGGCCAATCCGGAACGATCGGAAGGGACTTATTCCAAGTACGCGAGCCTCGATGACCAAACGGACGGGTTCCATTTTTATTTGGCCTTTATCAAATTCGGCATCGGCCGCGCCACTTCGGATGCGGCGCATGAAATCCGTGACGGTCACCTGACCCGCGAGGAGGGCGTGGCGCTGGTTCGCCGGTATGACGGGGAATTTCCCGCAAAATATTTCAAAGGGTTTCTGGATTATCTGGATATTTCTGAACAGCAGTTTTGGGAAGTGGTGGATCGATTCCGTCCCGCGCATCTTTGGGAGAAAAAGAACGGTCAGTGGCGTCTTTTGCGCCAGGTGTCCTGATGAAAACCGTCCGTCCGCAAGCGCTGGCGAAGGATGTCGTGATCATTGACGGGCTTTCCCGTTCAGGCAAAACCCTTTTGGGGCCCGTTTTGTCCTCGCTCGATCGGGCGGAGCTCTGGTGTCTCGATTATCTTTTTGAATACCTTTGCACGCTTGACGCGCTTGGACGGATGGACAAGGACGCCTGCTCCATGATGATCCGGCTTTATGCGGACATCGATCTTTACCATCAATCCATCGGGCGCAACACCAATTTTCGAAAGGAGGATGACAGCGGTGTTTATAACAACGGCCTTGAAAAAGTTTACCGGCAAAGGGCGGGCGGTCTGGCGGGCGATAACACCGTCCGGGAAATCCGCCGGAAGCGCCCGATTCTTTTTTTGATGACCCATTACCTATTCGGCGCGTCGGATATTTTGTTTGAATCGCTCGGCGGTCGCCTCAAACAGTACGTGCTCATGGAGCGCCACCCTTTTTGGCTGGTTGAGAGTTGGTACGAGGGGAAATGGGATTTGCGCATCGGCCGGGATCCCCGCGAATTTCAGATTTGTTGCCGGGTCGGCAGCCGGACCGTTCCCTGGTTTGCCCGGGGCTGGGCGAGGGAATACGTTTCGCTGGGGCGTCTAGAGCAGGCGATCCGAGTCATCGATTATTTTGAGCAGAGTTTTGATGCGCGGTGTGAGCGGCTGTCTTCCAGCGAGAGAAAAAAGTTCCTCCGCGTGGCGTTCGAGGATTTTGCCGTCCGGCCCGACCCGATTTTGGACCATATTCAGAAGGCGCTTCACACGCGCCTCACCGCACGAACCAAAAAAATCATGAAAAAGATGAATGTCCCGCGCCGTCTTTTCAAGAAAGATTTGACCACGCAGGCCGCGCGCATCGGGCGCCTTTTGAGAAAGGAAAGCGTCCGGCCAAAATACCGCCGGATTTTGGAGGGTCTTTGCGAAAAATACAGGGCGAAACACCCCCATCTTTTTCGGGGGCGCGCGTGAAAGTCGCGATCACCACTACATCTTTCGGCCGGGAATCCCGCGCGCCCATTCAATTGCTGAAGAAGGAAGGTTTGAGCGTTGCGTTTAATCCGCACGGCAGGCGGCTTGAGGGTCCGGAAATTCTGTCTCTCGCGCACGGCGCTTCGGGAGTGATCGCCGGAACCGAAGACTGGAACGGTGGGATTTTGGAAGCGCTTCCCGAGCTACGCGTGATTTCCCGTTGTGGCGTCGGGACCGACAACGTGGATTTGGAAGCGGCCAGGAAAAGGAACGTGGAGGTGCTGAACACGCCTTTTTCAGCGACCTCCGCGGTGGCCGAACTTACGCTCGCGCTTATTCTCAACCTGCTACGCCAGGTGACCGCGATGGAGCGTGATCTAAAAGTCGGAAATTGGTCTAAAAAGATGGGCGGGCTTTTGCGTGGCAAAAATGTGGGGATCGTGGGTTTTGGGAAGATAGGGCGCAAGGTCGCGCAGATCCTCATTGTTTTTCAAGCCCACGTCGGATTTTTTGACCCCATTCCCGGCGAAACTCTGCCGAGGGCCGAGACGTTTGCTTCTCTGGAAGCGCTGTTGAGCTGGTCGGATCTGGTGACTTTGCATTGTTCAGCCGTCGATCGGGGGAGGGCGTTAATAGGAAGAAAAGAGATTCGGCTGATGAAAAAAGGCGCTTACCTGGTGAACACGTCCCGCGGGAGCCTCGTGGATGAGCGCGCACTTTATGACGCTGTGCGGCGCGGGCATTTGAGCGGGGCCGCGCTGGATGTATTTAACGAGGAACCCTATCATGGGCCGCTTTTGGAACTGGAAAGCGTGTTGACAACGCCTCACATCGGCTCTTATGCGCTTGAGGCCCGGGTTGAAATGGAAATGGAGTCCGCCAAAAATTTGGTACAGGCCCTGAAACGCCGATGAAGATCCGGTTTCTTTCTTATCCGATGGATTCTCAAATGCCCGTATACGGGTTCGCGGCGCCCGCGGCGCCGGATATTAAAAAGTTGAGAGATCTCCGCAAGGGGGATTCCAGCGATTCTTATTGGATCGGTTTCAACAATCATTGGGGCACCCATGTTGATGCCCCCGCCCATTTTTTTAAAAATGGGCGAAAGGCCGTCGATTATCCACCCGACACCTGGTGTTTCAAACGGCCCCAGGTCTTGGACGTCCGCCTTAAGCCCGGGGAGCTTTTGCGCAGACAACACATTGAAGGGGCCGTGAAGAAAAGATCGGACCTTTTGCTGTTGCGGTCGGGTTGGGCCAAAAGACGCGGAAGACCCGTCTATAGCCTGAATAATCCCGGGATTCATGAGGAAACGGGGTTTTGGCTTAGAAAATATTTTCCCGGAATCAGGGCCGTCGGGTTTGATTGGGTTTCGCTTTCGTCCCACGCCTGGAAAGAGGAGGGGAGGGCCGCGCACCGCGCATTTTTGGATCCGTCGGGAAGGGGCGAGCCCCTTTTGATTATCGAAGACATGGATCTTTCCGGCGTGAATCGGGGATTGAAGGAGGTTTGGGCGCTTCCTTTACGTGTCAAAGGACCGGACAGCGCTCCCTGTACGGTTGTAGGAGTATTTCGGTGATCCGGGCCGTGATCTTCGACTTTGACGGGGTGATCCTGCAATCGGCCGGCATCAAAACAGAGGCTTTCCGTGAGCTTTTTCACGAAGATTTTCCGGGGCATTTACAAAAAATCATGGATTATCACCGGGCGAACATGGGGATTTCACGTCACGTGAAATTTCGCGCGATTTATGACGGGATTCTCCATCTCCCCTTGTCTTTGGAGGAGGAACGGCGGCTGGGGCAGCGGTTCAAAGACCTCGTTTACCGGAAGATGCTGAAAGCGCCTTTTACTCCCGGTGCTTTTGAATTTATCAAACGCCGATCCGGGCGGTATGCTTTTTTCATTGCTTCGGGCGCGCCTCTTGAAGAATTGCGGGCGATTGTGAAGGAGAGAAAAATCGAGGGCTATTTCAGAGAGATTCACGGTTCGCCGGCCGTCAAAGAGGACATGATCCACGACATCCTTTCACGTCATGGCTGGGGACCGGAGGAAGCGGTATTCATCGGAGATGCCGAGTCGGACCAAAGGGCTGCAAAGTCTGCCCGTGTGCGATTTATCGGCTGCGTTGGCGAGGACCCGTCGGCTCTTAAGCATTGCGACCGGTTCCTGCGCGATTTGACGGATCTGGATGGAGTGTTGTCTTGTTTACAGGAGGAGACCTGATGGGTGAGAAAAATCAGAAAAGTCGCACGGCCATTGTGTTCGGGGGTTCCGGATTTTTGGGGAGCCACGTTTGCGATGTGTTGAGCGAAAGGGGTTTCAGGGTAAAAATATTCGACCGCGCCGCTTCCCCCTATCTCAAGAAAGGCCAGGAAATGATCGTGGCCGATATCTTGGACCGTTCGAAAGTCGCCAAAGCCGTCTCGGGCTGTGGCGTGGTTTATAATTTTGCCGGAATCTCGGATCTGGACGACGCCGTGTTAAAACCTCTGGACACGGTCCACCTGAACCTGGTCGGAAACGTTCACATTCTGGATGCGGCCGTAAAGGCCAGGGCGAACCGGTTTGTATTTGCCAGCACCATTTATGTTTACAGCGAGAAAGGCGGGTTTTACCGGTGCAGCAAGCAGTCCTCGGAGCTGTACATCGAGGAATACCAGCGAAAATACGGGCTGGATTTCACGATCCTTCGCTATGGAACGGTGTACGGTTTACGGGCCGACCATCGGAACAGCGTCTACCGTTATCTCTTGCAAGCGGTCACCCGCGGCCTGATCGAGTACCCGGGCAACGGCGAAGAGATGCGCGACTATGTCAACGTGCGTGACGCGGCGAGGCTCAGCGTGGACATCCTCGGGGATCAGTACAAAAATCGCCACATCATTTTGAGCGGTTTGCATCCGATCAAATCCAGGAACATGATGAGGATCATCAATGAAATGCTCGGAGAAAAGATCCGGGTGAGATTTCAGGAAAAGAAAAAAATCCGCGCCCATTACGAACTCACGCCGTATTCGTTTGCCCCAAAAATCGGCTACAAGCTCACGGACCATCTCTATGTGGACATCGGCCAAGGGCTTCTGGAATGCCTGCATGAGATTCACCAGAAACTAAACGGAAACCAGGTTAAACGGTAACCATCAGAATGAACGCCGTCGTATTATCCAATTGGAGCCAGTACCAAAAATTTCTGGAGGCCCGCCATCGCCCCGGAGATTTCGAGGTGTTTTGTGATAATCCGCGTTTCTACGATACGCTTGCCGCTCAAGGCGTTCCTTACCGCGTCCTGGACGAGATCCAGATGAAGGAATCTTGGGCGGAGATCAACGCCTGGGGTTGTGCGCAGGTCAGTCGCTGGATGAAGGCCTGTCAGGCCGAGCGGATTTTCAGCCAGGTGGATTTGGCATCGGTGGTGAGGCATTTTTTTGCGATGACATTGATCCCCGCCGTTAAAAATTATCGTTTTGCCCAAACCATTCTCTCGTGGCCCGGGTTTGACCGCGTGCTCGTGTTTGAGCCGATGAACAAGCGGAAATTTCCGTTCTTTTCGGGCAACGCCTATCTGAATTATTTTTTAAAAGAGGAGGCCGGCCCGCGGGGCATTCCGGTTACCCGCCTTTCCGTCTATGAAAAAGAAAATCGGGAATACGTCGTGCCCGTCGCGCCGGGCTGGAACGCGGCGGCCAACGCCAAAAAAACATTAAAAAAAATATTCCATCTGATTTGTCTGAGGCGGCCCCGTCTCATGAGAAAGATAACCGTATTGGCCCACGGCTCTTTGAGACATCTGTCCGAGACGATCCGGGAACTGAGAAAACGCGGCGAGGCCATCGCGCTTTATGATTTCGAATTTCATCTCGAGCAGTTCCTGTTTGCCCTGAAGAACCGGATCCCGTATCTGTTGCCCGATTCATTTGGTCCGGCCGGCGGCGGCGATGCGATGCTGGCGCGGAGGTACGCGGTCGAATTCAAAGCGGCATTGGCTTTGGCACGCCGCATGGAAGTTTTCAGTTACGAGGGGCGTGATTTTTCCGATTTTATCGAGCGAGAACTCTTTTACGGTTTGGAGGATTACTGTCTGGAATGGGCCAAAAGGACGCACCTCTATGAAAAAATGCTCGAAACCTGTGGCCTCAGGGCTCTGGTGATGGACGAAGATTATGCGCTGCGGGGCTCGTTTCTCGCGGGATTCATGAAAGCAAAGGGGCTTAAGCTTTTTTGCGTTTCGCACGCCAATTTGGGCGTTGATTTTTCCATTCCGGAGGCCGATAGGATTTTTCATCACTCATGGACGCTGGTGCATTCCGAATTTGAGAGAGACATGTATGCGGTGCGGGGCTGGGATCCCTCCAAATTTATCCTCACGGGGATCCCGCGGTATGACCGTCTTGTCCGTTTTTCGGAACAAAAACGGCCGTGGAAAAAAGGCAAGATCCGTCTTTTGTACACGGCGACGGGCCTTTGGAAATTTTCGCCGGACCAGCACGGATACCTGGGTTGTCATTTTGTGTGTTATGGGGATTTTCAGGTTCCCGCCTTCCGGGTAATTCTTGAAGCTATTGAAGGTTTACCCATTGAGCTTTTTATCAAACCCCATAGCGCCGAATCGGTGCCTTACTGGCGCGCGTTCGTCCGACAGTTTAAGGTCAAAAACACACTTCACGTGGGCAACTCCGGCGATGATTATTTCAGGATGCTCGCTTCCAGCGATGCCATGATCCTGTCTTATTGGTCGACGGGCCTGATTGAAGCCGCCCTGTGCGGGATTCCCACTTTTTTCGTGGCCTCGCCCTTATTTGAGAGCCCGGTTCTGAAACAGTTTTCGGGGGACGGGTATTGCCATTTGGTGAATGACGCGGCCTCGCTCAGATCGAAAATGCGGACGCTGTGTCAGGAAGGGCCTGATTTTTTCCACAAAGGGACCGTGCGCCATCGCCCGGAATATTATTTGAATTTTCTGGACGGGGAAAGCACCCGCCGGGCCGCCGGGTTTATTCAAAATTCTTGTGACGGACCGCGCACCGCATGAACGATTGCCGCGTGGTTGTTTTAAATTTTAATGGCGAGGCCTTGCTGAAGCGGTGTTTGCCCTCCATTTTAGAGGCCGCGTGCCGAAGCCGGTACCGCTGTGTTGTGACGGTGCTCGATAATCAAAGCTCGGATCAAAGCCGAAAAGTCGTTCTGGAAAATTTTCCGGCCGCCGAGTTTGTGGTTTGTCCGGAAAATAAGATTTTGTGCTCGTACAATGATTATTTGAGGCGCGTGGATGAGCCATTTGCGATCTTGTTGAACAACGATATTTTTGTGGAGCCTGGTTTTATCGATCCCCTGCTGGATGCTCTGGCGAAAGACCCCGGCATCTTTTTTGCCGCGTCCAAAACATTCGGAGAGGATCAGAAAACCTACCTGGGCTCTCTTTCCAAAATCGGTTTCAGCCGTGGGTTGGTTTGGGCCACCTCGTTGTTTGCAGGCCACGAGAAAAAGATCGACCGTTCCGGCCGGACGATGCTGTGCGGATCCGGCGCGTTCCGAAGGGAGATTTTTTGCGCGCTGGGAGGTTATGATGAACTGTATCTGCCGGGGACCGTCGAGGATTTGGATCTGTGCTACCGCGCCTGGCGGCAGGGCTGGAAGGGGATCTATTGTCCCGAAAGTGTCATCTATCACATCGGGCAGGTCAGCTTCAAAAAGCGTTTTGGTTCTTCGGGTTTGCGCCGCATGAACCGGAGGAATCTCTATCTTTTTGTTTGGAAGAACATTCAAAGTCGGAGGTTTTTATCGGCGCATTTGGTTTTCCTACCCTTGCAATTGGCGAAATATTTTCTGATGGGGCAGTGGGATTTTCTGGCGGGCTTTTTTGAGGCCATTTTGCGTTTGCCCCAAGCCATCCAGAGGCGGCGGCGAAATCAGGGCATGGTTTTTGTTCTGACCGATGAAGAAGTGTTCGGGCTTTCGGCGGCGATCTGACGACGGATAAAAAAATGGGAAACCGCAAACAGGAAATCATCGTTGACGCGAGCTTTTATTCCCTGGCGACCATTTTGACTCAGGGGATCACGCTCGTTGCCGGCGTTCTCACCCGGCGTTTTTTGGGGCCGGTACAAATGGGCGTGTGGTCGCTCTTGCAGATCATTTTGGTTTACTCCACTTATTTGACACTGGGCGTCATCGAAGCGGTGTCCCGCGAGATCCCGTATCATTATGGCAGGGGAGACGATGCGCGCGCCGATGACCACCAATCGCGCTTCGCCTGATTGCGCCGCGCCCCAATCGTAAAACTCCGCGCCAGCGTCGCGGAGCCTGGTCAACGCCTCGGACCCC
>JACPWF010000035.1 GCA_016197155.1 Candidatus Omnitrophota bacterium | reverse complement strand
GACCTCCGTGTTCAATATAATACATCTTAATATAAAATTTAAATAAATCAAATTTGTCGAAACTCATAAAATTGTATGCTGTTAAAAGAATAAAATAATCAATTTTCGATAATATCTGCGAAGGCCTTCGCCGTCGTCCGCGGCGACGCGAAGTCGTTTTCGATCGCCTGCGCGTCGGTGGTCGCGAAGGTGACGCGGGACCGGCTCATGGAGCGCTACGACGCGCTTTACCCGCAGTACGGATTCGGCGCCCACAAAGGTTACGGCACCCGGCGGCACGAGGCCGCGCTCCGAAAGCACGGCCCTTGCGAAATCCACCGGCGAAGTTTTGAACCGGTAAAGAGTTGTATAAAAGCGGTTATCAGGTTACCAGGAGACCAGGAGGAAGGATATCGGGGTACCGGGATATCAGGAAAAAATTCCTGATATCCTGATTGTCTGATAGCCTGCAACCTGATTTCCTGATAATCTGATGCCCCATTTACACCATCGACGGATACCATGGAAACACTCCTCATTATCGATTTTGGTTCCCAGTACAATCAGCTCATCGCCCGGCGCGTGCGCGAGGCGAAGGTTTTCTGCGAGATTGTGCCGCCCAGCGTTTCCCTGAAAGAGATCCGCTCGAAGCACGTGAAAGGCATCATCCTTTCGGGCGGCCCCGCGAGCGTTTACAAAAAAGATTCCCCTCAGCTTAACCCCGAATTTTTGGCGCTCGGCGTGCCGGTCCTGGGCATCTGCTACGGCATGCAGGCGGTCACGCATCTTTTGGGCGGCCGCGTGCGCCGCGCCCGCCAGAGAGAATACGGCCGCGCCGAGCTTCTTTTGACCGCGCGCCCCGGCCGTCTTTTTGACAGGGTGCCGCGCCGCTCGATCTGCTGGATGAGTCACGGGGACTACGTGTCGGCGATTCCCGCCGGTTTCGCAAAGACCGCGAAAACCGACAGCACGCACGTGGCCGGGTTTGAAAATCATTCGCGTCAGATTTACGGCGTGCAGTTTCATCCCGAGGTGATGCACACCGCGCACGGCGCGCGCATCATCCGGAACTTTCTTTTTTCGATTTGCGGATTCAGAGGCTCCTGGAACATGCGGAATTTTATTCACGAAACCACCGAGCGCGTTCAAAGACAAATCGGCCATGACGGCCGCGTGATCCTGGGGCTTTCGGGCGGCGTGGATTCCTCGGTGGCGGCGGCCCTTCTGTCCAAGGCGATCGGCAGGCGCCTGGTCTGCATTTTCGTGAATAACGGGCTCCTGCGCAAGAACGAGGTCGAGGAAGTCCGCCGCGCGTTTCGCTCGCGCCGTCTGGATCTGCGGGTCGTTCACGCCGAGAGAATTTTCCTGAATAAATTAAGGGGCGTCGTCGAGCCCGAGAAGAAAAGAAAAATCATCGGGCATGAATTCATCTACGCGTTCGAGCGTGAAGCGCGAAAAATAAAAAATGCCCATTTTCTCGCGCAGGGCACGCTTTACCCCGACGTGATCGAGAGCCGCTCGGCGTTCGGCGGGCCGACCGCGGTGATCAAGACCCATCACAACGTCGGCGGCCTGCCGGAAAAAATGAATCTGAAATTGATCGAGCCCCTAAAAGAGCTTTTCAAGGACGAGGTGCGTTCGCTCGGCCGGGCGCTCGGCCTGCCGCGCGAAATGGTCGGGCGCCATCCCTTTCCCGGCCCGGGCCTGGCCGTGCGGATTTTGGGGGAGGTGACCCAGAGACGCCTTGAGATCCTGCGCGAGGCCGACGCGCGGTTCATCGAGGAAATCCGCCGCGCCGGGCTTTACGACAGGATCTGGCAGGCCTTCGCGGTGCTCCTGCCCGTGAAGAGCGTGGGGGTGATGGGCGACGAGCGCACCTACGAAAACGTGATCGCGCTCCGGGCCGTCACGAGCGTCGACGGCATGACCGCCGACTGGTTCGAGATCCCCAAGCCCGTCCTCGGAAAAATCTCCAACCGCATCATCAACGAAGTCAAAGGCGTCAACCGCGTCGTCTACGATATTTCCTCTAAGCCGCCGGCTACTATCGAGTGGGAGTAACCGGCGCCGCTTGAAATTAGATAGGACATATGGTATAGTTCTTACTAGTAAAATTATAGGACATATGTCCCATGAACAAAAAACCCCTCATCTCTGACCGTCAAAAGCTCGGGCGCATCCTAAAGGAAACCGGCCTGAAGCGCTCGGACCTGGCGCGCCGCCTCGAGGTGGGCTACAAGACGGTTTACCGGTGGCTCGACCGGGGGGTCCAGCCCCATCCGGCCCAGTCGAGGGACATCAACGAGCTTTTTAAAGACACGGTGGACCTGGTCCCTTCGGTTCTTTCTTTGCGAAAAACTTTTAAGGATCCGGCGACTCTTTTGCGAAAAAATGAAAAAATCCGCGAGCGGTTTTTTCTGGAGATGACCTATCACTCCAACGCCATCGAGGGCAGTCGCATGACCCTGCGTGAGACGGAAAAAGTCTTGGGAGGAAAAAATGTGAAAGGCAGGGAGCTTTTTGAAATTCTTGAGGTCACCAATCACAAAAACGCGCTGGCTTATCTGATGGAGAAAGTCAGTCTTGGTTTTCGGATCAATGAGGCCTTTCTTCTGAGGCTTCACGAAATCGTTATGACTGGTTTTGAGAATAAGCTCCCGGGCCGTTATAGGACCGGCTCGGTGTATCTGTCCAACACCGACATCCGCCTGCCCTCGGCTCAGGAAGTTCCGTTTCAAATGAGAAAACTTTTAAAGGCCGTTAACCGTTACGGCAAAAATCCCGTTCAAAAGATCGCGCTCGATCATTATGATTTTGAAGCGGCGCATCCTTTTTTTGACGGCAACGGGCGCGTGGGCCGGCTTTTGTCGGCGGCCCAGCTTTTGTCATGCGGTTTTGCGCCGGCGCTCGTGACGGTTGGCGAGCGGTACAATTATTACATGGCGCTCAGCAAGGCCGATCATGGCGACAGCCGCAACATCGTCCAAATGTTTTGTCAGTCCATCCTGAGAGGGTACGAAATTTTAGAAAAATGAATGGGGATAGAAAAAATACGCACTTGAATTATGTGTATACACATATTATACTTAGTATGGAAATAAGGAGGGGATAAGATGCCCAACATGACACTGGCCATACCTGCCGATCTAAAAGAGAAGATGGGCCATTTCACCGAAATCAACTGGTCCGAGGTGGCCCGCCAGGCGATTCGCGAGAAGGCGCAGTTTTTGGAGAAGATGAACAGGCTCTTTTCCGGCAGTAAGCTGAATGACCGGGACGTAGAAAAATATGCCGCCATGATCAGGAAGAACGTGTTGAAAAAACATAAGGCTTCCTGAGATTGGAGCTGGTCATTGACGCCAACGTTCTCTTGGCGGGCATTCTAAAGGATGCCCTGACCAGAGAGCTGATCCTTGATTCGCGTCTCAAACTGATGGCGCCGGAATATTTGATTCTTGAAACGCTTCATCTTGTGCGAAAAAATACCCGCCTTCAGAAACGCGCCGGTTTGCCGGCCCGGGCCTTGGAGGAGAATCTGAATCTTTTAATTCAAAATATCGAAACTTATCCCCGGCAAGTTTACGTCGCATCCTTGCAAGAGGCGTTTCGCATTGCGCCGCACAAGGAAGATGCTCCGTATTTGGCGCTAGCCATCGCGCTCAACATTTCGGTCTGGTCCAATGATCGCGGCATTCACGCTCAAAATAGAGTGAAGGTTTATACGACAGGGGAATTACTGGCATCGCTCAGGAAGCGATGAACGGCTTTGTGGAGTACGTCCTGCGCGACGCGCTGGGCCAGGTGCGCGGCGTGACCGCGAGGGCCATGTTCGGCGGGCACGGGCTTTACCGGGACGGCGTCATCTTCGGCCTCATCGCGGACGACGAGCTTTATTTCAAGGTGGACGCGAAAAATCTGCCGGAGTACCGGAAGCGCGGGAGCCGTCCGTTCACGTACGGGGGCAGGAACGGCAAAAGGATCACGATGTCCTCCTATTGGGAAGTGCCCGCGGAAATCCTGGAGGACCGCCGGGCATTGGAAAAATGGGTCGAGGCCTCGGTCCGCGCCACTAAGCGATAATCCTCCTTCTCGATTTTCGAACATTGCGGTAAAATCTTCGCTATGCCCCCTTCGGACTTCGTTCACCTGCACGTCCACACCAAGTACAGCCTTCTCGACGCCGTTTGTCACATTGAGGACCTGGTCGAGCGCGCCCGGGAATTGGGCATGCCGGCCTTGGCGGTCACCGACAACGGAAACCTATTCGGCGCGATCGAGTTTTACGGGGCCTGCCGCAAGGCCGGCATCAAACCGGTTCTCGGCGCCGAGGTCTACGTGGCGCCGCAGAGCCGGTTTGAGCGCTCGACCCACGGCCTCCACGGCGCGTCCTACCCGCTGGTTTTGCTGTGCGAAAACATGACCGGCTACCGGAACCTGATGGAGCTGGTCACCATCGGCTACCTCGAAGGGTTTTATTACCGCCCGCGCGTGGACAAGGAAGTCCTGAAAAAATATTCGAAGGGCCTCATCGCGCTCTCGGGGAATCTGCGCGGGGAGGTGGCGCATCTTCTGAATATCAACCAATCCGAAAAGGCCCACCAGGCCGCGCTCGAGTACGCCGAACTCTTCGGGAAGGAAAATTTTTATATCGAGATCATCCATAGCGGCGTTCGCGAGCAGGAGCGCGTGAACGGGGACTTGGTCGCGCTCGCGCAGAAACTCGGACTCGGGCTCGTCGCGGCCAATGACGTTCATTATTTGAAAAAGGAATTCGCCAAAGCCCACGAGATGCTGATCTGCATTCAAACGCAGACGACGTTTGACGACCCCAACCGTTTCCGTTCCCAGACAGACCAATTTTATTTCAAAACCGCCGACGAGATGGCGGAGGCGTTCAAAGAAACCCCCGAGGCGATCGCCAACACCGCCAAAATCGCCGGGCGCTGTGACGTGGAGATGGATTTCACGAAAACCCATGTCCCGCAGTTCACGCCGCCCGAGGGAAAATCGCAGGAAGAATATTTGAGGACGCTCGCGTTCGAAGGCTTGAAAAGGCGCTACGCGCCGCTCACCGCGGCCGTGGAGAAGCGCGCCGAGCACGAACTGTCCGTCATTCAAAAAAGCGGCTACACGAGCTACTTTCTGATCGTGTGGGATTTCGTGCGTTTTGCGAAAGAAAAAGGGATCCCCGTGGGTCCCGGGCGCGGGTCGGCGGCGGGGAGCGTGGTGAGTTATGCCCTCGGCATCACCGACATCGATCCCCTGCGGTACGATCTTCTCTTTGAGCGGTTTTTGAATCCCGAGCGCGTGAGCATGCCGGACATCGACATTGATTTCTGCTACGAGCGCCGCGACGAGGTGATCCGTTACGTGACGGAAAAATATTCGAAGGAAAACGTCGCGCAGATCATCACGTTCGGGACCATGATGGCCAAGGCCGTCATCCGCGACGTGGGGCGCGTGATGGCGATGCCGTACGCCGAGGTGGACAAAATCGCCAAGCTCGTCCCGACCGAACTCGACATCACGATCGACGCCGCGCTTGAGCGCGAGGAAGAACTCGAAAAACTTTACAAGACCAATCCCCAGGTCACCCAGCTCATCGACACCTCGCGGATCCTGGAGGGGATGGCGCGCCATGCCTCCACGCACGCGGCGGGGGTCGTGATCAGCGAGCGGCCCTTGAGGGAGCACGTGCCGCTTTTCAAAACCGGCGACGGCCAGATCTCAACCATGTATTCGATGGAGTCGCTTGAGAAGATCGGCCTTCTCAAAATGGATTTCCTCGGGCTTCGCACGCTCACGGTGATCGACGACACGATCAAGATCATCAAGCGCATCCGTAAAACCGACATCGACTGGGGCCAAATCCCGCTCGACGATCCGGTCACCTTCGACAGGCTTTCGAAGGCGCAGTCCATCGGCATTTTCCAGCTGGAAAGCTCGGGGATGCGCGACATTTTGAAAAAACTCAGGCCCGATAAATTTGAGGACCTGATCGCGATTCTGGCGCTTTACCGCCCGGGGCCGATCGGCTCGGGCATGGTCGATGAATTCATCAAGCGCAAGCACGGGCAGATACCCATTCTTTACGACCATCCGCTTTTGGAACCGGTTTTGAAGGACACCTACGGGATCATCGTTTTTCAGGAGCAGATCATGAAGATCGCCAACGTCCTGGCCGGTTTTTCGCTCGCGCGCGCCGATTCGCTGCGCCGCGCGATCTCGAAGAAAAAAGAGGACGTGATGAAAGCCGCCCGCGAGGATTTTGTCGGGGGCGCCGTGAAAAATAAAATCGAAAAGCGCATCGCGGATAAAATTTTTAATCTCATCATGCATTTCGCCGGCTACGGCTTCAACAAAAGCCACTCGGCCGCGTACGCGATGATCTCCTACCGCACGGCGTATTTGAAGGCGAATTATCCCGTGGAGTTCATGACGGCCCTTCTCTCGTCCGAAAAAGACAACACCGACAAGGTCGTCCTTTACATCGACGAAGCCAAGCGCATGGACCTGAAGGTCCTGCCGCCCGACGTGAACGAGAGCTTTCCTCAGTTCACGGTCGTGGGAGGCGACACGATCCGCTTCGGCCTGTCGGCGGTGAAAAACGTGGGCCAGGCCGCGATCGACGCGATCATTCAGGGGCGCATCAAGCGCAACCGCTTCAAATCTTTTTTTGACCTCATCGAGCACGTGGACCTGCGCGTGGTGAACCGGAAGGTCCTCGAAAGCCTCATCAAGTGCGGCGCGTTCGACACGATGGGCGTCTACCGCTCGCGGCTTTTCGCGGCCCTCGACCGGGCGCTCTCCGTGGCGGGCGAGATTCAAAAGGACCGCGAGAGCGGCCAGAAATCTTTTTTCGATCTGATGGAGGCCGGGGGCCACGCGCAAAAAAGCCTGCACGACATCCCCGAGGTGCCGGAGTGGCCGGAGAACACGCTCCTTTTGAACGAAAAGGAGATGCTCGGTTTTTACGTGACGGGCCATCCGCTGGACCGTTACCGGACGGAGCTGAAAAGCTATTCGTCGTCCAACACCGCCACGCTCGGCGCGCGCCGCGACGGGGAAGAGGTTCTGATCGGCGGGATCGTGAACAAGCTCAAACTCACGCAGACCAAAAAAACGGGCGAGAAGATGGCGATCGTGACGCTCGAGGACCTCGAGGGCACGGTGGAGCTTCTCGTTTTTCCGCGCGCGTTTAAGGAATGCGGCCAGCACCTCGTGAAGGACGCCATCCTTTTCTTCAAAGGCAATATCGATAAAAGGGAGGAGACGCCGAAACTTTTGGTCAATGAGATCACGCCCGTCGCCGAGGTCCATAAAAAATACACGCGCAGTATCCGCGTGCGCCTGGCGGCCGGCACCGCGCAGGAGAATATTTTAAAAAATCTTCAGAGCGCCCTCTCCCAGCACCCGGGGAACGTGCCGGTTTACATTGAATTCATCGGCGACGACAATGCCCGCTCCCAGCTTCTGGTGGACCGCAGTCTTTTTGTCCGGCCCAACGAAACCCTCGTTTCATCCCTTCAGCAAATCCTCGGGCAGGAAGCGGTTTGGTTGACAACGTAAATCTTTGTGTGATAGCATGATGCAAATTTTGGAGGAGCCCTATGGCGGTCACGAAGAAGGACATTGTTCTCAAGATTTCGAATGAGACGGGCATCAAGCAAATCGACGTAAAGCGTGTCGTCCAAAGCGCTTTGGATAAAATTACGGAATATTTGGCGGGCGGCCAGACCGTGGAGCTGCGGAATTTCGGTATCTTCAAAGTCAAGTCCCGCCGCGGGCGCCTGGGGCGCAATCCCCGAACGGGCCAGGAAGTCCCGGTGCCACCCAAAAAAGTGGTGGTCTTCAAGCCGGGCCTTGTCATGAAAAAAGACGTTAAGTAAATCCATCCGAAAACTTCAAAGACTTCGCGGAATGAAAGACCTTTACGGCCCCGACGCCCGTGCTTTCGCCGCACTCGAGGCGGCGGCCCGGCGCGTTTTCCAATCCTTTGGCTTCCGCGAGATCCGCACGCCGGTTTTGGAGGAGAAGGAACTTTTCACCCGCGCGCTCGGCGCTCAGACGGACGTCGTTCAAAAGGAGATGTACGAATTTAAGGACCGCTCCGACACCTTCGTGGCCCTCCGCCCGGAGGGGACGGCGGGGGTGGTGCGCGCCTACCTCGAGGATCATTTCGACAAGACCGAGGGGCTTTCCAAATTTTTTTACATGGGCCCGATGTTCCGCAGTGAGCGGCCCCAGGCCGGGAGGCTCCGGCAGTTTCACCAGATCGGCGTCGAGACGATCGGCGCGGCCGGTCCCTACGCGGACGCGGAGGCGATCCATTGCCTGGCGGTGTTTCTCGACGAGGCGGGGATCAAGGGTTACCGGATAAAGCTGAACAACCTCGGCACGTTCGGGGAACGGGAGGCCTTCAAAAAAGTTTTGCTCAAATATTTTGAGCCTCAAAAATCGGCGCTGTGCGACGATTGCAAGACGCGTTTAATCAAAAATGTTTTCCGCCTTTTGGATTGCAAAAATCCCGCCTGCCGCGAAATCGCCGAAAAATCTCCCGCCATCTCCGGCGCCCTGGACCCCGAAAGCAAAGATCATTTTGAAAAAGTGCTTCGCTCGCTCGAAGCGATCGGGCTCGAATACACCCTCGACCCGCGCATGGTGCGGGGGCTGGATTATTACACGAAGACCGTGTTTGAGGTTTCGCACGCGGCCCTGGGGGCGCAGGACGCGCTGGCGGCGGGCGGGCGGTATGACGGGCTCGTCGAAAGTTTCGGCGGGACCCCGGCGGGGGCGGTGGGATTCGCGCTCGGGGTGGAGCGGCTTTTGATGTGCGGGGACAAAACAGAAACTGCCGGCGGTGCGGCCGAATCCGTTTTTGTCGTGACGCTCGGCGAAAAGGCGTTTGAAGAAGGATTTAAAATTTTATCTTCGCTCAGAACCGGTGGAGTGACGGCCTCGATGGATTTTGAAGCCAAATCCCTGAAAAGCCAGATGCGCTCGGCGGACAAATCCAAAAGCCGGTACGTGGTCATTCTCGGCGACAATGAAATTGAAAAAGGTGTTTTCACTTTGAAAGACATGACGGGCGGCGGGCAGGAAGAGCGCGCGCTGAAAGACGCGGTGAATTTTTTAAAAGGAAAAACCGGCTGATGCTGCGCACGCACACCTGCGGGGAACTCACGGAAAAAAATATCGGGCAAACGGTGACCCTTTGCGGGTGGGTGGACACGGTGAGGGATCACGGGGGCCTCGTTTTTATGGATCTCCGGGACCGTTACGGAAAGACACAGCTGGTCCGTTCGGGCGCGGTCACGGATTACAAATCCGAAGACTGCGTGCAGGTGACCGGCACGGTCCGGGCCCGCCCCAAGGGCACGGAAAATTTAAAGCTTGTCACGGGAAAAATAGAAGTCGCCTCGGATGCCGTGAAAGTTTTGAGCGCCGGCGCCCCGCTTCCTTTCGAGGTGCAAAAAAGCCGCCAGACGAACGAAGACCTCCGCCTCCAATACCGGTATCTGGATCTCCGAAACCCCGACGTGCAGAAAAATCTATTCACCCGTCACCGCGTGTGCCAGACCATCCGGCGCGTTCTGGACAAGCGGGACTTCATCGAGGTCGAGACGCCGATTTTGACGAAGTCCACGCCCGAGGGCGCGCGGGATTATCTCGTGCCGAGCCGCGTGAACCAGGGGGAATTTTTCGCGCTCCCGCAGTCGCCTCAGCTTTTTAAACAGATCCTCATGGTTTCCGGTTTTGACCGCTATTTTCAGATCGCCAAATGTTTCCGCGACGAGGACCTGCGCGCCGACCGCCAGCCCGAGTTCACCCAGCTCGACATGGAGATGTCCTTTTTGGAAGAGGACGATTTATTTGGCGTCGTCGAGGAGACATTGAAGGAAATTTTGAAAGACACGCCCGGCCTTTCCTTAAAGACGCCGTTTCCGCGGCTGACCTATCAGGAGGCGATGAACCGTTTTGGTTCGGACAAGCCGGACCTGCGTTTTGGAATGGAAATCAAAGAAGTGGGCACGATGGTCGGCAAGTCCGAGTTTAAAATTTTTGAAGACGTGATCGCGGCCGGGGGAGGGGTTGTCGCGGGAATCTGTCTTTCGGGCGGAGGGGACATTTCGCGCAAAGACATCGACGGTCTCATAGAATTTTCAAAAGCGGAAGGCGCTTCAGGGCTTGCGTATTTTAAGGTTACCAGCGCATCGGCTTTGGATTCACCGATCGCTAAATTTTTTCCGGCAGTCTCGCAGGCTGAACTTGTGAATCTTTTTGGGGCGAAACCGGGCGACCTTCTTTTATTGATTGCCGATCAGAAACCAAAAACACTCAAAGTGTTGGGGGCGCTGCGTCTCCACGCGGCCAAATGGAAAAATATTATTCCCGGCGGCGTTTTTAATTTTTCCTGGGTCACGGATTTCCCCCTTTTCAAATACAACGAAGAGGAAAAACGCTGGGACAGCGAGCATCACCCGTTCACGGCGCCGAACGAGGCGGATTGGAAAAAATTTAAACCGTCGGGGGAATTCGGAAAAATCCGCTCGCGCGCGTATGACCTGGTGCTGAACGGCAGTGAGATCGCCTCGGGCTCGGTGCGCATTCACGACGAAGCGCTCCAGAAGGAAATTTTTGAAACGATCGGTTTAAACGCGAAAGAGGCCGCGGCGCGGTTTGGATTTCTTTTAAAGGCGTTTGAATTCGGCGCGCCGCCGCACGGCGGGATTGCGCTGGGCATTGACCGGATCCTGGCGATCCTCCTGGGGCTTGATTCGATCCGGGAGGTGATCGCGTTTCCGAAAAACCAGAAGGCGGTTTGCCCGATGACCGGGGCGCCGTCGCCGGTGAGCGACAGGCAGTTGAAAGAGCTTGGCATCAAAATTCGCTGAACGCGTCGTGCGCGCCGCGCTTTCCGCGGAGGGGGCGCGCGGGTGGTCGGTGGGTGTGCGGCTGGTGAACGACCGGCGCCTGCGGGCGATCAATAAAAAATACCTGAATCACGACCGCGCGACGGACGTGATCGCGTTCGGGTACGGCGGGAAGTCGGGCGACCTGGCCGTGTCTACGGACACGGCGCGCCGGACGGCCAGAGCGCTTGGCATTTCTTACAGGGAAGAATTGGCGCGCTATCTCGTGCACGGGGTTTTGCACCTTTTGGGCTATGACGACAAAGCGCCGAAGAAACGCGCGCGCATGCACAAGCGGCAGGAGAAAATCCTGCAAGTCATCCTGAGCGGAGAGAAGGATCTCTCATGAAAAAACGCACCTTTTTGCACAGTCTGAACGACGCGGTGAAGGGATTCATCCACGTCGTGAAACACGAGCGCAACATGCGCGTGCATTTTTTGACGGCGTTTTTCGTGCTGTTACTCGCGGCGTTTCTGGGCGTGCGGCGCCTGGAATGGATGATCCTGAGCGTGACCGTGTGTTTTGTGCTCGTCACGGAAATGATCAACACCGCGATCGAGGACACGATGGACCTCGTGAAGGGGACCTTTCACCCGGCCGTGCGGGTCATCAAGGACATCTCGGCGGGCATGGTGCTCGTGAGTGTCCTGAACGCGCTCATCGTGGGCTTTTTTATTTTTTCGCGTTACTGGGCCTGGCCGATGGAGTTCACCACGCTCAGGCTTCGCTACGCCTCGATCCGCGTCATGTTCATCACGCTTTTGGTCGTGGTGTTTCTCGTGATTGCCGGTAAGGCCTTTCGGAAGCGCGGCCTGCCTGGCCGGCCCGCAGGGACGCCGTTCCGCGGAGGCGCGGTGAGCGGGCACGCGGCGGTGGCTTTTTCCCTGTGGACGATGATCGCCCTCGTCCAGAGCAATTTTTTCATCACGACCGCGACTTTTTGCCTGGCGATCCTCGTGGCGCAGAGCCGCTTGCGCGCGCGGATCCATTCGTTTTGGGAAGCGGTGGCCGGCGCGGCGATCGGGATTTCGGTGACGGCGTTTTTATTCAAACTTTTTATTTTTTAAAGGGAAGACGCGTGGCGAAAAAATTCAGGCATTATCTCGGTTCGGGACTTTTGGTGCTGGCCCCGCTTTTTTTCACGGTGCTGGTGATCGGTTACCTCATCCGGCTCACGGACCATTTCGTCGTCAATCCCGTCTTTCGCGTCCTGCCCATCGAGTTTGAGGCGGGCTTCAAAATTTTCCTGACGAAGATCGTGATCGCGCTCCTGGTCCTCTTTTTCGTGGCGGCGGTGGGGGCCGCGGCCGAGCGGTTTATTTTCAGAAACCTCGTCTCCGGTTTTGAGGCGTTTTTGAGCGGCATCCCGATCTTTAACCGCGTCTACGCGTCGATCAAGGAGATCGCGCAGGCGTTTTTCGGCGACAAGTCCGGCGTGTTCAAAAGCGTGGTTTTTCTGGAGTACCCGCGAAAAGGCCTGTGGGCGATGGGTTTTGTCACGCAGGAAAAGAAATGGGCCCTGCACGACCTGATCCAAAAGGACGTGGTGAGCGTCTTTGTGCCCTCTCCGCCCAATCCCGCCACCGGATTTTTCATTTTTGTCCCCAGAGAAGAATTGATCGAGTCGGGGGTCACGGTGGAGGAGGGGATACGCCTGGTGATCAGCGGCGGCGCGGCCGTTCCGGCCCCGCGCGCGTAAATGGCCGCCACGAAGACCCAGGCGTTTATTTTGAAAACCCAGGACTACCGTGACACGAGCATTTTGGGCCACTTTTACACGCGCGAGTACGGCAAGATCCGCGGGATCATCAAAGGTGTCCGCGACGCGCGCTCGCGCTACGGCAGTACCCTCGAGCCTTTTTCATTGAATGAGATCCTGTTTTACAAAAGAAGGCGCGGCGGGGACCTGCATCAGGTGACGCAGGTGGACCTGGTCACCCTTTTTCCCGGGGTGAGAGAGGATCTGGAGCGGCTGGCCACAGCGAGCTATTTCGTCGAACTTTTGAACGAGCTGGTCGAGGTCGAGGACCCGAGCCCGGCGCTCTTCGACCTTTTGAACGACTCGATCCTGTTTCTGGCCGGCGGCGCCTCGCCGAAAAGGAGCGCCAGGATTTTTGAGATCAAACTGCTCGAGCTTTTGGGCCTCCTGCCCGAGATCGGCGCGTGTGTCATCTGCCGCGCGCCAAAACCGGATCCCGTTTATTTCAATATCGGGATCGGCGGGATCGTCTGCGCGGCCTGCCGTTCGGCGCGCGCGCGCGAGAGCGCTTTCCCGGTTTCAAAAGGGACCCTTCAATTTTTGCGGCATGTCCTGCGCTCGAAGCCCGCGGACCTGCAAAACGTGAAAGTGTCGCAGGAAGTCGGGGAGGGGCTTGAAAAAATTTTGAGGCGGTTTGTGGATTATCACTTGTCCCACAAATTGAAATCCGTTATTTTTTTGGAAAAGATGGGATACAATTGAATGCGCGCCGTTCCGCGCGCATTCATCCTGAGCGAGTCCGCCGCGGACTTTGGCGGACGAGTCGAAGGATCTCGAGGGTAACATGGTTTATTTTCAGGATTTAATTTCTAAACTCTCCGATTTCTGGGCCAAAAAAGGATGCGCCATTCTCCAGCCCTACGATCTCGAAGTGGGCGCGGGGACGTTTCATCCCGCGACGTTTTTCGGGGCGCTGGGGCCCAAGCCGTGGAGCGCGGCGTATGTCCAGCCGACGCGGCGGCCGACGGACGGCCGCTACGGCGAGAACCCGCTTCGGACCCAGCATTATTATCAGTACCAGGTGATCTTGAAACCGTCGCCGGAAAACGCGCAGGACCTGTACCTCGAGAGCCTGCGCGCGGTGGGACTGCGTCTCGAGGATCACGACATCCGCTTCGTGCAGGACGATTGGGAGTCGCCGACCCTGGGGGCCTCGGGGCTCGGGTGGGAGGTGTGGCTCGACAGTTTGGAAGTGATGCAGTTCACTTATTTTCAACAAGTCGCGGGGTTCGCGCTCGACCCCATTTCCTGCGAGATCACTTACGGGCTCGAACGCATCTGCATGTTCCTGCAGAATGAACACGATCTTTTCAAACTCAAATGGACGAAAAAACTCGGCTACGGCGATCTCCACAAAAAAGACGAGGAAGAATACTGCCGCTACAATTTTGACACGAGCGACACCGCGATGCTACACAAACTTTTTGAAATGTACGAGGCGGAGGCCCGGCGCCTCCTGGACGGCGAGCCGTCGCCGGCCACGCTTGTCCTGCCGGCCTACGAATGGGTGCTCAAGATGTCCCACGCCTTCAACATGCTCGACGCGCGCGGCGCCGTGAGCGTGAACGAACGCCCCGCGACCATCGCGCGTGTGAGGAATCTCGCCAAAAGATGCGCGCAGAATTATCTCGCGAAAAAAAATCCATGAAAAAAAACGGCCCTTCGTCTTTTGAAGACATCCTCTTTGAGATCGGCACCGAAGAACTGCCGGCCACGAATCTCGCGGACATCTTCGAGCACGAAAATTTTTTCGAGGCAAAGCTGAAGAACATTTTTGAGGAGCACCGCCTCTTATTCGGCGAGGCGCGGGTGTGGGCGACGCCGCGCCGGATCGTCTGTTTTTTGAAAAAGGCGGCCTCCGCCCAGATGCCGCGCGAGACCATGACGAAACTTCTTTCCAGAGAGGACGCCTACGCGGCGGACGGCTCGCCCTCCGAGAAGTTGGGCGTGATCCTGAAGCACCGGAACCTGACGGCGAAGGACCTCGTCGTTTCTCCCCTAAACGGCAAAGACACCGTGTTCGTCAAAAAAATCGAGCCCGTCCAGAAAACGGCGGCCCTTCTTCCCGGAATTTTTGAAGCGTTTGTCCAATCGCTGTCTTTTCCCAAGAACATGCGCTGGGACGATTCGGGGATCACTTTCCCGCGGCCGATCCGGAGCCTTCTTTGTTTTTACGGGAATAAATCCATTCCCCTGGCGATCGGAAATCTCCGCGCGAAGAACGAGACGTTTATTTTTTCCAAATCCCGCCGTCTGCGCTTTGCCGTCAAAGACATCGGGGCCTATTTTCAGACGCTCAAAAAAAACGGCGTCATCCCGGATCCTTCGGAACGCAAAAAAACGATCCGCGAGGAGCTGGAAAAGCTGGCGCGCGTCTCCGGCGCCAAACTTTACGAGGACGCGTTCCTGCTCTCCGAGGTGAATTTTCTCGTCGAAAATCCGCACGCCCTCTCCGCGCCGTTCGGCGAGGAATTTTTGAAACTGCCCCTTGAGGTGCTCGCCGTGAGCATGGCCCGCAAACAAAGGATTTTCAGCGTGGTGGACGGCCGGGGCCGTTTGTTGCCGCGATTTTTGGCCGTGCTTGACGGCCAGGCGAAGGAAAAACAAAAAAAGGCCATTTCCAAAAATATGGAGAATATCCTCCACGCCAAGCTCCAGGACAGCCTCTTTTTTTATCACGAGGACACGAAAACGCCTCTCGAGAAAAAAAGAGCGGAGCTTCAAAATCTTGTTTTTTTGAAAAACGCGGGTTCGATGCTCGAAAAATCCGATCGGCTCGCGCGCCTGGCCAAGGCCCTGGCCGGGGAGCTGGGTTTAGGCGCCGCCGATCAAAAATCGCTCGAGCGGGCCGCGCATCTGGCAAAGGCGGATCTGCTTTCGCTCATGGTGGGCGAGTTTCCCGAGCTTCAGGGCGTGATGGGAAAATATTACGCCCGCGAAAACGGCGAGGATGAGGCCGTGGCCGCGGCGATCGGGGAGCAGTACCTGCCGCGCACCGTTTCGGACCCCTTGCCGGCCACGCCCGCCGGCAGTGCCCTGTCGGTTTTGGACAAAGCGGACCTGGTTGTGACCGCTTTCGGGCTGGGCCTCGAGCCCACCAGCAGTCTCGATCCGTACGGCCTCCGGCGGAGCGCCGCGGCGATCGTGAAGATCGTGCTCGAGAGAAAGATGCCGCTTTCGCTTGACCGGCTTTTTCAGGAATACCGCCCGGCGCCGGCGCCCCGCCAAAAACTCGAGGCCTTTTTCAGGGACCGCCTGAAGGCCGTTCTGCTCGAGGCGGGATACAAGGAAGACGTCGTGGAGGCGGTGCTGGCCTGCGGGGATTTTGGAGCGCTTCAGGCGGCGCACCGGCGGGTCGAGGCGCTCTCGGCCATCGTGCGCGAGCCGTTTTTCGCGGGCGCGCGCAAGGTCGCGGAGCGCACGGTGAATATTTTGAAGGGCAACAAGGAAAAACTTCCCGACCGGATCGATCCGTCGCTCTTCGCGGAGGAACTTGAGCGGCGGGTTTTCGAGCGCTATGAACAATTTCAAAAACCGATCACCGATGCCGTGCGGACGGGTGATTTTCGGCTCGCGACAAGCTTGTACGGGGAAGGGTTTTTTGCTATCTTAGACCAGTTCTTCGACAAAGTTTTCGTGAACGCCGAGGATTTGAACGTCCGCCGGAACCGCCTGGCGCTTTTGCGCGCGGTCCGCGACCTCTACGTTCCTCACGTGGCGGATTTGTCCAGGATCCAAGCGGGGGTTTCCTGATGAAAAAGTACGTTTATTTTTTCGGTAACGGCAAGGCCGAGGGCGCGCGCGACCAGAGGGATCTGCTCGGCGGCAAGGGCGCCAATCTGGCCGAGATGACGAATCTGGGCGTGCCCGTTCCGCCGGGTTTCACGATCTCGACCGTGGCCTGCAAAGAATTTTATGCGCTCGGGGGCAAATGGCCCGCGGGGCTTCTCGGGGAAATAGAGGAGAACCTGAAAAAACTCGAAGAGGCCGCGGGAAAAAAATTCGGCTCAAAAGAAAATCCGCTTTTGGTCTCCGTGCGAAGCGGGGCGGCGGTTTCCCTGCCGGGCATGATGGACACCATTTTGAATCTGGGGCTGAACGGCCGGACCGTCCGGGGCCTCATCCAAAAATCGGGAAACGCGCGTTTCGCGTACGACGCCTACCGCCGCTTCATTCAAATGTTCGGCAACGTGGTGCTCGAGCTCGAGCACCACGGCTTTGAGCATCTCTTGGCCGAGAAGAAGAAAAAAATGAAAGTCACCCAGGACACCGAGCTCTCCGCCGAAGCGCTCGAAGCGCTCGTGGATGAATACAAGGCCGCTGTCAAAAAGCGCACGAAAAAAGATTTTCCGGAAGATCCCGCCGAACAGCTCAGGCTTGCCTGCAACGCCGTTTTTAAATCCTGGAACAACTCACGCGCGATCACCTACCGGAACTTGAGCAAGATCCCGCACGACCTGGGCACGGGGGTGAACGTCCAGGCCATGGTGTTCGGCAATATGGGCCAGACCAGCGGCACGGGCGTGGCGTTCACGCGCGACCCGGGGACGGGCGAGAAAAAATTTTTCGGCGAATTTTTGGTGAATGCCCAGGGTGAAGACGTCGTGGCCGGCATCCGCACGCCCCAGCCGATCAGTCAATTGAAAGAAGTGATGCCGCAGGCCTACGCGGAGCTCGAGAAAATTTACAAAAAGCTCGAGAACCATTTCCGCGACATGCAGGATCTGGAATTCACGATCGAGGACCGGAAACTTTATCTTCTCCAGACGCGTAACGGAAAACGTTCCGCCGCCGCCGCGGTGAAGATCGCCTGCGACATGGTGAAAGAGTCTCTCATCGATAAAGAAGAGGCGCTCCTGCGCGTGGCGCCCGAACAGCTGGATCAACTTTTACATCCTACGATCGACCCCAAGGCCAAACTGAAAATCCTGGCCAAGGGCCTGCCCGCTTCCCCGGGCGCGGCCGTAGGGCAGGTGGTTTTTAACGCCGAGGACGCCATTGAGTGGAGCGAAGAAAAAGGCAAGCGCGTGGTGCTGGTCCGCATGGAGACCTCGCCCGAGGACGTGGGCGGGATGGCCGCCGCGCAGGGGATCCTGACCGCGACGGGCGGGATGACCAGCCACGCGGCGGTGGTCGCGCGCGGCATGGGCAAATGCTGTATCGCCGGCTGTGGCCAGATTCACATTGACACCAAAGGAAAATATTTTACGGTCAAGACCGCGGCGGGCGCGGTCAATGTAAAGGAAGGCGACGTCATCACGTTAAACGGCAGTACGGGGGAAGTGATTTTGGGAGAGGTCAAACTGGCCACTCCCCGGCTCGACGAGAATTTTGAGCAGTTCATGCGATGGGCCGACGCGCTTCGCAAACTCAAAGTCCGCACGAACGCCGATACCCCCGAGGATTCCAAGATCGCGCGCGATTTCGGCGCCGAGGGGATCGGGCTTTGCCGGACCGAGCACATGTTTTTCGGCGAAAACCGCCTGCGCGCGATGCGCGAGATGATTCTGGCCGACAACGAAGCCGACCGCGTGAAGGCCCTAAAGAAACTCGAGCCCCTGCAGAAAGGGGATTTTAAGGGGATCTTTAAGGCGATGGCGGGCCTGCCCGTCACGATCCGCCTTTTGGACCCGCCGCTTCATGAATTTTTGCCCAAGGGCGAAAAGGAAATGAAGAAAGTGGCCGCCGATCTCAAAATTTCCGTGAAGGACCTCGCGAAAAAAGTGGAGTCCCTGCACGAGGTCAATCCCATGCTCGGCCACCGCGGCTGTCGCCTGGCCGTGACGTATCCCGAGATCTACCGCATGCAGGCCGAGGCCATTTTCGAGGCGGTCTGCGAGCTGGCGAAAGAGGGCCTCAAGGTCGTGCCTGAGGTGATGATCCCGATCGTCGGAATTTTAGGCGAATTGACCTTCACAAAAGGGGACGTGATCCGCGCCGCCGAAGCGGTGATGAAAAAACACAAAATGAAAATCGAATACCTCGTGGGGACCATGATCGAAATCCCCCGCGCCGCGCTTTTGGCCGACCAGATCGCGGGGGAGGCCGAATTTTTCAGCTTCGGCACGAACGACCTGACACAGATGACGTTCGGTTTCTCGCGCGACGACATCAGCAAATTCCTCCCGTTTTATTTCGAGCGCCAGATCCTGAAGGTGGATCCCTTTGTGTCGCTCGACCAGTCGGGTGTCGGGCAGTTGATTGAAATGGCCGTCGCCAAGGGCCGCGCCGTGAAGCCCGATCTGAAGGTCGGCATCTGCGGCGAGCATGGGGGCGACCCGTCGTCGATCGAATTTTGCCATCGCGCGGGGCTCGACTACGTGAGCTGTTCTCCCTTCCGCGTTCCGATCGCGCGGCTTTCGGCGGCGCAGGCGGTTTTGAAATCGAAGCGTTAAAACTTTACCTCAAAGACATCAAGCCCATCCCGCTTTTATCGGCGGAGGAAGAGCTGAAACTCACCCGGCGCGTCAAGCGCGGGGACACCAAGGCCAGGCTCAAGATGATCCGATCGAACCTGCGCCTGGTGATCAACATTGCCAAACAATATTCCCGCTTCGGCGTTCCTCTCCTTGATCTCATTGAAGAAGGCAATCTCGGCCTCATGAAAGCGGTCAGCAAATTCGACCCGCGCCTCGGCTACCGTTTTTCCACGTACGCCGCCTGGTGGATCAAACAGCACGTCACGCGCGCGCTGGCCGACCAGGGCAAAACCGTCCGCATTCCCGTTTACATGGTGGAGACGCTTTCGCGTTTCCGGAAAGTGAACGAGCGCCTCACGCACCGCCATCGCCGGAAACCCAAGGTCGCGGAGCTGGCGCGGAGCATGAAATTGTCCGTCGCAAAAATCAAAGAGCTTCAGCAGATGGACCAGGGCACCACCTCGCTCGATCAGCCCGTCGGAGACGAAGGCGAGACCTCGATGTTGGACTTGATTGAAGATCCCAAGAGCGCCAATTCCCAGGATCACGTGGACGACATCTTCCGCGGGGAGCGGGTGGAGAGTTTGTTGAACCTCATGAATCCGCGCGAGCGGGAAATCCTTGAGATGCGCTTCGGTTTGGCGGACGGGGAGATCCACACGCTGAACGAGGCCGCCAAGCGCTTTAGGATCACCCGCGAACGCGTCCGGCAAATCGAGGCGATGGCGCTAAAAAAACTGCGCATCTTGATCCACACCCAACCCCGAGACATTTAGCCTTCGCCCCGGTAGCTCAAATGGATAGAGCACAGGTTTCCTAAACCTGCCATCCCAGTTCGATTCTGGGCTGGGGCATTTTTATTAAAGAATTGTTAAGAATAAGTAAAAAATACTTGACAAAGAAAAGGGGTTTTGCTAGCTTAAGCCTTGTTGTATTGATACTTACAACAGATAACCCACACTCTGCCGCGGAAAGGGGGGAATCACCTACAGGCTCACAAGGTTATCGGCCGGTTTGATAAGCCGGCTACCCTAAAAGAAGTCCTTTAAAATACGAAAATAAAGTCCTTAAAACAGGAGAAATAATGAAACACTTAAAAACGCTCGTGGTTCTGGCG
>JACPWF010000034.1 GCA_016197155.1 Candidatus Omnitrophota bacterium | reverse complement strand
TGTGTAGCCGGTTAAGGCTTTGGTGGTGGAGTCAAAGATGAGGTTTGAGAGAAGCCCGTTTGAAGTTTGGATCTGGGTCCAGAGGCTGTTTGCCATGGTCCAGGTGGTTTGAGCGTCTTGTTCATAGGTGCAGTCTGTAATAGCCCCGCTTGAGTTAAAGCTTAGATTCTTTACTTTGGCGCCGTTCGGAAAAGTAATTAGTGTGACTACATTTTTCACGTAAGTCCACACGACTCCCGATCCGTCTGTGTAAGTATAAGTTTCGATAGGTTGAGTGGTTGGAGTCGGAGTCGAGTCCAAAACGATATCGCTTATCACTCCCCGGCCTCCCGACAGAACAATCCTCACCGTTTTTTTATTTTCGTAAAAAATCTGGTTTCCTTCTCCATCCGTCACCTTAAAATTATTAAGCGCCGGAGGGTTGGAATTGTCCCAGGTAATTTCTGTGATACCCCCCTGCGGCAACATGATTTTTGTGACAACCCCATCCTCATGCAAGAATTTAATGCCATTAACGTTGGTATAAATAAATTTCTTTAACTTGTTTTGGCTGTCCCAAACAATATTGGAGAGAATGCCTCCGGCAGCCAGCCTGATATTAAGAAGCTCGCCCGCCTGAAAAACAAACTGATTGCCATTAGTGTCCGTGAGCGTCCCGTCTTTTATTTGATTCTGTGGATTCCATGTGATGCCTTGAAAAAGTGACCCGTCGGGCCTCGTGATCCGCGTAATCTCGCCGTTTTGATAAATGTAAACATTGCCCAGAGGATCCGTAAGGCGTGCGTCTTTGACTTTTTTATTGGCGTCGAGATTAATCCCGTCCATGACACTGCCGTCGGGAAGACGAATCTGGGTCATCGCGCCGTTCTCATACAAAAATTGATTGTTGGAAAGATCGATGAGCGTCAGCTTTTTGAGCGTGCCGTCGGGATTCCACGTGATTTGCTGAAGCCATGATCCGTCCGGTCTTTGTATTTTGGTGACAGTCCCGTTTTCATAAAAATATTTATTTTTTGTGACATCCGTCAATGTCCCGAACTTGAGCGACTTATCGGCGTTCCAGACCAGCCCGTCCAGCACCGCCCCGTCCGGAAATTTAATTTGGGACACATCCCCCGCAGTGAAAGAAAATTCGTTGTTCTGCAAATCCACAAGCACGGCTTCCGTGATCTTGCCGGCGCCGTCCCATTTGATATTTTTAATGTCGGATCCGGAGGCCAGATTAATTCGATAAATAACATTGTTGTCGTAAAAAAACTTATTTCCCGAAAGATCGATCAGCGTCGCTTTTTTAATCGTGCCGTCGCCGCCCCACACGATGTCCGTCAAAACTTTTCCGTTTAAAAGTTTAATTTGAGAAAACACGGACTGGTCGTAAAAAAATTCATTCTTTGCCGCGTCAACAAACGTACCTTTTTTGATTTTTCCGGCATCCCACGTGATGTCCTTAATGAGAGCGCCTCCCGGCAGTGTGATTTTAGTCACCGCGCTGTTGTCAAAATTAAATACGATTCCGGTCAGACCCGTATAAACGGCTTTTTTAATGTGCCCCAGCGCGTCCCACTCGATATTTTGAATCGTCTCCCCCGCCTTCAGACGGATTTCGGACACCGCTCCGGCGTTGAAAGTAAATTTATCCCCCTGAATGTTTGTCAGAATCGCTTCCTTAATAGAGCC
The DNA here is from genome assembly GCA_016197155.1 of Candidatus Omnitrophota bacterium. Classification (GTDB taxonomy): domain Bacteria; phylum Omnitrophota; class Gorgyraeia; order 2-02-FULL-51-18; family 2-02-FULL-51-18; genus JACPWF01. Next base: position 57,870 of record JACPWF010000034.1, on the reverse strand, counting down.
GTCCGCGTTCCACACAATCGAATCGGTGACAGACCCATTTGGCAAAACAATCTTGTAAACGCTTCCGTCTTTATAAAGGGAATGAATTCCCGCGGCGTCCAAAATATCCGCTTCAAGGGCCAGTCCCGCGGCCGACCAAACCAGGGACGTGATCCGCGACCCATCAGTGGAGTCAATTTGTGAAACGGTTCCGTTCACATAAAAATAACGATTGCCCGACAAATCAATAAGCACAGCCTTTTCAATTTTCCCGGCAGCAGTCCACGTGAGGGACACCAAACTGCGGCCGTCAGCCAAAACGATTTTAACGACAACGCCGTTTTCATAATAAAATTTATTGGCCTGAGAATCCGTCAGCAAAGCCTTCGCCATCTTTCCGTCCGTTGCCCACTCGATCGCCGTCACGACCGCCCCGCCGACCAGCACAATCTTGGTGACGGTGTCCCCTTCAAAATAAAATTCATTCCCCTTCGCCTCCACCCACACGGCCTTTTGAACCGAACCGTCGGTGTTCCAGACAATATTTTTTACAACCGTCCCGTCGGCCAACTTTGCCGTATTCGTCTGGCCGTCGGCGTACGTCCACTGAACGCCGGCGCCGTCCGTTAAAAGCCCGCTCTTGACATGATTGTTGCTGTCCCAAACGATAGCCGTAAGCACCGACCCGCCGGGAAATTCCACTTTCACCGCCACCGCTTTGTCATAATAAAAACGGCGGCTTTTTGTGTCGATGAGGGTGGCTTTGTCAATGGGTAGACAACACCGTCACGATAATAAAATTCGATTCCCGTCGAATCAGTCAGCACGCCGTCTTTGATGCGTTTATTGGAGTCCCACACAATATTTCTAATGACAGACCCGTCAAGCGCCTGAATTTGAGCGACACTGCCGTCCAGATAAAGTGATTTGACGCGTCCGGCGTCCGTGAGAAGGGCCTGGTGGAGGGATTTATCAGCGTTCCAGGTTAGGCTCTCCAAAGTGGAGGTGTCGAAAAAAACGATTTTATCGAGAATGTTTTTAACGTAGAAATATTTATTGCCGTCTTTTATTTTCGTCGCCGAATCAATCGTGCCATCGTCTTTCCAGACAATATTTTCAAGGGCCGAACCGTCAGGCAGGGTGACGCTTGAAATCGTGTCGCCATTAAAATCAAATTGATTTCCGGCGGGATCGATGTATTTTCCAAAATTAACCAGCGCTTCACCGTTCGCGGAAATCTGCCGGTTAAAAATAAACTGCGACCCGTCGCTCTTAAGAATTTTGTCGATGAGCCCGGCGGCATAAAACGTTTTGGTGCCGGTGCCTTTTTCGAGGACTTCTTTTAATTTGCCGTCTTTGTCGTAAATCGAGTGATACGTCGGGGAGTCGAGGATCGTTTGGATAATTTTCCCATCCGCGTCGTTCGTGTACGAATAAACCGTCTCCACGCCGGCCTTCGAAACCGTTTTCTGCACGCGTGGGCCGTCGTAGAGAACCTGCGTGCCATCCGGCATCTCGTAGCCGATCACTTTGCCGTCGCGGTAAATTTGGACGGAATTATCGGGGAACTTGAAATCCGTATTTAAAATATTTCCGTTCGCGTCGGTCTGTAGATTTTTCAAAACCGATCCGTCCAGCCTCACGATCTGGAAAAGCTTGCCGTCCACGTACCGGAGAAGATCGTCGCCTTTGGTCGTCAGCGTGAAATTCAGTTTGTCCAGATTTTGAAGCGCCTCCTGGCGGTCAATCTCGTCCTGTTGGCGCCTTTGAAAATCATAGTCACCCGGCTCCGAGCCGCCCGGCCGCCGCGTGCTTTGGTAGGTCAGGAAGGAACGCTTGGCGTCCTCAAGCATCTGCCTCGGATCGCCGGCAAAAAGAAGCTGGGAAGAGCCCGTTGTGAAAATGAGCGTCAGCGCAACGCTCTTTATAAAAAGTTTTTTAAGCCGGGATTTTTTGACATCAAAAAAGCCTGCTCTGGGAAGCAGGCTGATGCATTGATCCGTGGCGCCTTTACTCATAACTGGGAGGAAGTATACCCGACGAAACATCCTTGTTCAAGAGGCGGCCCCCTTTTAATTAGTCTCACTCTCTGCGGGAACTATACAGGATAATTGTTTATTTGTCAAGTCTAATTTGATTTTTTTTCATATTCAGATTACTTTGATTTTTAATCAAATTTAATGTAGACTGGAGTCATGAAAGGCCTCGGAGAACGCATCAAACGCCTGCGGAAAGAGCGGGCCCTTACCCTTGTCCAGGTGGCGGAGAAAACCGGAGCCGCATCGAAAACGGCCGGATGACCGGCACGCTCGATTCGCACACGCGGATCGCCGCCGCGCTCGGCATCCACCTGCCCGACCTCTACAAGGACGTCCTTTCCCGCATTGAGGAAATGAAGGAAAAAGCGGCGCGGCGAAAACTCGAAACGTTTTCGCATTCGAGCGGCGCGGTCGCCCAGTTGCTCACCACCGGAGTCCTCCAGAAAAAGATGACGCCGATCCTTCTGAAATTAAAGGGAAAAGGCCACACCGAGACCGAGGAATTTTCCGGCGGCGCCGAGCGGTTTATTTACATTCTAAAAGGAACGATCGAGCTGACTCTGGGAAATGAGAGGCAGGTCCTGAAGCACGGCGCGAGCCTTTATTTCCAGGCCTCCCTGCCCCACCATTTCCGCAACCCGCTGAACAGCGAGTCCTGGTGCCTGTCGGTTTTGACACCGTCTTCATTATAAGGAGGTCTCATGGCGCTTCCATCTAAAAGACCCACTATCCTGATTTGCGACGACGAAGAGGGCGTGCGCGAGTCCTTCAAGCTCGTCCTCTCGGATGACTACGACCTGCGCCTGGTGACCAACGGCGTCGAGGCGCTCGAGCTTTTGAAGACCTTCTCGCCCGACGCGATGCTACTCGACATCAAGATGCCCAAACTCCACGGCATGGAAATTTTAAAGACAATCAAAAAGAGAAAACCCAAACTTCCCGTCATCATCGTCACCGGCTACCAAAGCGTCGAGATGGCCCAGGAAGCCATCCGCAACGGCGCCTCCGACTACATCGCGAAGCCGTTTGACAGCAAACACCTCCTCAAATCCATCGCTCATGTTTTGAAGTAGCTTTAACAAAGGCATTTTCTTGAATCCATATTTGGCTTAAATAAATGTTGTTCCCTCACCTCTCCCCGACAATATACTCCTACCCTCCGCTTGTTGTCTCATTAGTCATGATCTCTGTCGGCATTTTTGTCTTGTTCAAAAACAGCGCCTCAGCCGTCAATAGGACTTTTTTCTTCCTTACGCTCTCGGTTTTCGTTTGGCTCTTCGGATATTTCATGTTGTACTCCACAAATGATGAGGCCACGGCAAAAATCATTTATAAATTTCTCTATACAGGCGTTATATTTATTCCCATTACTTTTTTCCATTTTACCAATCGCTTGCTCTCAACCAAAAATAGCTCCGGAAAAATTTTTATTCAATATCTCATTGGAATCTTTTTTGTATTTTCTCTATACGAGATGGAGGGGTTTTTGGTGGGCTTGCAAAAACTCTATTGGGGGTATCAAACAAAAGCGGGTTACCTGAACAATTTGTATTTGGCTTATTTTTTTAGCATTTTCATTTATTGTTTCATTCTTCTAAGAAAAACCATTCAAAACCCAGAAACTCCTCCCGAAGAAAAAAACCGAATTCGCTATGTGTTCTGGTCATTCATGATAGCCCTGATCGCATCCACCGACTGGCTACCCGTCTATGGGATCGAATATTACCCAATGGGCTTTATTTTTATAACCGTTTTTGCCTCTACGACCACCTATGCCATCGTCAAACACCGACTGTTTGACATTGACATCATCATTCGCCGTAGCTTCATTTATTCTGTTCTCATCTTCATAATCACCTTCATTTATCTTGCAATAATACTTATTAGCGAACAAATTTTTCGGTCATACTTCGGCTACCGATCGATTCTAATAGCTCTTACAGCCTCCTTGTTCATCGCTCTGGTTTTCAATCCTTTGCGCCTGAGAATTCAAAACACGCTCGACAAATATTTTTTCAAAATGGATCCTGAAAAAATCCTGCGCGAAAACGAGCTCTTTAAAATCGAGGCGCAGAAACAGGACCGGATGAAATCCGTGGCGACCCTCGCCACGGGGATGGCCCATGAGATCAAGAATCCTCTCACGGCCATCAAAACTTTCACGGAACAGCTACCCGCGAGGTCGGGCGACCCCGGGTTTATAAATAAGTTTGATCAAATCGTGACCGCTGAGGTGAATAAAATTGACTCCATTGTCCGGCAACTGCTCGAATTCTCCAAGCCGACTCCCCCGCGCCTCGAACCGGTTCTCATCGAGCAGATTCTAAACGAGACTCTCGATCTACTCTCCGGCGAATTTGTAAAAAAGAATATTCGCGTGGAAAAAAAGATGGACGCCTCCGATCACAAAATCTCCGGCGACAAAAAACAGCTCAAGCAGGTTTTTTTAAATTTATTTCTGAATAGCCTCGACGCCATGCCGGGCGGCGGCACGCTCACGGTCTCGACCTCCCTGAATTCTGACTCCTGTCTACTGACTACTGTTTCTGACACCGGCACCGGTATCGCCCCCGAAGACCTGCCCCACATTTTCGACCCGTTCTTCAGCAAAAAGCAGGGCGGGACGGGGCTGGGGCTGTCGATTGTTCACGGGATCATTGAGGAGCATGGGGGGAAAATATCAGCCATCAGCCAACCCGGCCAGGGCACCACATTCGCTCTGTCATTTCCATGAACCCCTACTCTATTCCCAATTTTATTGTTTCGATTTACAACATCGCTTTGGGAATATTTGTCCTCCTGTCCAACCCGACGAAGAAAAAAAATCAGCTTTGTTTTCTGGTTACACTTTGGAGCTTTGGATGGCTTTTCTCCTATGGGCTTGCTTATTCGCTAAGTGATTTCAATCAAATTTTAAATTTTCTCAGACTTGGTCACGCCATGGCTGTTCTTTTATCGCCAACCATCTATTTTTTCACGCTCGAAGCCTTGGGCGATTTGAAAGAAAAATTCGACGTCCGCATGGCTTGCTTCAGCGTTCTTTTTTGTATTTTCAGTCTGATAAGCCTATACACGTCGCCCCTTTACATGCCAAAAATAGAGCGGTTTTACTGGGGCTACTACCCTCGGGGCGGCCCGCTGATGCTGGCTTACGTGCTGTTTACTTTTGCCTTGGCCAGCCGCATTATCCACGTTTTGGTTAAAGCCTCGGCTATCGCCAAAAGCAGACTACAGGACGAAAACTATCAGCGTTTCAAATACTACGCCCTGTCCATCGGCATTTTTGTCATCGCCGCCATGGATTACCTTCCAAAGTTTAATGTGCCTATTTATCCGTTTGGCTACGTCTTCGTAGGCGCCTTTTCTTCGCTGATCACCTATGCCATCGTGCGCCATAGGTTGCTGGACATCGACATCATCGTCCGAAGAGGCTTTATTTATTCCTCGCTTATTTTCATCATGACGGCTATTTATCTCTTCATTATTTTAATCAGCGAACGCCTTTTCCAATCCTATCTCGGCTACCGGTCAATCGTCGTGGCGCTCATGGCCTCTCTCTTCATCGCGCTGGTTTTCAATCCTTTGCGCCTGAGGATTCAAAACACGCTCGACAAATATTTTTTCAAAATGGATCCTGAAAAAATCCTGCGCGAAAACGAGCTCTTTAAAATCGAGGCCCAGAAACAGGACCGGATGAAATCCGTGGCGACCCTCGCCGCGGGGATGGCCCATGAGATCAAAAATCCTCTCACGTCCATCAAAACCTTCGCGGAATATTTGCCCTATAAACACGGTGATCCGGAGTTTAGAGAAAAGTTTAAGAGAATTGTGGTTGATGAGGTGGACCGGGTGAACAATATCGTCCAACAGCTTCTTGATTTTTCAAAACCCAAGGAGCTCGAGCTCCGGCGTCAGCATCTTTGCCCGATCATCGATGACACGCTGGCCCTTCTGAATAAAAATCTGCTGGAGCATCGGATCAACGTCGTCAAAAATTACGGCGCGGATGCGGAATTGGCGCTGGATAAAAATCAGTTGAAACAGGCGTTTCTGAATCTTTTCCTGAACGGCATCCAGGCCATGCCGGGCGGCGGCACGCTCACGATTTCCACGTCCCTGACTGCTGACTCCTGTCTACTGACCACTGTCTCCGACACCGGCTGTGGGATCGCGGAAGACCAGCTCCCCCACATCTTTGACCCCTTTTTCACGACGAAGGAATCCGGAACGGGCCTGGGACTTTCGATTGTGCACGGCATCATTAAGGAACACGGCGGGAAGATCGAGGTGGAAAGCAGATCGGGAAAAGGGACGGCGTTTAGTGTATTTTTGAAAAATCGAAGCTGAGGTACTCGCGGCGCGTGATTTTTCCTTTTTTGTACGCGCGGTGAAAGGCCTCGACGATTTCGGGGTCGAGCTGAGCGCCGGACGAGCGTTTCATTTCTTCAAAAGCGGCCTCCGCGGCCTCGGCCTCTTTATAGGAACGCGCCGTCACGATGGTGTCGTAAGTGTCGGCCACGCTCACGATCCTCCCGATAATGGGAATGTCCTTCCCCTTCAGCCCAAACGGATAGCCTCCCCCGTCAAAGCGTTCGTGATGATACAGGATGCCGTCCTCCAGGTGCTTCAGGCCCTTCACGGGTTTGACGATGCTGGCGCCGATCTTCACGTGGGTTTTCATGATTTCAAATTCTTCGCCGGTGAGTTTGGCGGGCTTATTTAAAATCTCATCCCGAATCCCGATCTTTCCCACATCATGCAAAAGCCCCGAGAGCTGGACCGTTTCCATGAATTCGCGGTCAAACTGCATTTTTCCCGAGTCAATGAGCTCCTTCACGATGACAAGGCTGTAGTGCGAGACGCGCTCGGAGTGGCCGTGCGTGTAGCGGTCGCGCGCGTCGATCGCGGTCGCGAGGGCAATGGACGTATTGATAAAAAGGCTGTGCTCTTTCTCGTACGCCGTTCTCAAATCGTGGATCAACTCGGCGTTTTTCACGGCCATCGCCACGTCGTTGGCCAGCGTCACGAAGAGGCTGATCTCCTCCTCGTGGTAAACGTCGCCCGAAAGCTTTTCGCCCAAAATGAGAATGCCGATCAGTTCCTTTTTGTAAAAACTCGGCACGCACACCGCCGCGCGCAGATAATTCATCTGTTTTTTAATGTCCTCGTAATGGATCGCGCGGCCCTCTTTTTTGTTCACGAGGATCTCAAAATTTTGGATGGGGTCGATCTCTTTGTAGACCAGCGCCTCGCGGCGCGCGAAGGCCCCGTTGTGGGAGGATTTAAAAAAATTGACGATCGGATTGTCCGCGGGGACTTTCACGTAGCCGATGGGAATCTTGGCGCCGCCCTCGCCTTTGCTGTCGATGAGCGTGTAGGCACCGCGCTTTTTGTCGTAGAGAATCACCGCGACGTGCGTCACGCCCATCTGCCGGTCGATAAAGCGGGTGATGATTTTAAGAAGAACGACCGGGTCCTTGACTCGGATCATTCCCTTTGAGGCGTTTAAGAGGGCTTCTTGATAGTCGATTTTAGTATAAATGTCAATCTCCTCTGAGAAGCGGTTAGAAGCTAGTGGCTGGAAGCTATTTAGGTTTTGCTTCTAACTACTAACTTCCAGCTACTAACTTGTTCTCAGACTTTTAATCTTTTCCAGTACGGTCGTCTCCAGATATTCGAGAACGAGGGGCTTGGTGATGTAGTCGTCCGCGCCCATTTTTTTCGCGGTGTCAATCGCTTCGTTGTCTTCGACGGCGGTGATCATGAGGACCTTCGCGGAGGGCAGGGCTTTTTTAATTTTCGGCAGGTAATCCAAACCTTCCCGGGCGGTACGCATCATGATGTCCAAAATGACGATGTCCGGTTTTTCGGCCGCCAATTTTTCCATCGCCTCGTCGCCGTTTAGGGCCGTGACCACTTTAAAGCCTCTCACCTGGAAAAAGGATTTCACGAAATTGCAGATGTCGATTTCGTTGTCGACGACAAGGAGCCTGGGGCGTTTTCGCATAAGAACCTCTTCCGCGTTAGTTCGGTTATCAGGGGATCAGGAAATCGGGAAGCAGGATATCAGGTTTCAGGATATCAGGTAATTCTACCTCTCAGCGCCTTTTTTTCCCGAACGTACCGAACATAACCATTAATCCCTCTAATCACCTCTTCATACTGCTCCACCAAATCCTGAGAGCGCTTCGCGTTCAGATACTCTTTGCCGAGCATTGTGCGAATATGGTTTTGAGTTTCACCGGCTTCTTTCCTCGCTACATTAAAACCCTTGAATTTCCTGCATCAGTTTGTGCGCCTTTTGCCACACCCAGAGCTTTTCAAAACCGGCGACCGGCTTTATTTTTTCTTTTTCCTGATATTCTGATGTCCTGGTATCCTGCATCCTGATCCTCTGATTCCCTGATACCCGCCTTTACTTTTTATTCATCGCCTCTTTAATCTTCGCCTCCAAATCCTTCAGCGACGTGAGCGGCTTGTCGAAGCAGGTGTACGCCCCCATCTCCATGAGCCGCTCGCGCGTCTTGCCCTCTCCCTCGGAGGCCGTGATCATGATGCACTTGGCCTTGGGTTGGGCCAGAAGAATTTCCCGGAGGACATCATCCCCGTGGATGCCCGGCATCTTGAGGTCAATGAGACACACGTCCGGTTTTTCTTTTTTCGCCAGGCGCAGGCCCTCATCGCCCTGATTGGCCACAAGCACCTCGTACCCGCGCGCGCCGAAATAACTTTGAATGAGCCCGGTGAATTCCACTTCATCGTCGATCGCCAAAATTCTGGGCATGGTCAGGCCGCGGCCAGTTCCGAAACTTTCGGAAAACTCAAAGTGAAGGTCGTGCCGGCGCCGGCCTGGCTTTCGACGCCGATGACGCCTTTATTGCGCTCGACCACCTGTTTCACGATGAAAAGGCCCAGGCCCGTGCCTTTGCCGGGGGCCTTGGTCGTGTAGAAGGGGTTAAAGATTTGACTAATCTTGTCCGGCGGGATGCCACTGCCATTGTCGGCGATCCGGATCATCGTCGAGCCGTTTTCGGAGACGCCGGAGACGAGGATGCGTCCGCGGCGCGACTCGTCCATCGCCTGCGCGGCGTTGCGGATGATGTTGAAGAGAACCTCCTGGATCTGTTTCTTGTCAGCCAGGATCGGCGGGAAGTGAAGCGGAAAATCGGTCTGCACGTCGATGTTGCTCAGTTTCAAATCGTGGCCGATGAGGTTTAGGACCTCGCCCACTTCTTTCTCTACGAAAACCTCCTCGAGCTCGTTGCGCTTGGAGGGTTTCGCGAAACCGGAAAGGCGCTTGGTGATGCCCGTCGCGCGGTCGGTTTCCTTGATGACCTTGTTCATCACCTCGCTGGATATTTTGAGAAGCTCGTCTTTCGAGGTTTTGTCGAATATTCCGTCGCGGAGATTCAAAAGGAACATTTCGCACTGGCCGCGAACGATGCCCAGCGGATTACAGATCTCGTGATTGATCCCCGCGGCGAGCGTGCCGATCACGGCCATTTTCTCGCGCTGGGCGGCCTCGGCCTGCGTTTTGGAAAGCTCATCGAAGAGACGGGCGTTGGAGATGGCGATGGCCTCGGTGCGCGCGAGCGTCGTCAAAATGTCAATGTCCTCCTGCGTGTACTCCTCACCGGACTTTTTGGCGCCCAGAGAAAGGACGCCGATCAGCTGATCGTGGAGCGAGATCGGCAGGCAGAGCTGGGCATTCAGCTGTTTAAATGTGGTTTTCAGCTCGCCGTCGCCCTCGATTTTATCGACGCTCTTGTCCTTCACGATCGGCTGGCCGGAAGTTTTGAGAAACGCGATCAGCTCGTCTTCGTCTTTAAAAACGATGTTTTTATCTTTGACGCCCATCGCTGAAATAATTTTGTACAGCTTCGTGTCTTTGTCGAGCAGGATCACGCTGGCCGCCTCGAGCTTCAAAATCTTCACCAGTTCCGCCACGGTCTGGTCGCACAACTCTTTCAAATCCAAAACGGTGAGGATTTCGTTGGTGAACGTTTTGAGGAGCACGCGGTAGTCGTACTTTTTTTGAAATAAAAATTTTTCCGTGGCGTTGGTGAGGAAAATCTCTAGCGGGCGAAGGGCAAAAGTAATTACAAAAACGGTTGGAATTAATGCTGTCCACTGATTCCATCCAAGTGACCGTTTAAAAAATTCCTGGCCTATAATCGTTACCACAGTAAAGGTGCCATATACGAACGCAAATAATCCCGCAAATACAGCTGTACGCTTTATGGCAACTTCGATATCCATTAGTTGGTGCTTAACAATGGCATAAGCTACCAAGCCAATGTAAAGAGTTATAAGAATATTGAAATAAGGTGGGAACGGTATGTTATACCAAAGGGGCCAATTCGTTGATCCCCCTATAAAACCTATAATAGCTGCCGTTATAAAATAATTGATTTGTTTTTTTTCCAAGGTATCAGAGGTGTCTTTAAAACGGCTTAGTAAGAAGAAAAAACCATAAAAACATTGCACCAACCAAAAGATCAAAAAAATATTAAAGTAAGGTGTGGCAACAGGCCAATAGCCAAATCCATATTTTGGTCGTAAATCACTGAAAAGATTCATAGAAAAATCTAAATAAACGAAATAAAAGTTTATTATATAACAGACTAACAGGAACGTTTTTTTAGACCGATAAATATTTAAAAAATTAAAAACAAAATGCAAATAAGTAACGTTGATGAAAATAATGCCCAAGGTCAGGAGTTTAAAAAGTGGCAACGCACTACCTTTGTTGGAAGCAAGTTGCCAAAAGAAATACCAAAAGCTAAAAAAAGCAACACTAAAATTTAAATAAAAATAAGACCTATTGGTTGGCGCTTTGGGATTCCGAAATAAAACAAAAATGCCTAACAAAATACTAGAAATAAAGTTGATTAGCCCGCTAATGCCTATTGGAGTCATTGGAAAAAATATCTCAAACGGTCTAGCATCTCATTATTTCCGTAAAAAAAACGTCCCCTGTGGCATCCCTTTGAATAGAGAGGTCAAAAGCTTCGCGAGTCGCGGATGCAACCAACTTGATAAACTCCTCTTGATTTCTCAGAATGAACTCCCAGTCACAAAACCATTCCGGAGGTAGACGAGAAAAACGGATTTCTTTATCTTTGTGCGCTAAAAGAAGCGTACCTTTAACATTTAAGTTGTTAAAGGAGCTCTCTACAATTTTTTTGATTACACGATCTGGCAAATAATCCGCTAAACCAATACTGTATATCAAATCGTACTTACCATGTTTCTGAAAAAAATCCCTGTTTTTAAAGATCTGAAAAATATCTTCCTTCACGAACTCTAACTCAACCGAAGAAGCGTTTATTTTACAAAGTTCCGCCTTGGAAAATTCCAATGCCTCATCGTCCCAATCGAGACAGGAAATAAGCACTTTTTTACCCACAAGGCTAGTTACCATATTAATATCGGACAAAAGTTCACGAACCTCGCGACATGAACCACATGCTATATTCAATATTCGCACATTCGTTCTAGAAGAGATAAATGTCCGTAAATACTCTCTTAAAACATCCTTCCTATTTCGAACCGCCTCCGCATAGGGATTGTTCAGAAAATATTCATCAAAATATCTTCCGAGGTTATCTGCTTTAGGCGAAATAATATTTTTGTTATAAATCGCTTCCATAACCCTATAATCACCGGGATAGCCGCGCGGTTTGTCATAACTTCTTTTAACAATCAAACTCTTATATGCCCATGGGCTTACCAAAATTCTAAATTCTTTTTTAATTGCACTCATCAAAAGCCTATCTGACAGCTGATTGCTCAGATGATCCCCTTCCACAACTATTGAATTGGTAAGCTCAGCGAGCCTGCCCAGAATATCTTTCTCCGATATATTTTTTGACTCTACGTTTGTTATTAAATCAAAAAGTCCGGATATATAAAATTTGATGTGTTTGGCAAATCGACAAATATATTTTCGATGATCTTTATTTTTAACCTTGCGTAACACACTTCGAAACTCAGTTATAACCATAACTTTTCGTATAAGATTTATCTCTGCCTCTGAAGCAACTAGCACGGCTCCGCAAATGAAATTTTCATCGATGCTTTCCTTGCACCATTTAATTTCCAAATCAAGATTTAGTTTCCTTGGCGGAAGAGAAATTTCAACAGTTATTTTTAAGCCTTTCGTGAGCCTATTTTTTGTAACAAAAGCTAATCCATTTGGCGATATATTAAGCAGGTTGCCATGGACATCCTTACAAACATTAATATTTGAATGGTAACTAATCCTTGGGGCCGACCGCCTATCTATAGATCCCAACACGTCGCTATCCTCCTTCATAAAAACCCCGCCCATAAATACGCCTGCCAAGAAAGTTGGCTTAGACTCATAACCTACACAAAAACTGAATTTTCAGTATTATTACCATTTTAGCTGAATAACTATTCTCCGGATTAAACGTACTTAATTTCTATCCATGCAAAACTTAGGCTTGGCGTCTATGATAGATTCAACTAACCCCACTCAGTGCAAGAGTTTTATAAAAGCAAAAGCAACATCTGTCTGGCCAGGCAAAAATCCATTATTGGCTGATGCTGGATATCTATGATGATTGTCATGCCATTCTGATGCAAGATATCCATAAAAATGTTGATTTAATGCATAACTATTGGTGTCGAATTCCCATCCCGCTTTCTTTTTTTTACGGAAATTTCCTCCGTGACCACGCCAATTGAAATCGCGAATCAGAAAGAAAATAATAAAGACAGCTGCATACCAGGCAAGCACGAAAGGGATTCCGCCAAGAGCGTAAAAAACTAACACATAGAGCACCTGCGCAAAGATACTTCTTAAAATAAAAAACGCTACTTTTTCTACTGATCCAGTCCTTTTGAACTCAGGGTAAGAATTAAGTATTATGCCAATATGCTTTACCTTAGCCTTTAAAAGATCGTATTGATCTCTGGTAATATTCGTATTCATTTTTTGTTGTGATTCTGAGGCTAAATAACTACCCAGCCACCCCAAATGTGGGCCATACGGGTCTCCGGGTTTCTCGGTTCTTTGATGATGGATAAAATGAGGTATGGCATAACTCTCTTCTCTAAAAAAGAATGGGTTCGTCCACAGAAAGAATTGTGGGCACCATGCTCTTTTAAAAGAATATGCCGCATGGGAACAATAGCGATGATACCAAACCGTATTATAAATATTTCCGAGGAAATAAATTGATGCTATCATGAAGATAAGGCTAGGTTTTGAAATAAATTTTGCGAAATATACTATTAATAATATAAAAGTCATTCCATGAAAAAGTAAGCTCAGAGCTGCCAAACAGCGAGTTGGATATTTAATAAAATTAATAGCGTCTAACCACTCAACTATTACTTCTCCAAGTGTCGGGACATATGGAGAACTGCCGTCTCTGCTAGTTCCAAACAAAGGTTCTATAAGATAGCTAGGTAATATCTTATTTTCGTAATTCATTACGTTGTTATGTTCATAAAAACCGGTTTTTCAAATTTTGGATCCCCCTGTTACCACGGCCACCTTGCCAGACAAATCATGAAACACTAAACGACCCTTCTAAACCAAAAAACCCACCCTCCCCGCTCGGGTCATGGGTTTGTTAAAATATTTCCGTTTGTCTTAGTGCGCGACCGCTCCTGCTCGTGAATCCACCGGTCGATGGTTTTTTTCTTGAAACGCCAGTGGGAGCCGATCTTAAAACCCGGCAGTTTGCCGCTCGAGGCGTGCTTGTAAATCGTGAGCGGCTGCATGCGCAGGTACCGCGCCAGCTCCGGCACGGTGTAAACCTTGTCGCCGTTCTTCGAATGAACCTCTTTCATTTGCATTTCCATCACCTTCATTTTTACCGCCGATTAGGACAAAAAATCTTATGTTCTTTTATCCCGCTTTATGTTCCGTTTGGTCTTATTGAATGGCTTCTTTTTTGGGTCTGCCCGTAGGAAGGAGTCTAGCTTAATTCTTTATTCTCTGTCAATGTTTTTTGATGAAAACTTAACAGTTCTAACAAATCATGTATATGGCAATGAGCGCCGCTTGGCCCACCATATCTTGTAGGCCCCTCGAGCCCCCGGGCCTCTTCGCGACGACCCACGCTTCTCTCCGCGCTTTTTTAACCATCAATGCAACAGCTCATGAGCATCGGACCAGGGGATGGCCCAGACATTTTTAAAAAGACGGGTGCGGTCTCCGCAGAGGCTGACCAGATACGCGGAAGAATGAGGGATTTTCTTCTGGAACCGGCTTAAAAAATCCGCATGCTCCGGACGCAGTGTTTTAGCCATTTTAATTTCGATGAGCGTTTTATTCATGCCCTCGTCGATGAGAACATCCACTTCGTTATGATTGGAGTCCCTGTAAAAATAAAGCTCCCCCCTTTTATTTCTATGAAATTTTTCCTTAAGAAGCTCGACAACCACCATGTTTTCAAAAAAAGCGCCGCCCATGGGACCCGCCGCCACAGCCTCCGGACCGCCAAATTTAAGAAGATACGAAAGAAGGCCTGTGTCCGTGAAATAAATCTTGGGACTTTTGACCACCCGTTTGGAAATATTTCTGAAATAGGGCCGTAAAAGATAAATGATGCGCGTGCTTTCCAGAAGCGACAGCCATTGCCGGGCCGTGGTGTGGCTGATGCCGCTTTCTTTCGAGATCTCGTTCAAATTCAAAAGCGAACCCACGCGGGAAGCTACGAGTTCAAGAAAATTATGAAAAACCGTGAGGTCGTGAACGGACTTGATTTGCCGGATGTCCCTCTCAAGATAAGTTTTAAGATAAGCGCTGTAGTAATTGCCGGGTTGTACGCCGTGCACGGCCGGATCGGGATAGAAGCCTTTAAAAATCTGATGAAAGCAGGCCTTGAAAGAATCGGACTTCTTCCCAAGTTCTTCCCAGGAAAATCCCAAAAGCTCAAACAGCGCCGCCCGGCCGGCCAGCGACTCGGTAATGCCCGCCATCACCGGAAATACCTGCGACCCGGTCAGGATAAACTGGCCGTTTTTGGACCGGTTGGCGTCAACCCACATTTTGATATAGGGCAGTATCTTCGGCGACTCCTGAATTTCGTCAAGAACCAAAGGGGGTGCGTGATTTTCAAGAAAAAGCTGCGGATCCCTTTTTATGGCCTGCCGGGTCAGCGGATCATCCAGCTCCGCATAATGATGCCGCGGAAACAGCTTCTTGAGGAGCGTGGATTTGCCCGTTTGGCGCGGCCCCGTCAGGACCACGACCGGAAACTGCCGCGCCGCTTTTTTTATTTCAAGCTCAAGTGTGCGTTTCAGGTACTTTCTTGTCATGGGAGGAGTATACACCAATTTATGTAAAATGCAAATTAAAAATTCATTTTACATAAATTATCGGCTAACCAAGGGGGTATTTTATGCCTGAATATTTAATAGGTAAGTTAAATTTGAAGGGGTGAAATTTCTATTGCTATCATCGAAATTTCATGGTATGCTTTTTCGATGGAAATCGAGCGGACAAAGGAACTTCAGTTTTTGGCGCGGCGATTTCGCGAAGCGCCGGTTGTCGCCATTGTCGGGCCCAGGCAATGCGGGAAGACCACGCTGGCCCGTCAGTGGGCGAGGAAAAGCCGGTTCCGTCCCATCCACCGTTTTGACCTTGAAAATCCACGGGATTTGGCGCAGTTCGAAAATCCCCTGTTGGCCTTGGAATCCTTAAAAGGCCTCATCGTCATCGATGAGATCCAACGCAGACCGGAGCTTTTTCCGATCTTGCGCGTGCTTGTCGACAAAAACAGGGAAGCCAAGTATCTCATCCTCGGCAGCGCGTCGGGAAGTCTCCTGGCTCAAAGTTCGGAGTCGCTCGCAGGGCGCATCGCCTATCTCGAACTGGGCGGCCTCTCATTGGACAGCCTCCCCAAACCATCTGATCAAAAACTTTGGATCCGCGGCGGGTTTCCTCGGTCGTTCCTGTCAAAGAACGACCAGGCCTCGTTCGCGTGGCGCCAGGATTTCATCACGACCTTCCTTGAAAGGGACGTCCCGGCTCTGGGGATCCGCGTTCCGGCCGGCACCCTGCGCCGGTTCTGGATCATGCTGGCCCACTACCACGGCCAAATTTTCAACGCCTCGGAGATCGCGCGCAGTCTCGGCGCCTCGGAGACGGCCGCGCGGCATTACCTGGATATTCTTTGCGGGACCTTTTTAATCCGCCAGCTTCAGCCCTGGTTTTACAACACAAAAAAAAGACTCCTCAGACGGCCCAAAATATACTTCAGGGATTCCGGGCTTTTCCATGCGCTGATCTCGGCGCAAAACCGCGCGGATCTCCTTGTTCATCCCAAGCTCGGGGCCTCATGGGAGGGATTCTCAATTGAACAGGCCATCCAGCACTTGTCTCTCCGACAGGAAGAAGTTTTCTACTGGGGCGTGCATACCGGAGGGGAATTGGATCTGGTGTTCCAGCGAAACGGCAAGCTGTGGGGCGTCGAAGCGAAATACGGCGACGCTCCGACTTTGACCCAGTCGATGAAGGCCGCGATCGACGAATTGGAGTTGGCCCATTTATGGGTGGTATACCCCGGGGAGACTGAGTACGCGCTGGACAAGCGGGTGTCCGTCGTGCCGCTGAACCGTATCGGATCGGCCATCCCCTAGGTCCGGCAGACTTCCCGATCTCTGGCGACCACCCACGCCTCCCGCTCCGCCCTTTTAACCGAGTTTTTCCGCCACATATTTCTCGCTCACGGTGAATTTGGACGCCGCGCGCATTTTTTTCTCGTGCCGGGCCGGCACGTGGGCCAGGCCGGTCGATCGGGCGATGAGCCGCCGGATCGCCGCGTCCGTGTCTTCCCCGTCCAAAATTTTTCTCACCTCGGCGGCCGTGATGGTTTTGTCAAACGTCAGGATCAGGTGTTTTCCGAGCCCGCGCCTTTGGCACACAAATACTTTCATCCGCTTCTCCCGGTTCTGTTTTCCATTGCCCAAAAAGTTTGGCACAGGATTTCTCCGTTTTCAAGAGCGGAAGGAAATAATTTTTAGCTTCTTTAAGCGAATATTAAAAGTTTTTGAAAGCGGCGGGAAAAACTTCGCTGAATCGGGCTTAATTCTGATAGGAAAAATCTATGGATCAAAAATAGGTCAGGCCGGAGGAAGCGTGATGAGAAAGGACGCGCCTTTTCCGAATGCGCTTTGAACGGTGATCTTTCCCCCGTTTTTCTCGATGATGGCATGCGTGATGGCCAGGCCCAGACCCGTCCCCTCGTCCTTGTCCGTAAAGAAAGGGTCGAAAAGATGCGGGAGTTTGTCGGAGGAAATGCCGGGGCCCGTGTCGGAGACGGTGATCAGCAGACCCAAATCAGCGGTCAGAGAAGTAGAAACCTTAAGGGCGCCGCCGTTTGGCATGGCCTCTATCGCGTTCATGAGAAGATTGAGAAACGCCTGCTTCATCTGGCCCGCGTCGACATGGCTTTTCCCGGCGGCGGGATCAAAATCGGTCACGACCGTTATTTTATTTTTCAGAATATCCCCGCTCAAAAGGTCGAGCGTGTCGCGCAAAAGCCGGTGCACGTCGCAGAGACAGCGGCGGGGTTCGGACGGCTTTGAAAATAAAAGAAGGTCCTGCACGATCCTTGAGACGCGCTCGGATTCCTCGACGATGATCTTGGAAAACTTTTCCCGAAAGCCGGGGTCGTCGTACTTCGCCGGCAGATACTCCGCGAAGGTCTTGATCGCCGTGATGGGATTTTTGATCTCGTGCGCCATGCCGGCGGCGAGGATGCCGACGCTTTTCAGGCGCTCGCGGCGTTCGAGCTCTGTTTCCAAAAGCTGTTTTTGCTTAGCAATTTCCGTAATGGTGCCTTTAAAAAATTTCTTATCCAAAAATCTATGCAAAAATATTTCTACCGGTTTCAAAAATACCATTATCAACACAACTAAAATAATGCTGTTTGGTACCGTGGGTTTAATGATATTTTCCAATAGGAATAACTTATGCAGTACAAATATGACCAAAATATAAGCTATGGAAATAAACAGCGTCGTGAGCGAATAAAAAATGGTCCTTTTTATTACAATCCTCACATCCAAAATCTGATGCCGAAACATTGCGTACACTAAAATAAATGCATAAATACCAACACCCAGATTTCCCGCCGGGTAAATGACATCAATACCAAACGGAGGTAATAAAGTTGTTGCTCCTCCGATAAACCCGAACGCAAAACCAAAAATAAAATATTTCGCTTGCGTCTGGCGACCTTCTGTAGCTACTTGCAAATACTCTAAAAGATTTTTATAGGTGATAATTACTATCAATAAAAACATCGCTATCGCCGTAGCCATCATTCCGGTAATCACGTTATAGTGCACGCCAAAAGCCAGCCTGGTTTGAGAAACAAGACTTTGCGGGTGAAAGACCATGGCTGAGGAAAACACAATCGCCTGCAGATACGCAATGAAGAGAATTTTTCTATTTCTGATCTCAAAAAATACCTGCGTCAAATGACAAAAAATGGCACTTAAAAAGAACCCTCCTATATAAGCGGATCTCCATCCAATAACAGCCCCAGCAGAAGTCTCGGAAGAACCTGCAACGAAATTTCCAAAACCCCATATGGCAACCGCCGCGTTAAAAACCATAAACAGTCTTTGGGCCTTCGTTCTGCCAACAATCAGTCCAAAGACGGCCAGACCCATAGACGCCACACCGCATAGAAAACTGGTAAGAGTAAACAAATTTTTTGTAATCATTTGAGATAAAATTTCCACTCCCTTTAAACCATTCATCAAACAAGTTTGCAGATCCCAGGGACTTATCAATAGTTTGTGAGTCATAAAAACCGCCATAAAATAGAGTGCGGAAACCAAAAAAACCAGCAAAGAATAAAAAAGGGTCTTTTTGATTACTACCTTAATGTCCATTAATTGATACTTCAAAATAGCGTACGAGATGATTGCGGCGTATACCCACACAAAATGCACGGAAACAGGCTGAAACGGGATTCCATAGGCAGGGAGAAACGTCAAACCGCCGCCAACATAACCGCTGGTCAGAGCGACAATGATGTATTTGATCTGATTCTTTCGCTCCTCGGACAGATAGGCCATCCCTCTAATCAGGACGTACTCGGAATAAAAAATATAAAAGAAGAAGTGAGCCGTGAAAAGATGGTAGACGGGTCTGGCGGATACAAAATAGTCAAAATTTAAAATTGGCCTTGCGGAACAAAAATAGTCTGTAAATGCCGAGAGTGTCAATAAAACGCCGTTCAAATATCCCAATTTGATCAACCCCATTTTTTTTGTATTGAAGCTCGCGACTTCTTTGCAAAAATGGGCGACGAGAACGATCATATATGCCGCTGACAAATTACAGATTTTGGAAAATAAAAGCGCGCTTTTGTAAGTGTGGGCGCGGATCATCAATACAAAAAACAAACTCCAAACGCAACAACCCAAACAGGAAAGCCCCCACGTTCGATTCACACGGCTCGCCGGATTCTTATAGAAAACGAAGGCTCCGAGAACCAAAGAAAACAAGCTGGCGAAAGACAGGCTTACGAGATAAAGCATCATTGAGTTTTTCCCATTGAGACTAAATTATATACGAATTTATGCGGGTTTGCTGAATTTTAAGCGGCGCTACCGAAGACCATGTTAATAGATAATTTCAACAAGAGAGTGAGGCCGGACTGCGAGAGGTCTTTAGGCGGCCAAGCTGGAAGGCTCGCAAATTTTAACGGTTAGACTTCCATAACGTTTTACGTAAGCGGGTCTTGCCGAAGGAGTCACCAGGTAATTTACGCCTTTCGGGTAATGAGAACGAAATTCCCTAAGCGCCGAACTATCGAAATCCAGCGGGTTCCATTTGCATTCGATCGCATCCACATGATCCCTGCGCCGGGCCAAAATAAAATCCACTTCCCTTCCCGCCTTGTCGCGCCAATACCGGATGGTCTCGTCCGGAAAATAAGCCTGTAAATATTCCAAAACCAAATGCTCCCACAAGACGCCGTGATCCTGCGGACGCAGAGGATCCCAGCCGCGGGCAAAGGTGACGAAACCCGTGTCAAAACCGTAGATTTTCGGCATTTTCACGATCTCCCTCTGTCCGCTTCCGAAAAAAGGCCGAATGCGCGCGATGGCGTGCATCGTCTCGAGCGCTTGGAGATGATTTTCAATCGTCAACCGGCTGATCTTGAGATCAGACGCGGCCCTGGAAGTCTCAAACAGGCCCGAGCTCTGCCTGAGGAGATATTCAAAAAGCGCGTTGAACTTATCCGCGTCGCGGAACGAAAAAAGCTTTTGCACGTCCCGGGCGAAAAAGGAATCCAGCCACTCCCGGTAAAAAGAGTTTTTTTTGGAGGCCGTCAGAAGCGCCGGGGGCAAGCCGCCCTGAAAAAGCCGTCTTGTCAGATCCTTGCAGGAGAAATCTTCGAGCTCCGTCCAGAGAACCGGCAGAAGATGAACGAGCCTCTTTCGTCCCGTCAGCGTGTCCCTGAATTTTCTGCCGGCCGCAAGCGTCGAGGACCCGGTGGCCAATATTCTCAGGCGCGGAAAGAGATCGGCGCCGATCTTGAGAACACGGCTCGGATCCCGAAGTTGGTGGATTTCGTCGAAAACGATAATGGATTTTTCACAGCTTCGAAAGAAAAACTCAGGGTCTCGAAGCCGCTCCTCGGCCGCGGGAAGGTCGCAGTTGACGTAGAGAATCTCCTCCGGACCTCCGAGACTCCGCGCGAGCGTCGTCTTACCCGAGCGGCGCACGCCGGAAAGCCAGACGATGGACGCCTCTTTCCATGCGTTATGAATCCTCTTTTTCCATTGGGGCCTATTGACCATGAGATGAAGTATACATTAAGTACGTCTATTTGTAAAGTATACTTTCATTCAAATGCACGCAAACAAATTATATACGAGCTTGCGCGGTTTTGTTGAATTTTAAACGGTTGACCGCGGCGCGAATGTCACCGGCGGCTTGTCCCGTGTATTTTTTTTCGATGCGCGAGGAGAGACCACGCTCGCGGGAGTAATCCGTGACAGCTTTAAGGAAGAGAGTCCCGTAACGGGCAAGCTTTACCTCCCCAAAACCGGAAATGCGGCGCAGATCTTCCATCGTTTGGGGCAGGTAGGCGCAAAGCTCAACCAGCGTCGCATCCGAAAAAATCACAAAGGCCGGCATTCCCGCCTCCCGGGCGAGGTCCATGCGCATCGCTCTCAGTATTTTGAAAAGCTCGGCTTCATAGGGCGCTTCGGCAACCACCACCTCCTCCCCCACACGACCCAAACACACGTCGCAAGCGTCACAGCGGTCGGGAGAATCTTCGCCCAGATAATTAAGAAGCCGGTTGCGGCGGCAGACGGTTTTGATTTCGCAGAAATCCGCCATCTGATTTAATTTCTTAAATAAAATTCGAGTCTGGTTCGGATTGCCGGACACGCGCGCGAAATGCTTCAATTTAATCACGTCGCCCGGGCTGTAAAATAAAACCGCCTCGCTCTTCAAACCGTCCCTGCCGGCCCGTCCGGTCTCTTGATAATAGCCCTCAATATTTTTTGGCATGTCGAGATGAACCACGTAGCGGACGTTGGACTTGTCGATGCCCATGCCGAACGCGATGGTCGCCACCATGATTTTGACCTTGTCCTGAATGAAAAGCTCCTGGTTTTCGGCGCGCGTTTGGCTATCGAGGCCCGCGTGATACGGCTTTACCGAAAATCCCCGCGCTTCAAGCTCATCCGACCAACGTTCCGCCGAGCGCCGTGACAATACGTAAATGATGCCCGACTCCTGCCGGCGTGCGCTCAGATAAGCGAGAAGCCGCGGGCGGGAATTTTTCTTGGGACGGACGAAGTAATAAATATTTTTCCTGTCAAAGCTCGAAATAAAAACAGCGGGCGCATTTAACTGCAATTTCTCCAAAATATCTTTCCGCGTCAACTCATCCGCCGTCGCCGTCAAAGCCATCACCGGCACCTCCGGAAAATGGCGCTTGAGCGCCGCAAGCTTCATGTATTCAGGCCGGAAATCATGACCCCACTGAGAGATGCAACGCGCCTCGTCGATCGCAAAAAGGGACACCGATAACCGTTTCAAAAACTCCAGAAACGGCGGGTCCTGAGAAAAAAGTCTCTCGGGAGCCACGTAAAGGAGTTTAAGCTCACCGGCCTCCGCCGCCAAAAGAATATCCGACTGTTCGCGGCCCGTAAGAGAAGAATTTAAAAAAGCAGAAGGAATGCCATTCAGCTTCAGCGCCCCCACCTGATCTTTCATCAAAGCGATGAGCGGCGAAATGACCACGGTAAGCCCGGGAAACAAAAGCGCCGGAATCTGATAACACAGTGACTTGCCCCCACCCGTGGGCATGAGCGCCAACACGTCTTTTTTTTCCAAAACCGCCCCAATGATCTTCTCCTGATCCAAACGAAAATCATCGTAACCAAAACGGTTTTTTAATATTTCTTTGGCTAATAACATACCTTATGCGGCCTTAAGAGTTTGTGAGGACATCGTTTCCACGGCCAATCTCAAACCAAAAGTCTTAAGAATGTGCGAGAGTGTTTGGACTTCCGGGTTACCCGATTTGGAAAAGATTTTGTAGAGGTTGGCACGGTTGAGTTTTGTGCGCCGGGAAACTTTGGACATCCCGCCGCAAGCTTCTGCAACATTCCTGAGAGCCACCAAAAACATTTTTGGGTCCCCTTCTTCGAGGGCGACATTTAAATATTCGGCCGCCTGCTTAGGGTCTTTCAAGGCTTCGATGAGACTCTCATGATAGGCTTTAAGTTTCATTCACCCGCTCCTTATAATCCTTCCAATATTCAACGGCCTTTTCAATATCGCGATGCTGAGTGCTTTTATCTCCTCCCACAAGAAGAAGAATAGCCGCACTCCTCTGCTCAGCAAAATAAACCCGATACCCAGGCCCATGATCGATTTTTAACTCATAAATGCCGTCTTGTACAGATCTGTACCGACCCGTATGTCCATAGCGTTCCAAACGGTCAAGTTTTGCCGCGAGTAACGCATAAGTTCTTTTGTCTTTGAAGCCGGAAAACCACTCCTCAAATGGCCTTTTACCATTTAAAGTTTGATAGAAAAAGAGTCTCTTTTTAAACTCTGGCACTAAAGGCTCTCAACAAGAGTGTATTCTATAACATACAAATTGTCAAATTGCATTCTACCCCAACCGCTCCATTGTGTAACGCTCGCTGACAACAAAATCAGCCGAGGCCCGGATGCGCCGGTAACGCCCCTGGGGAACCTGCTCCACCTTGTCGGCCTTAACTACCAGCCGCCCGATAGCCACTAGGCGGTCCTTTTCCTGAATAATTTCCCGGACTTCTTCTATAGTCATCTTATGAAACACCAGCAAAAGCCCCTTATTCTGCCGTTTGGAATGATAATGGATGAGAATTTTCATGATGTCATAACACCCTCCCACTATACTAGACGACAAGGGGTGCCATTTTCGTTCAAACTATTTCTAAATTTTTTTCGTTTTACAGGGGACTGTCCCCTTAGTCATTGGGGACTGTCCCTTTTGGGGCAAAAAGGGACAGGCTTATCTATGAGGAAGGGCCCAATTGGGGACTGTCCCCTGTCTTCTTGGGGACTGTCCCTTTTTGATCGTTAATAAGTAATTTTGAGGAGGGTGAGGCCTTGGGGTTTGGCGGTGGGACCGGCTTTGGTGCGGTCTTTGGAGGATAAAATTTGTTGAATGGCTTGAGGCTTCAGCTTTTTTCGGCCCACTTCGATGAGCGTGCCGGCGATGATGCGGACCATGTGCTTGAGAAAACCGTCGCCTTTTATTTCGATGCGGATAAGCGTTTTTATTTTCTTTACGGAAATGCGTTTTATTTCACGCACAGAGCTTTTTGTTTCGCCGTCAATGGCCTTAAAAGCGTTGAAATCGTGTTTTCCTTTAAGGTGGCGCGTAGCACGATTCATCGAGGCCGCATCAAGTTTCCCGGGATGCCAAAGCGTAAAAGGCGCTTCAAAGAGCGGGCGCGTGGGGCTGTTCCAAATGTCATAGTGGTAAACCTTTGAGCGCGCTTGGTAACGAGCGTGAAAATTGGCGGGCATCTCTTTAGCCGAAAAAACAACCACGTCTTTCGGGAGGTAGAAATTGAGCGCTGACTTTATTCTTGCGACGGGAAGAGGGTTTTTTGTTTTGAAATGGGCTGTCTGCCCCAGCGCGTGGACCCCGCTGTCCGTGCGGGAGGCAGAAATAAGGTCTGTCTTTTCTTTGAGAATGCGGCTTAAGGTCTTCTCGAAAAGCTCTTGAAGGGTTTTACTGTTGCGCTGGCTCTGCCAACCTTCATAGCGCTCGCCGTTGTAACCGATAACGAGCTTGATGGTCCGCATCTCGGGTCATTGCGAGCAAAGCGAAGCAATCTCTCCACAAAGATTGCTTCGTCGCTGCGCTTCTCGCAATGACATTACTGGATTAAAATTTCCGCGATCTGGACAGCGTTTAGAGCGGCTCCCTTGCGAAGCTGGTCGCCGGAAACAAAAAGACACAGGCCCTTCGAGGAAGACAGATCTTTCCGCAAACGTCCGACAAGCACGTCGTCCTGACCGCTGGCTTCAAGCGGCATCGGAAAATAATTTTTCTCACGGTCATCAACCACTTTGACGCCCGGCGCTTTGGATAAAATCTTACGGATGCGCGCAATGTCCGGCGTTTTTTCAAGCTCAAGATAAATAGATTCGGAATGCGCCCGAAATACCGGCACCCGCACCGTGGTCGGCGTGATTTTGATTTTGGTGTCGTGGAAAATTTTCTGCGTCTCTTTCACCATCTTGAGCTCTTCTTCGTTGTAGCCCTCGTCTTTAATGGCGCTGTTGTGCGAAAAAAGATTGAACGCGATCTGGTGAGGAAAAATTTCTTTTTTTGCCGGACGCCCGGCCAGAACGTCGCGCGACTGCTCTTCCAGCTCACGCATGGCCCGCGCCCCCGCGCCGGAGGCAGACTGATAAGTAGAAACAAAAATACGTTTCACGCGGTTGGTTTTATGAATCGGATAAACCGGAACCAGCATGATGATCGTGGAGCAGTTGGGATTGGCGATAATGCCTTTGTGTTTTTGAATGTCTTCGGGATTGATTTCAGGAATCACCAAAGGCACGTTCGGGTCCATGCGGTAGGCGCTCGTGTTGTCGATCACGATAGCGCCTGCTTTCACCGCAAAGGGCGCAAATTTTTTGGAAATAGACCCACCGGCACTCGCCAAAACAATGTCAATGCCGTTAAAGGAATTTTCTTTCAATTCTTCTACGGCAATTTGTTTTCCGTGGAAAGAATATTTTTTCCCCAAAGAACGCGCAGAGGCCAAAAGCACAAGCCTGTCGACGGGAAAACGCCTCTCCTCGAGGATTTTCAGCATCTCCTCGCCCACGGCGCCCGTGGCGCCCATCACCGCGACGTTGTATTTTGATTTTTTCTTAAACATTTATATTCTCTCCGCCACCAAATCCCCGACTTCTTTGGTTCCATAACCCATCTTCCCCGCCGCGAGCGACTTCAGTTTATTCTGCGTCACGTCCATCACCGCTTTTTCGATTTGGGACGCGGCGAGGGTTTCGCCGAGATGATCGAGCAGCATGGCGCCCGCGCAGATCGCGGCGAGCGGGTTGATCACGTTTTTCCCCGTGTATTTCGGCGCCGAACCGCCGATGGGCTCGAACATGGACACGCCTTTTGGGTTCAGATTGCCGCCCGCGGCGATGCCCATCCCGCCCTGAATCATGGCGCCCAGGTCCGTGATGATGTCGCCGAACATGTTGTCGGTCACGATCACGTCGAACCATTCTGGATTTTTCACCATCCACATGCAGGTGGCGTCGACGTGCGCGTAGTCGGTCTGGATGTCTTTGTATTCCTTGGCTACTTCATTAAAAACCCGCCACCATAGGTCATGCGCGTAAGTCAGCACGTTGGTCTTTCCGCAAAGGGTGAGCTTTTTTCTTTTGTTCCGCCGGCGCGTGGCTTCGAACGCGTAACGCACACAGCGCTCGACCCCTTTTCGCGTGTTGCGCGACACCTGGAGGGCCACCTCGTTCTTTTTTCCTTTATGAATAAATTTCCCCTCGCCCACGTAAAGGCCTTCGTTATTTTCGCGGACGACGACGAAATCAATGTCGTCCGGCCCCTTGTCGCGAAGCGGCGTCCACACGCCGGGGTACAATTTCACCGGACGCAGGTTGATGTACTGCTCAAGGCCGAAACGGATCTTAAGAAGCAGGCCCTTCTCCAAAATGCCGGGCCGGACATCGGGATGCCCGACCGCGCCCAGCAAAATCGCGCCGAATTTTTTAAGGCCCGCCAGTTCCCTGTCGGTCAGAACCTTTCCGGTTTTCAAATAGCGCTCGCCGCCGTAATCAAAAGAAGTCAGGTCCAGCCGAAAATTATTTTTCTTTGATGCGGCCTCAAGAACCTTCAGGGCCTCGGCCGTCACCTCGGGCCCCGTTCCATCACCGGCGATCACCGCAATTTTGTAATTTTTCATGTCAATAACTCCACGCTCACCTTTTCGAATTCTCTGTCAAACCCGAAAAGTTTTTTGATTTTTAGCGTATTCATGATGCAGAGACTGCTGACATCCGTAAAGCTGAATTTTTTATCTTTGTATTTTTGGTAGAGAGCCCATGTATCTTGAAAGTAATCCGGCACGACAGTGACAATTTTTACAAGCGAGCTTTCAAGAATCGCCTTTCCCGCCCGAACCGAATGGGCGTGTCCGCCGCGGACTCCGATTAAAGTGAGGGTCTCATCAATCACGTAATCCGACGTATAAAGAGAGGCTCTCGATTCTTTCAGACGCCCGAAGATGGAAACGGCCTCTTTGTGTCTTTCGTCATTTTCCACTAAAAGAGCCGCCCAACCGCCCGTATCGACAAAGATCTTTTCCAATTACCGACGCTTCCCCTCTCCGTAAAGATAAAAATCGTGCCGTGCCGAGGCATCTTTGGAGGCAAGCCGGATCTTGCCGATGGCTTTCACAAGCGGGTCTTTATTCCAATCATGCTTTTGTTCGCCGCGGCGCAAAAAAGCATCGACTGCCCTGCGGATCAGTTCCGAAACTGCCACCCTTGCTTTTGACGCCTCAAATTTCAGGTGACTCATTTGTTCGTCTTCAATGTAGATTTGCGTCCGATGGAGATGGCTCATTTTTGCCCCTTCTTTTATACATTATACATCATACATCATAAAAGGCCTTCTGTCAAGACCGCTACTCGATGGACATCCCCACCCGCCCCTCCGCCGGACTGGAGGCATTGGCGTACATTTTTTTCTCGATGCGCCCGGCCTCGTGCGCCAGGCGTCCCGCGCGAACGGCCAGCTTCATCGCCTCGGCCATTTTGACGGGGTCCTTCGCGCCGGCGATGGCCGTGTTCATCAAAACCCCGTCGGCGCCCAGCTCCATCGCGATCGCGGCGTCCGAAGCCGTCCCCACCCCCGCGTCCACGATGACGGGGACCCTCACTTTTTCAAGAATCAGACGGATGTTGAGCCGGTTTAAAATCCCCTGCCCCGAGCCGATGGGCGCGGCAAGCGGCATGACACACGCGGCGCCCGCGTCCTCGAGGCGCTTGGCCATGATCGGGTCGTCGGTCGTGTAGGGCATGACGACAAAACCCTCTTTCACAAGCTCTCCCGTCGCCTCCAAGAGCGCCACGTTATCCGGCAGGAGCGTTTTCTCGTCGCCGATCACTTCGAGCTTCACGAGATTCGAAAGGCCCGCCGCCCGTCCGAGACGCGCCACGCGCACGGCCTCTTCCTTTGAATAACAACCCGCCGTGTTGGGCAGTAAAATATACTTTTTGGGGTCCACATAATCCAGCAAAGACTCTTTCGTCCGGTCGAGATTCACCCGCCGCACCGCGACCGTCACCATTTGGGCGCCTGAGGCCGCGAGCGCCTTTTCCATTATTTCAAACGAGGCGTATTTTCCCGTCCCGGCGATGAGCCGCGAGCGGAGCGAAAAATTCCCGATTTTTAAAATGTCGTTTTCCATTAAACTAAACCGCCTCGACCACCGAGCCTTTTTCCACCACGACGATCCCTTTCGGCGTCACGGTGAACCGCTTCCGGTCGAGTTCCAAATCATAACCGATCTGGGCGTTGGGCATGACCTTTGTATTTTTATCGATGATCGCGTTTTTCACTTTCGCGTGCCGGCCGATGTCCACGCCTTCCAGCAAAAGAGAATTTTCAACCTCGGCGTAACTGTTCACGCGCACATTCTGCGAGAGGATCGAGCGCTGAATCACGCTCCCCGAAAGAATGCACCCGTCCGAAACCAGCGAATCCAGCGCCGTCCCGCGCCGGCCGCCGATCGGATCGGCGAACACAAATTTCGCGGGCGGGTACTGCATCTGGTAGGTACGGATCGGCCAGTCGCGGTCGTAGAGATTAAATTGAGGCGTCACCTGCACGAGGTCCATGTTCGCCTCGTAATACGCGTCGAGTGTTCCCACGTCGCGCCAGTAAAGCGTTTCCTTATTGTTCACGTCCACAAAATTGTAGGCCACGACGCGCCGCGCTTTTTTCCGGATCATCCGCGGAATGATGTCCTTCCCGAAATCGTGGGAGCCCTCCCTGCTTTTGGCGTCTTCCCCGAGCTCCTCCTCCAAAACTTTGCGGTCAAAAATGTAAATGCCCATCGAGCCGTACACGTGGTCGGCGTCGCCCGGGATGGTTTTCGGGACGGCCGGTTTTTCCTCAAATCCCACGACCGCGTCCCCGGCGTCCGCCTCAATCACGCCCACGCCCTGCGATTCTTCCGCGGGAACGCGCACGACGCCGATCGTGAGGTCCGCTTTCGATCGGCGATGCGCGTCGAGCATGAGCGCGTAATCCATTTTGTAAACATGGTCGCCGGCCAGAATCAGAATCTGTTCGGGGTCCTCGATGTGGATCGAATAAAGATTCTGGTAGATCGCGTCCGCCGTGCCCTGATACCAATGTTCGTCGATCCTCTGCTGGGCCGGGAGGACCTCGACGTATTCGCCGACTTCGGAATTGAGAATGTTCCAGCCCATGCGGATGTGGCGCGCGAGCGACATCGATTTGTACTGCACGAGCACATGGATGCGGCGGATACCGGAATGGATGCAATTCGAAAGCGTAAAATCGATGATCCGGTAGATGCCGCCGAACGGCACCGCGGGCTTGGCGCGGTCCTTCGTCAAGGGGTGAAGCCGCTCCCCCTTGCCGCCGGCCATGATGAAGGTTAAAAGTTTTTTCATGTCAGTCCCTTAAAAACGTCCAATTTTACCACATTTCATCCGAAGAATCTCATCGCTCATGTGGCGCACGACGCGGAGATCGTGCGAGATGAAAAGGCAGGCGATGCCCTTTTCCCTCTGGAGACGAAGGAGAAGGTTCAGGATCCCCGCCTGAACGAGCGCGTCCAGCGACGACACCGGTTCGTCGCAAATGACGAGCGCCGGGTCGAGGCTCACGGCCCGCGCGATCGCCACGCGCTGGCATTCGCCGCCCGAAAGTTCGCGCGGCAGGCGTTCCGAAAAATGTGGCGGCAGGCCGACCCTTTCCAAAAGTTCCGCGACTTTTTGTTTCAAAAAAGAAGCGTCCGGCCTTCCGTGAATCCAAAAAGGCTCGGCCAGAATTTCCCGCACGCGGAGGCGTGGGTCAAGCGACGCGTGGGGATGCTGAAAAATGATCTGCGCGTTTTTGCGGAAGTTTTTCAAGCCCGCGCCTTTTAACGCCGCGATCTTTTGGCCGCCGAAGAACACCTCTCCCCCGTCGGCGGGCAAAAGTCCGAGCAAAAGTTTGGCCAGCGTCGACTTGCCGCATCCGGATTCGCCGACGAGGCCGAGCGTGCGACCTTTCGGGATCGCGAGCGTCACGTCATCGACGGCCTTCACGCCGTGTTTCTTGAAGGTTTTCCTTAAATGGTTGGCTTCCAGGATCGTTTCCATTTAAATCTCGATGAATGTCTTGGGTTTTTGGTCAATGAGTTCGGCGCGGAATAATTTTTTCGTGTAAGGCTCGCGCGGCGTGAATTTTTCCTCTTTCGTCAATCTTTCGACGAGGCGGCCCTTCTCCAAAACATAAATGACTTCCGCCCAGTCCCGCGCCAGGCCCAGATCGTGCGTGATGAAAAAAACCGCGAGATTCCGCTCGGCCGAAAGCCGCGCCAAAAGCCTCATGATCTGGTCCTGCGTCGCCGTGTCGAGCGCGGTCGTCGGCTCGTCGGCGATGAGAACCTTCGGCCGGGAAACAAGCGCCATCGCGATCATCGCGCGCTGGCACAGGCCGCCCGAGAGCTCGTGCGGAAAACTGCGACAAACCCGCTCGGGGTCCGGGATCGCGGCGTCGCCAAGCGCGGCGAGGGCTTCGTTCCGAGCCTCGCTTTTCGGAGCGCGGGGATGATGAATCCGAAACGCCTCTTCGATCTGACGTCCGGCCGGGAGAACGGGATTGAGCGACGAAAAAGGGTCCTGAAAAATGTGGCTGATCCCGCCGCCCCTCACACGGAGCAGTTCTTTTTCGTCGAGCGACAGGAGATTTTTTCCGGAGAATAAAATTTCGCCGGTCAAGACCGCCGGCCGGATCAACCGGCAAACCGAAAGCGCGGTGACGGTTTTTCCGGAGCCCGACTCCCCCACCAGCGCGGTGAACGATCGCTCCTCCACTGCGAGCGACAGGTCCTCGACGACGGGGCGCTTATTCTCAAAAGCAATTTTTAAATGATTGATCCGCAATGTCACGGCTTCCCGATGTCCTCGCCTAAAACATTTGCCGACAAGACCGTCAAAAAAATCGCCGCCCCCGGAAACAAAGCGAGCCACCATGCCACACCCAGCGTCGCGCGCGCGTCGTTCAAAATATTCCCCCAGCTCGGCGCGGGCGGCCGGACGCCGATGCCCAAAAAGCTCAGGGCCGCCTCGGTTAGGATCGCGGAGGAAATCCCCAGGACCGCGTTCACGACAATGGGCCGCGCGGCATTCGGGACCAGGTGCCGGAAAATGATCCGCGGCGCACCGGCGCCCAGCGCCCGCGCCGCCAGCACAAATTCCCTTTCCCTTAAGCTCAACACCTCCGCGCGCACGAGCCGCGCCGTGCCCATCCAACCGGTGAGGCCGATGATGACGGCGATCTTCCAAAAACCCGGTCCCAAAACGGCGATCACGGCTAGGATCAGAAAGAAAACGGGAAAACAAAGCGCCAGGTCCGTGAGACCCATCACGAGCTTATCGATCCCTTTTCCGAAATAACCCGCCACAGCGCCCAGGAGCGTGCCCAAAAAAATAGAAATGAAAACAGCCAAAAAACTCACGCCGACGGACACGCCCGCGCCGCAAACCAGGCGCGCGAAAAGATCGCGCCCCAAAGAATCCGTTCCCAAAAAATGGCTGAGTGAGGGCGGCTCCAGGATCCGTGAAAAATCCATCGCACCCGCCCTCTCCGCGAAAAAGGGCGAGCCTAAAAGCACGGCCGCCAGAATCAAAAACCACGCCTTCGCAAAATGTTTCATTAAAATTTTTCCCCGAGCCGAATCCGCGGGTCACACGCCGCGTAGGCCCAATCGGCGAGGAAATTCCCCAAAAGCGTCAAAATCGCGCCCAGCACCAGGACCCCCATGATGACCGGGTAATCCCGCGCGAAAACCGAATCGAAAAAAAGCCGTCCCATGCCGGGGATCGAAAAAATGGATTCAAAAATAACGCTCCCTCCCAAAAGCCCCGGCACCGAGAGGCCCAAAAGGGTCAAAAGCGGCAAAATCGCGTTGGGCAGGGCATGCCCGTAAAGGACTTTTCTTTCGGAAAGCCCTTTGGCGCGCGCGGTGCGGATGTAATTTTCCTTTAAAACCTGAATCAAATTCGCGCGCATGAACCGCGAGATTCCCGCCAGGCCCGCGAGCGCCGACAGCGAAACCGGCAGGATCAAATGCCAGGCGACGTCTCTTATTTTTTCAAAAAAAGTCATCTCATCGAAAAAAAGCGAATGGATCCCGGCCACCGGCAGGACCCGCAGACCCACCCCGAAATAGGACATCGCCAAAAGCGCGGCCCAAAACACCGGCAGTGAAAATCCCGCCAACAACACCGCGGACAGAACGCCGTCCCGCCGGGTCCCCTCGTGCACGGCGCCGTAAATCCCAAGCGGGATCCCCGCGGCCAAAATGAAAAGGAGCGACAGAACGCTCATGAGAAGCGTGACGGGAATCGCCGCGGCGATTTTTTTCGTCACCGGCCGGCCGTCGCGAAACGACCGGCCGAAATCAAAAAAGAAAACGCGCTTCGCCCACGAACCGTACTGTTCCAAAAGAGGCCTGTCGAGGCCGTAGAGTTTCTGCATTTTCTCGGCGGCCTCGGCGGAGACTTTCGGATTCATCTGCGAATAAATATCGGTCGGGCCCCCCGGCGCCAGATGAATCACGGCAAAACTGATGAGCGTGATTCCGAAAAATAAAACAACAAGGCCCCCCGATCGTTTGAGAAAATAGTTCATCGGTACTTTCTCTCGTTCTTCAGCACATACCACTCGATGAAATTGTGCCCGATGCCCGCCGGCGCCGGCTCCACTCCCTTGAAGCGCCGGTGAAGGGCGACGAGCGACTCCGGCACGTACAAAAAAGTGTACGGCTCATCTTCGCTTAAAATGCCGTGAAGCCTGTGATAAATTTTTGCCCGTTCGGCCTCCGGAAAAATCCGCCGGGCCTCCTCCATCAACCGATCGGCCTCCTCATTTTTATAGGATACAAAATTGAACTGGCCGGGGCCCGTCTTCGACGAATGAAAAATGTCGTACGGGTCGGGCTCCGGCGAAAGTTGCCACCCCAGAAGCACGGCCTCGAATCTTTTTTTGCCGATGAATTCCCTTAAAAGGACGCTCCACTCGAGCGTTTGAATATTCATTTCGATGCCGACGTCTCTCAATCTCTTTTGAATGATCTCGCAGGCCATTTTGCGGTCGGTGTTTCCCCAATTGGTCAAAATCGTGAAAGAAAAACGCCGTCCGCCCCTGTCCAGGATGCCGTCGCCGCTCGTGTCACGCCAGCCGGCCTCGGCCAAAAGCGCTTTCGCGCGCGAAGGGTCAAAACCGGACGGGCCAATGGCCGGGTCGGCCGCCCAGCCGTCCGCGAGAAACGGCCCCGTGGCCGCGCGGCCGTAGCCCAGAAGTACCGTGTCGATGATCTCCTGTTTGTGGATCGCAAGCCCGATCGCCTTTCGGACTTTTTTATCGGCGAAAAGCGGATTCCGCAGATTGTAACCGATGTAGGTGTAACTGAAACTCGGGAACGCGTATTTGGCGTAATGGGTTTTGAAAAAAGGCGTGCCGGTTTGGCGTTTGAATTGGAGCGGTGAAAGCGCCGCGGAATCGATATTTTCCGTTTCGAGTTCCAAAAAAGCCGTCGTCGGTTCGGGAAGGATGCGGTAAACGACGCGCGCGATGAACGGCGCGCCTTCGAAATAATCGGGATTCGCCCGAAGAACTAATTTTTCGCCGCTGGTCCATTGGACAAGTTTGTAGGGTCCGGTGCCGACGGGGTTTCTCGAGAAACCGGTGGCCGGCCAGTCGGCGTCTTTCAGCAAATGCTCCGGCACGATGCCGACCGACCAACTCGCCAGGCCCGGCGAGAAAGGCTCCTTATAACGGACTCTCACGGTGTGGGGATCGGGGGTTTCGAGCGACACCACCTTTTCAAAATCGCCGCCGTAGGGCGTGGGCACCGAGGGATTCGTGAGCGCCCGGAACGTGAACGCGACGTCGCGCGCGGTGAAGGGCTCGCCGTCCTGCCAGCGCACGTTTTTTCTCAAATGAAAAACGATCACGAGGCCCCCCTCCTCAATATCCCAGTCCGAGGCCAGGTCGCCGGTGAGTTTTAAATTTTTATCGTATTTGACAAGGCCGTTAAAAAGGAGCCTCGAGACTTCGGCGGAGGCGGAATCGGAGGCGAGGAAGGGAATTAAATTGGACGGTTCGGCGATCGAGGAAGTGACAAAGGCGTCACCCCGCCTTTCATCGGCGGAGGCGAAAACCGGCGCGGAAAATAAAAATAGAAAAAGAAAAAATGCCCTATTTCGAACTCGCATCGGCGGGCGCCGGTGCCGCGGGTCCGGAGGCGGTTTCCGGTTGAGACGCGGCGGGCACGGCGGCGGCCGGCGCAGGCGCGGGCGGCGGCACAGCCGCGATTCTCCGACGCTCCATGAGCGACTTGCCGCGCTGGGTGGACACGATCCCGAGCGAAAGCGAGGTGATGATAAAGATCACCGCGCACACCTCCGTCGCGCGGGTCATGAACGTGTTCGTCTGCGTCCCAAAAATGCTCTGCGGCTGTCCCCCGCCGGCCATCTCGGAGAATCCACCGCCGCGGCCCGCCTGCAAGAGCACGACTAAAATCAACACCAGACACGCCATCACATGCAAACCAATCAGAAAAATGTACATGTTTATCCCCTCATTTCAGCGCCGCGATCCCGGCGTTTTTCACAATGTCGGCGAAACCGGCCGCCTCGAGGCTCGCCCCGCCCACGAGCGCCCCGTCGATGTCCGGCTCCCGCATCAACTCCGCGATATTTTCGGGCTTCACACTGCCCCCGTACTGGATCCGTAAACTCCCCGAAACCTCGTCCCCAAACATTTTTCCGACTTCCTTCCGGATGAATCCGTGCGCTTCCTGGGCCTGCGCGGGCGTGGCCACTTTCCCGGTGCCGATCGCCCAAACCGGCTCATAGGCAACGACGAGCCTTCCCATTTGGTCTGCCGAAAAACCGGCGAAGGCGCCCTTCACCTGAGCGCCGACCACCGCAAACGTCTTTCCCCCCTCGCGCTGGCTGAGCGTCTCTCCGACGCAGACGATCGGGGTGAGGCCGCCCGCGAGCGCGGCCCTGGTTTTTTTATTCACCGTCTCATCCGTTTCCTGAAAAAACTGCCGGCGCTCCGAATGGCCGACGATCACAAAACGAGCGCCGGCTTCCTTAATGAGCGTCGCCGACACCTCGCCCGTGAAAGCGCCTTTTTCCTCCCAAAATAAATCCTGCGCGCCCGTGTGGATTCCCGACTCCATCAAAACTTCGGAGACTTCGCCGAGTGCGGTGTACGGCGGGCAAACCACCACTTCCACATTCTGCGTGCCGGAAATGAGGCGCTTGAGCTGTGTGACGAGATCTATGGCTTCCTTAATGGTTTTATTGAGCTTCCAATTCCCGGCGACGATGGGTTTGCGGCTCATCATTTGTCCTCGAGCGCGGCAATCCCGGGCAGGGCCTTGCCTTCCAGATATTCGAGCGACGCCCCGCCGCCCGTCGAGATATGCGACATCTTGTCCCCGAGGCCAAAACCGGCCACGCAGGCGGCCGTGTCTCCGCCGCCGACGACGGTTGTGGCCCCTTTCAAATTGGCGAGTTTCTCCGCAATTTCATAAGAGCCCTTGGAAAAAGGTTTCATTTCAAAAATTCCCATCGGGCCGTTCCACACCACGGTCTTCGCCGAATCCAACTGCCTGGTAAAAAGCTCGATCGTCTTCGGGCCGATGTCCACGCCGAACCAGCCCGCGGAAATCGAAGGGCCTTCAATCTTCACCACCGCGTTCTCGTCCACCTTTTGGACGCACACGTGATCCACCGGCAGGAGGATCTCGACGCGCGCGGCGGCCGCCTTGTCCAAAATCTTTTTCGCCAAATCGATTTTATCTTTTTCGTACTTTGAATTGCCGATCTCGACGCCGCGGACTTTCAAAAACGTGTACGCCATCGCCCCGCCGATCATGATCGTGTCCACTTTCGCGATCAGGTTTTCGACGACGCCGATCTTGTCCGAAACCTTCGAGCCGCCCAGGATCGCGACAAAGGGCTTTTGCGGATTCTGCATCGCCTCGCCCAGATAGCGGATCTCTTTTTCGAGCAGGAATCCCGCGCCCGAGGGCAGAAAGCGCGTGACGCCTTCGATCGAGGCGTGCGCGCGGTGGCTTGACCCAAACGCGTCGTTGATGTAAATGTCGCCGTTCTCGGCAAGTTCCTGAGCAAAGGACGGCGTATTTTTTTCCTCGTCGGGGTTGAATCTCAAATTTTCGAGGAGCGCCACCGACGAGCGGCCCCCGAGATCGCGCAGTTCCTCTTTCACGCGCGGGCCCACGCAGTCCGAGCACTGGATCACTTCCATTCCCAAAAGTTCGGAAAGCCGCTTGGCGGCCGGCGAAAGGCTCATCGACGAAACCGGTTTCCCGTCCGGGCGGCCGAGGTGGCTCATGAGAATCACCCGGGCCCCTTTTTCCAAAGCGTGGCGGATGGTGGGAAGGGTCGCGCGGATGCGGCTGTCGTCGGTGATGTTGAGATTTTTGTCGAGCGGAACGTTGAAATCGACGCGGATCAGGACCCGTTTCCCGCCGAGATCAAAATCGCGCAGGGTCTTCTTCATTAATGATTAATGCCGTGCCTCGACCAAAAGTTTTTTGCCGACGAACACGCAAAGGTCTACGACGCGGTTGGAATAGCCCCATTCGTTGTCGTACCAGCTGAACACTTTGGCCAGGCGCTTGTCGATGACGTTGGTGAGCTGGGAATCCACGATCGAGGAAGCGGGATTGTTCGTGAAATCTTTGGACACGAGAGGCTCCTGGCAGTATTCCAGGATCCCCTTCATTTTACCGGAGGCAAATTCCTTAAACGCCGCGTTCAAATCCTCTCTCGTGACGTCCTTTTGAAGCTCGCAGGTGAGATCCACGATCGAGACGTTCGGCGTGGGCACACGGATCGCCACCCCGTCCATTTTTCCTTTTAATTCCGGAATGACCAGGCCAATCGCCTTGGCCGCGCCCGTCGAAGTCGGGATCATCGAAAGGGCCGCCGCGCGCGAGCGCCGCAAATCCTTGTGGCCCAGATCGAGCACGCGCTGGTCGTTGGTGTAGGAATGGATCGTGGTCATGAGGCCGCGCGCGATGCCGAAACGGTCGAGCAGGACCTTCGCGACCGGCGCCAGACAATTGGTCGTGCACGAGGCATTCGAGATCACGTGATGCCTGGCCGGGTCGTATTTTTCCTGGTTCACGCCGAGGACGACCGTGATGTCCTCATTTTTGGCCGGAGCGGAAATGATCACCTTTTTCGCGCCGCCCTTGGTGAGGTGGACCTCGGCCTTTTCTTTTTCCGTGAAAACGCCCGTCGATTCGACGACGATGTCGACGCCGAGGTCGCCCCAGGGGATCTGGCCCGGGTCCTTGAAATTCAACACTTTGAGCGGGCGGCCGTTCACGTTCAGCGCGTCGCCCTCGACGCGGACACTGCCGCCAAACGTGCCGAGGATCGAATCGTATTTTAAAAGATAGGCGTGCGACTCGAGCGGAATCGGCAGGTCATTCACCGCGACAAATTCGATCTCCTTGTTGCCGGCGCCCGCCCGAAAGACGTTGCGGCCGATCCGCCCAAACCCGTTGATGCCCACCCGAATAGCCACTGGAAACCCTCCGTTTATTGGAATGGATGAAGACGCGAATTAAGAGAAATTTAAAAAATTATTATAGACGCTGGGAGGAAAGGTGTCAAAAGAAAACCCCCCGCGGAGGTGGCTTAAACGGGCCGCTTACGCCGACTCGCTCAGATCGAGCGCGCGGCGGGCGTCCTTCCAATCGGGATCGATCGCAAGCGCCCGCCGCCAGGCCGCGCGGGCGTCGGCCTCGCGGCCCATCCGGTGATAGATGAGGCCGAGGTTCGTGCAGGCGCGGGGGTTGGAGGGGTTGATTTTGAGCGAGGCCTCAAATTCGGCGAGCGCTTTTTCATTGTCGCCGCGCTTTCCGTAAACCATCCCCAGGTTGTTGTGCGCCTGGTAGGAGGCGGGTTTCAGCTCAATCGCCTTCAAAAAATATTTCTCGGCCGTTTCGGAGTCCCCGTGATTGTCATGCCAAAGGCCCAGGTTGTTGTAGGCCAGGCCGTCCAGCGGGTCTTCGGCAATGGTCTTCTCATAATAATCCCTCGCCTCTTCGGAGCGCCCCATCTTTGTGAGCGCCACCCCCATCGCCTGATTCGCCACCGCGGAATGAGGCTCGGCTTTGAGCGCCTCGCGGTAGAATTCCACCGCTTGCTCCAAATCCTCTTTTTTAACGAAAATGTCGCCCGCGTTCACGTAATCCCTCGCCCAATCCGTGCCGACGAGATTCGCCTGCGTGACCAAAATCCCCCCGGCGAGAACCGCGCCGCGCGCCAAAACGCCTCCCCAGCGGTTTTCCCGGATGCTTTCATAAAATTTTAGAATCCCCAAGGCCGCGAACGGAAAAAACACGCCGAGGATCGGCAGGCGGTAGCGCGCGTTGACGAAAAACATAAGAACACCGGCCGTGTAGCCGGCGATCCAAAAAACGGCGGCCCACCGGTGGCGCACGGCCGCCCCGCGCGAAAGAAAAATCCCCAAAAGGAAAAACGGGCCGAGCCACGCGAAATTCGGCCACGGAAATTTGAGGAGCGGATTAAACTTCGCGCCGAAGGCGTAATCATCGACATCGGATATCTCGCGCGCGTCAAAAAATAAAACAAGTTTTCTGGAAGCCAGTTTCAAAAACGCCCCCGGGTTCTCGGCGATCCAATCCCGGGCCTTGTCCGACCAGTATTTCGACACCTCCGAGGGCTTGAGCGTACGGCCGAGCGCTTTTTCCGCGAGCGCGCGCGAATCCTCGCGCTGGGAATCGACGTTCGTGCCGGTGCCCGGCGGCGCCTTAAAAACGCCCTCGGCATCGGGATTGTTGCCGATGTAAAAATTGAATCCCGAGTGCGCGGTGAGTAAAACCGTGTCCTTTCCGTAGATCCGGTTGTGCGCGGCCACCGGCGCGAGCACCAGCAGAAAGGTGAGCGCGCAAGCCGCCGCGGGCCGGACGCTTTTTTTGGTCTTCAGGAACCGAATGAAAAAATAAATGAGAAATCCGGACACAAAAAAGAGAATCCCGGCCTTCGTGAGGGCCGCCAGGCCGAACGCCAGACCCAGCCACGCGCCCCCCTTCGCGGTCGGGCGCTCGAGAAAAAGACAAACACCGTAAAAACTCACGGTGTATAAAAAAAGTCCGAGCGTCTCGGGGATCAGGATCCCCTCGTGAAAAAAGAAAGGCCCGTAAAACGCCGCGAGCGAGGCGGCCACAAGCCCCGTTTTTTCATCGGCCATTTTTTTGCCAATTTTATAAATGAAAAAAATATTGAGAAGCCCGAGAAAAATCTGCGCGGCCTTTACGGCCGCGAGCGCGTGGCTGGAAAGTTTGTAAAGCGCGGCGAGGAAAAAAGGATAAAGCGGCAGGCCGTAAAAAACGCCCTCTCCCACGAAATCGCCGCGTAAAATCCGCGCGGCCCAGCCCTCGTAGTAGGCCGGGTCGAGCAGAAGCGGCTCGTAGAAAGGGCTTTTTTGGCTGAAAAACCAGTAGGCGATCCGAAGGACAAACGCCGCCGATAAAATCCCGACAAGCGGCCCCCTTGCCGCGCGTCCGGCGGCGGGACGCGGCAAGGCAGGTCTTTTTTTAGGACGACGGCTCATTAAAAACAAACGAGAGTTTAAAAGAAATGCTGTCGAAGGCGAGCGCTTTGGGGAAACGCGGAAAAGGGGCCGAGCGGCGCACGCAGTCTTCGGCGATTTCCCGAAAACGGGGGTTCGGCGCGGAAGCCTTTTCCACGACCCCCATCGCGCGAAGGTCTCCGGCCTCTCCCAAAACAAACCAAAGCGTCACGGTCTCGCCGCGGCGCGGCTCGCGGATGTAGCGCGTCTCGAACGCCGCGTGGATCTTTTCTTTGATGAAATCAAAATAGCCGGCGAGAAATTCTTTTTTTTCGGGATCGGCCAGAAGCGTTTCCGCGTCGACCGGCCTTTGCGGCACGGATAATTTTTTCACCAGACTGAGGGGCCTGGCCGGTTTATCGGGAGGTTTTATTTCGGGCCGCGCGCGCGGAACCAACTTCTCCGGCCTTTCCTGCCGGACGTAAGAAATGACCACCGGGTCGGGGGTTTTTTCGGCGTTCAAACCGCCGGCGAGCCAAACGCCCGCCAGGCCGTGCGCGGCAAGCGAGAAAGCGAGAAACACGATGACGGGCTTTTGCATGAGAAGGGGCTAAGGCTGATTTCTCAGCTACCGCAGGCGATACAATCGTCCTTATTGTCGAGCGAGCAGGTGATGTCGCTCATTTTCTTGTCCTTGGCTTCTTCTTTGGCCACCAGCGGCTCGAGCGGCGCCTCAGCCTGGCGTTCGACCGTGAACTTGATGGCATCCGCGGCGGCCTTGGTCCGCAGATAATACATGCCGGTTTTCAGGCCCTTCTTCCAGGAATAGAAATGCATCGAGGTGAGCTTCGCGAAATTCGGTTCCTGAATGAAAAGATTGAGCGACTGGGACTGGCAGATGAAAGGGCCGCGGTCGGCGGCCATG
This sequence comes from Candidatus Omnitrophota bacterium, assembly GCA_016197155.1. GTDB lineage: Bacteria > Omnitrophota > Gorgyraeia > 2-02-FULL-51-18 > 2-02-FULL-51-18 > JACPWF01. Next base: position 17,521 of record JACPWF010000034.1, on the reverse strand, counting down.
TCGATGAGTATTCTCTGCTTGATCTCCCAAACGGTTTTGTACAAATCTTTGACCGCCTGAGGGATCTCGGGAATGTTTTGGATCGAGCCGTTATCGGCGACGATCTTGTCTTTCAATTTTGCGTTCCAAATCCCGAGCTTCACGAGATCCTTGAGAAGGTATTTGTTGACCACGACAAATTCGCCGGACAGGACACGCCGCGTGTAAATATTGGACGTGTACGGCTCGAAACATTCGTTATTCCCCAAAATCTGCGAGGTCGACGCCGTCGGCATGGGGGCCACCAGAAGCGAATTCCGCGCGCCATGGGCCTTTACCTCCCGCCGCAGGGTTTCCCAATCCCAGCGCGCGGAGGGCATGGCCCCCCAGAGGTCAAATTGAAAAAGACCCGCCGAAAGCGGCGAGCCCTTAAACGTCTCGTAAGGGCCGCGGAGTTTGGCCAGATCCTTCGAGGCCGTCATCGCCGCGAAATAAACCGTCTCAAAAATATCCCGGTTCAGCGCGCGCGCCTGGTCGGAATCAAACGGCATGCCGAGCAAGATAAACGCGTCCGCCAGTCCCTGCACGCCGATCCCGATCGGCCGGTGGCGCAGGTTTGAGCGGCGCGCCTCCTCCACCGGATAATAATTGACATCGATGACCTTGTCCAGGTTCCTCGTCATGACCTGCGTGACTTGAAACAATTTCCCGTGATCAAATTTTCCGTCAATCACAAAACGCGGGAGCGACAGCGAGCCGAGATTACAGACGGCGACCTCCTCTTTCGAGGTGTACTCCATGATCTCCGTGCAGAGATTGGAGCTTTTGCTCGTGCCGAGATTCTGCTGGTTGGATTTGGCGTTGGCGGCGTCTTTGAATAAAATGTACGGCGTGCCGGTCTCGATCTGCGATTCGAGAATCGCAAACCACAGGTCCTGCGCCTTCACGGTTTTTCGCGCGCGGCCCTCTTTTTCGTAGGTCTCGTAGAGTTTTTCAAAATCCTTGCCCCAGGCCTCCGCCAATCCCGGCGCCTCGTTCGGACAGAAAAGCGACCACTTTTCGTTCTGTTCGACGCGCCGCATGAAAAGATCGGAGATCCAAAGCGCGTAAAAAAGATCGCGCGCGCGCAGTTCGTCCTTGCCATGATTTTTCTTAAGCTCCAGAAACTCGAACACGTCGGCGTGCCACGGCTCGAGGTAAACCGCGAACGAGCCCTTTCGCTTGCCGCCGCCCTGGTCCACGTAGCGCGCGGTGTCGTTAAAAACCCTCAGCATCGGCACGATGCCGTTCGAGGTGCCGTTGGTGCCGCGGATGTAGGAGCCGGTGGCGCGGATGTTGTGGAGGCTGAGGCCGATCCCGCCGGCCGACTGGGAAATCTTCGCGCAGGATTTGAGCGTGTCGTAAATCCCCTCGATCGAGTCGTCTTTCATGGCGATCAAAAAACACGACGAGAGCTGGGGCTTGGGCGTGGCCGCGTTGAAAAGCGTGGGAGTGGCGTGGGTGAACCAGCGTTCGGACATGAGATTGTACGTCTCGATCGCCCCGTCGATGTCTTCCTTGTGAATGCCGACGGCGACGCGCATCAGCATGTGCTGGGGCCGCTCGACCACCCGGCCGTTTATTTTGAGAAGATAGGATTTTTCGAGGGTCTTAAACGCGAAATAATCATAATCAAAATCGCGGTCGTAAATGATCGTCGAGTCCAGAAGCTCCGCGTTTTTTTCGATGATCGCGTAGACGTCGTCCGCGATGAGCGGCGCTTTTTTGCCGCTTTTCTGGTCGATGTACTGATAAAGGTCGCGCATCGTCGCGGAAAAAGATTTGGTCGTGTTTTTGTGAAGGTTGGAGATCGCGATGCGTGAGGCGAGTAACGCGTAGTCGGGATGCTTGGTCGTGAGCGAGGCCGCGATCTCGGCCGCGAGATTGTCGAGCTCCGAGGTCGTGACGCCGTCATAAACGCCCTCCACGACTTTTTTGGCGACGTCCGCCGGATCGACATGAGTGGGGTCTAAAGAATAGGAAAGCCGCTCGATCCGCGCGGTGATCTTGTCAAATTTGACAGACTCGCGACGACCGTCTCTTTTCAGGACATACATCGTTTAGGCCCTCTTAAAGGTGGGTTAAAAATCTTCTTCGAGACTGAAGGAATAGGATTCTTTGTTCGTGACGCCGGCTTTTTGGTATTCGCCGACTCTTTTTTCGAAGAAATTCGTTTTTCCCTGAAGCGAAATCAACTCCATGAAATCAAAGGGATTGATGGCATGGTACTTTTTGGAATATCCCAGCGCCACGAGCAGGCGGTCGGCCACAAACTCGATGTACTGGCACATCATCTTCGCGTTCATGCCGATCAGGCTCACCGGCAGGGCGTCGACGACAAATTCTTTTTCAATCTCGACGGCGTTCCCGATCAGCCCGTCGATCGCCTCGGCGGAAAGTTTATCCTGGATCATGCCGTACAACAGGCAGGCAAAATCGCAGTGAAGGCCTTCGTCGCGGGAGATGAGTTCGTTGGAAAAACTGAGGCCCGGCATGAGGCCGCGTTTCTTGAGCCAGAAGATCGAGCAAAAACTGCCGGAGAAAAAAATCCCCTCGACCGCCGCGAACGCGACGAGGCGCTCGGCGAAGCTCCCCTGCCCAATCCACCGGAGCGCCCACTCCGCTTTTCTTTTCACGCAGGGCACCGTGTCGATCGCGCGGAACAACTTGTCTTTTTCGGCCGGGTCCTTGATGTACGTGTCGATGAGAAGCGAGTAGGTCTCGGAATGGATGTTCTCGATCATGATCTGAAAACCGTAAAAACAGCGCGCCTCGGGAAGCTGGACCTCGCGCATGAAATTCACGGCCAGATTTTCGTTCACGATGCCGTCGGACGCCGCGAAAAAGGCCAAAACACGCGTGATGAAAAAGCGCTCGTTGTCCGAAAGCCTGTCCCAGTCCTTCAGGTCATGCGAGAGGTCGATTTCCTCGGCGGTCCAGAAACTCGCCTCCGCTTTTTTGTACATCTTCCAGAGATCTTCATGCCGGATGGGGAAAAGAACGAAGCGGTCGCGGTTTTCTTCGAGGAGAAGCTCTTTATTTTTTTCCATGAGATTCAGTTTAGCCCCGCCGGGGGCCGATGTCAAGAAAATACTATATATTGTGGTTATTTGGCGCTTATTTTTGCGCTTGACACTAGACGCGTTTGGCCAAAAAACGAAAAAAACGAAGCGTGTCGCGCACCGGATGGATCTGACTGGCCGATCCCTCGTACACCGAACGGATCGGAATGGATCCGATGCGAAATCCCCGCCGCGCCGCCTCCAAAATCATCTCGGACTCGGTCTCAAAACGCTCCGTGGATAACTCGACGCGTTCCAATACCGCACGCCGGAGGGCGCGGTAACCGCATTGGCTGTCCGGCACGCGCCGCCGAGCCATGAATGAGATGAGCCCGGATAAAAAAAGGTTCGTGGCGCGGCGCACGGCCGGCATCTTCTCCGGGCGATGCATGCGGTCTCCGATGATCATATCACAATCACTTTCATTGAGCGCCAGTAAAAAATTTTTAAGCTCCTCCGGATCGTGCTGGCCGTCGGCGTCCATGAGAATCACCGCCTTAAAATCCCTTTCGAGGACCCACCGGAATCCGCGGCGAAGCGCGGCGCCCTTTCCCTCATTGACCTCGGAAATCAAAAGCGCCGCCTTTAAATCCCTGACCCGATCCGCGGTGCCGTCGGTCGAAGCGTCATCCACGACGAGCACCGGAAAACCCAGATCCTCCGCGGCCTTCGCGACGCGCCGGATATTTTCCGCTTCGTTGTACGCGGGGATGAGAACGCAAACGTCTTTTTCGGTCAAACCGGCCATCGCGGCGGCTCCCAGAAAGGTTCGAAGATAAACCACTGGCGCGGGCGCTGTTTTATTTTTTTCTCGAGGCGCGAGGCGAAATTTTGAACCATCTCTTCGGTCGTGGAAAGCGGGATCGGTTCCTGGATATCCAGCTCATACCCGCCGTCCGGGGTCGACACAAAAAACACGGGGACTACCGGGGCGCCCGACGACGCGGCAATCCGCGGGAAACCGCCCGGAAAAAAGACGCGCCTCCCCAGAAAATCGGCGGGGACACCCTCGCCGCGAAAAAGCCGGTCGGCGTTGAGCGCCAAAATCTCGTTTTTATTCAACACCTCGAAATAGCGCCTGGCCGGAGAATGGTGCGGAATCACCCCGAGGCCGTGACGCGCGCGGCGATCCCGGAAGATCCGCTCGATGCGTTTGTCCGCGTGCTCGATCGCGATCCCGTGCAGGCGGTATCCGAGCGCGGCGAGCACCATCCCGCCCAGTTCCCAATTGCCCACATGCCCCGACACGAGGATCACGCCTTTTTTTCGCGCGAGCGCCTCGTCCAGGTATGGCCGGCCGGTGATGCGGACTTTTTTTTCGATCCATTCCGCCGAGAGCGACCGGCCGTAAAAAAGATCGACAAAATAGAGAAAAAAAGAGGCGATAAGCGCCCGGGATTCTTTCTGCGTGTCACTGCCGGCCGGCAGGACGGCCCGCAAATTGCTTTGGATGGCCGGGAGGTCCTTCGAAAAAAAATTCCCGTAAAGCGCGGCCGCGCCTTTCGCCAGCGCGGCGGCGGCGGGTTTCGGGAGAACGCGCGACAACGCGCGGGCAACCGCGTAAAAATAAAAACGTTTCACGTGCGGAGGGGCCCTCTTTTTAAAATGCTCCGGGCGATGCGAAGCGCGGCGTCGGGTTTGGCGAGAAACGCCATATTTTTTTTCATGATTTGGGCCTTCGCCGGAGAGCGCAGAAGCTGGCTTGTCAAAACGGCCGTGTCCGAAGCGGACCTCGCCTCGAGCGCGGCCCTGTGCGCGAGCAAAAACGACGCGTTTTTGGCCTCCTGCCCCGGAATGGGATCAATAAAAATCGTCGGGAGTTTGGCGTTCAGGGCCTGCGTGATCGTGAGCCCCCCCGGCTTTGAGATTAAAATATCCGCCTCGCGCATCAGCGTCTCGGCCCCCTCCACATAAGGAAGCACGCGGATGGGCTTCCGCGACGACGCCGCGAAAGCGCGCAAGGCGCCGAACAATTTTTCATTCCGGCCCGCCGTCACGGTGATCGTAAAATTTTCCGGCAGGCGGTCGAGGGCCGTCACGATTTTTTCTATCGGGCCGATCCCCTGGCTGCCCCCCATTACCAAAACCACCGGCGTTTTATTTTTCGGACGGCCGTCCTTGGGAGCATCGGAGGCTTCGACCGGGATGCCCGTCACGGAAACGCGGTGGCGGAACACGCCGTTTTTGCGCAGAAGCTCCCCGGCCTCCTCGGTGGGCACGAAATAACGCGTGACGTGGCCGAGGATCCAGTAAGAATGAGGAAAATAATCGGTGAGCACGCCGTAAAGCGGCGGTCTGTAACCATGCGCTTCCTTATAATCCGACACGATCCCGCAGGGAAAGGCCTGCGTGCAAACAACGGCGTCGGGTTTGAATTCATTTAAGAGACGCTTTAGTTTCGTCGACTGAGATTCGCGGACCAGACGCCGGAAGCGCCGGACGTATCCGACAACGGCGGGATTATCGTAAAGGTATTCCCAAACCTCGGGCCTTTTTTGGACAATTTCAAGATACGCGCGCCGGATGAAGCCTTCCAAAATGGGGTGGGTGTAGCGAAGCGCGTCGACTAGGCGGCATTCCGCGCGGGGGTTTAATTGAACGAATGCCTTTTCCAAAGCCAACGCCGCGTGATGATGTCCTGAATACTCATGCACATACATGAGGAGAATGCGCACGTTTAAGCCGGTTCTTCGAGCAGTCTTTTTATTTTTCCGATCGCGGCCTTGATCCTTTGGGTGTCTTCGACGAGCGCGAAACGCACCCATCCCTCGCCATAATCGCCGAAGCCCGTGCCGGGCGCCACGGCCACGCCGATTTCGTCCACCAGCAGTGTCGCAAATTCCAAAGCCGTGAGCGCCGAATATTTCGGCGGAATCTTCGTCCACACGTAGAACGTGGCCTTGGGCTTTGCCGTTTTCCAGCCGATGGCGTTCAGGCCGTCCACGAGCGCGTCACGCCTTTCCTTGTAAAGTTTCACCATGTCCGTGACACAGTCCTGCGGGCCCTCGAGCGCGGCGGTCGCGGCCTCCTGAACGGCGCGGAAGATGCCGAAGTCAACGTAGCTTTTCGTCTTGGAAAGGGTTTTCAGGATCTGGGCGTTGCCGACGACGAACCCGATCCGCCAGCCGGCCATGTTGTAGGATTTGGAAAGGGTGTGGAATTCAATCCCGAGCTCTCTTGAGCCCTTCACCTGAAGAAAACTCGGCGCCTTGTAGCCGTCAAACACGATGTCCGAATACGTGAGGTCGTGCGCCACGATGATATTTTTACCCTCGGCCCATTTCACGACGCGCTCAAAAAAATGGATGTCGCAGACCGCGCCCGTCGGATTGTGCGGGTAGCTCAGAAACATGAGCTTGGCCATTTTCACGACTTCTTTGGGGATCGATTCCAGGTCCGGCAGGAAACCTTTTTCGGGCGTGATGGGAATATTGTACAAAATGCCGCCGGCCATGATGACCCCGTTAAAATGAACGGGGTACGCGGGGCTCGGCACAAGCGCGATATCGTCGTTGTTCAGATACGCCAGCGACAGATGCGCGATCCCCTCTTTCGACCCGATGAGCGGCAGGACTTCGGTCTGCGGATCGAGCGTCACGCCAAAGCGTCCTTTGTACCAATGCGCGATCGCCTCGCGCAGGCGGCGCTCCACTTCCCCGTCCGGCCGCGAGTAACGGTGATTCTCCGTGACGCGTGCGGCCTCGCACAATTTTTCCACCACATGGGCGGGCGCGGGCTTGTCGGGACTGCCCATCCCAAAATCGATCACGTCGACGCCGCGCTCGCGCGCGCGTTTTTTCAGTTCATCAATGATGGTGAAAAGGTAAAGCGGCAATCTTTTTAAACGGTTGGCTTCCTGCATTTTAATTCCTCTCCTTTAACACGGCTCTTAAGCGGCTGAATGATTCTTTGGCGTGAAAAGAACTTCTCACAAAGGGGGCGCTTTCCACCCACGTGAATCCCATCTCCCGCGCGCGCGCTTTCCAGCCCTCGAAAACTTCGGGATGAATGTATTCCGCCACGGGCAGTCCCGCCGAACTCGACTGCAAATATTGCCCCAATGTCAAAATGTCGCACCCGGCTCTCCGCAAATCCTCCAAAACCGCGAGGACCTCGTCCCGGGTCTCGCCGAGTCCGAGCATCAGGCCGCTTTTCGTGAGAACCGTCCCCGAATGTTTCCGGATCGCGCGAAAAAGCCCGAGCGAGCGCTCGTAATCCCCCTGCGGCCTCACGCGCCGGTAAAGGCCCGGCACCGTTTCGACGTTGTGATTGAAAATATCCGGCCCCGCCTCCAGCAGCGCGCGAACAGCGTCCGTTTGTGTCCTCCGGAAATCGGGCGTGAGGATTTCAATAACGATCGCATCCGATATTTTTTTTAATTCTTCGATCACGCGCACAAAATGAAAGACACCTTCATCGGGAAGGTCGTCGCGGTTGACGGACGTCACGACCACGTGCTCGAGCCCCAGCCTCCGCGCCGCCTCGGCGACGCGTTCGGGCTCCCCCGCGTCCAACGCATCGGGCCGGCCCGTCGACACCGAGCAGAAACCGCAGGAGCGGGTGCAAACGTCACCCATCACCATGAATGTCGCGGTCTTCTGCGAATAACATTCGTCGCGGTTCGGACAACGCCCGCTCTCGCAGATCGTGTGAAGCCCGAGCGTCTTCAAAAGCGCGTCCGTCCGCGCGGCCTCCCGCCCGACGGCGATAGTTTTCCTGAGCCAATCCGGAAGCCGCCTGGAGGGCGACGCAAACGCTTCGACAGCCAGCGCTCTCGACATAAATTATTTCATCGCCCGGATGACCGCATCGGCCATTTGGCTGGTGCCGGCGGCCGTGGGGTCGTGCCGATCCGCTTTCAAATCATAGGTCACCGAGCGGCCCTCTTTTAAAACTTTCGCGACGGCGTTTTCCAAACGGTCAGCGGCCGCGGCCTCGCCCATGTGACGGAGCATGAGAACACCCGAGAGGATCATCGCGGTCGGATTGGCCTTGTTGAGGCCCTTGTACTTCGGGGCGCTTCCGTGCGTGGCCTCAAAAAGGGCCGTGTCGTCGCCGATGTTGGCGCCGGGCGCGATCCCGAGGCCCCCGATCAGGCCCGCGCACAGGTCCGAAATAATGTCGCCGTACAAATTCGGCAGAACCAGCACGTCATAATCGTTCGGCCGCTGGACGAGCTGCATGCACATGTTGTCGACGATGCGGTCCTCAAACTGAATCTTCCCCTCATAGGCCTTCGCGACGTCCCGGGCCGTCCTCAAAAAAAGTCCGTCCGTGCATTTCATGATGTTCGCCTTGTGGACCGCGGTCACTTTTTTCCGGCCGTTTTTGAGAGCGGTCTCGAAAGCGAACCGCACGATGCGCCGCGTGGCGCTTTCCGAAATCGGTTTGATGCTGATCGCGGGGTCGGGGTTGAATCTGGCTTTCGGATTCCATTCTTTGATCTTTTGAACGAGGGCCGCGGCCTCTTTCGATTTTTCTTCGAACTCGATCCCCGCGTACAGATCCTCGGTGTTTTCACGGACAATGATGAGGTCAATGGCCGGATGAAGCGCTCTCACACCGGCGTAAAGTTTGCAGGGGCGCAGGCACGCGAAGAGATCCAGCTCTTTCCGGAGCGCCACGTTCACCGACCGGAAGCCACTTCCCACGGGCGTCGTCACGGGGCCTTTGATCGCGATCTTGTTTTTCCGGACCGACGCGATCACCTCATCCGGCAGGGGCGTCCCCTTTTTTTCCATCACGTCGCTCCCGGCCTCGGCGATCTCCCAATCGATGGCCACTCCCGTCGCCTCGATACAGCGCCGCGCGGCGAGCGACACTTCGGGCCCGATCCCGTCCCCGGGGATCAGCGTCACTTTGCGTTTCATTTTACGTTTTTCTCCGACCAGTCGATGACGCGCCTCATCCCTTCCTCGATGTCCTTTTCGCCGCACGCGAAACTGAAACGCGCGTGCCGGTCCGACCCGAAACTTTTCCCCGGGATCACCGCCACATTCGCCTCTTCCAGAAGCCGCTCGCACAGCCGCTCGGAGGAAAGGCCCGTTTTTTCAATGTCGCAAAAAATGTAGAAAGCGCCCTCGGGTTTGAACGGTTTGAATCCCTTCGCGCGCTGAAAAAGACTCTGCATGAGGACGCTTCTTTTTTGAAAAAGGTCCCGCACGCCCGCGCGGTAACTTTTGGGAAGTGCGAGCGCCGCCACGGCCATTTTCTGGCTCACCGATGACGGATTGGACGTCGAATGGTCCTGCAGGATCCCGATTTTTTTCACGACCTCGGCGTCGCCGGCGAGATACCCGATGCGCAGGCCCGTCATCGAATAACTTTTTGAAGCGCCGTTCACGACGAACGTGCGTTTTTTGATTTCTTCGCCGAGCGAGGCGATCGAGACGTGTTTTAAGCCATTGTAAATATAATATTCGTAGATCTCGTCGCTGATGCAAACCAGGTCGTGCTTGACCACAAGATCCGCCAGCGCCCTCAGATCCTTCTCCTCCAAAATCCCGCCGGTCGGATTCGAGGGGCTGTTCAAAATGAGAATCTTGGTGCGCGACGTGAGCGCTTTTTTTAATTCCTCCGCGGTCAATCTGAAACTTTCGTTCTGCGACGTCTGGGCAAAAACCGGTTTGCCGCCGGCGAGGCGCACCATCTCGGGGTAGCTCACCCAGTACGGCGAAGGGACGATCACCTCATCGCCCGGATCGCAAAGCACCTGGATCAAATTGTAAAGCGAGTGCTTGGCGCCGCAGGAGATGACGACATTTTCGGCGGAATATTTCAGGCCCTGGTCTTCTTCAAATTTTTTGCGCACGGCCTCGCGCAGTTCCGGGATCCCCGAGGTCGGCGTGTACTTCGTGAAACCCGCGCGGAGGGCCCTTGCCCCCTCTTCTTTCACGGGGTCGGGCGTGTCAAAATCCGGCTCTCCGGCGCCGAAATTCACGACCGGCAGGCCCTTCGCTTTCATTTCTTTGGCCTTGGCGGTGAGTTTCAGCGTCGCCGACGGAGACACCTGTTTCATTCGCTCGGAAATTTTCATAGGAGGGTCAATTATAACAAAAAAATTGCCCCATTTAGAGGCAATTTTTTAATCTGTCATTCCCGCCAAACAAGGGGTTGATCCCTTTATTAACCCCCGCCCTTATTTTTGAAAAACCGGCTGAGATTCTTGAAAAAACCGGTCTTCGGCTTTGGCTTATCGGACTTCGCTTCGGGCCGTTTGGGCATCTCCTTGTGCTCGTGCGTTTCGGGCACGGGAGGGCTCGCGGCCTTTTTGCCTTTTTTCGGAGCCTCTTTCACGAGGATCTCTTTTTCCGTGAGCTCGAGAAGTGCGAGCGTCGCGCCGTCGCCTTTTCGCCGGTCAAGGCGCAGGATGCGGGTGTAACCGCCGTTCCTATTTTTGAAACGAGGGGCCACTTCCTTAAAAAGTTTGGAGGTGAGTTGGTGATCCTGCAGGTAGGCAAATGCCTGCCGGCGGGCGGCCAGCGTTTCTTTTTTGCCCAGAGAAATCACGCGGTCCGCCAGGCGCTGAGCGGCCTTGGCCTTCTGCAAAGTGGTCTTGATGGCCTGCCGGACGAGCAGGCTCGAAACCAGATTCTCCAAAAGAGCCTGGCGCTCCTTGGGATTTCTTCCCAGGCGATGGGTTTGACGGTTGTGTCTCACGCGGCCTCTTCGCCGGTGTAGGCCCCGAGCTTCTCCAAGTCCACGGCCATCCCGAAATGCAGGTTCATTTCCTTCAGAATATTCGTGATCTCCGTCAGCGATTTCTTGCCGAAATTCCGGTACTTCAGCATTTCCATTTCCGTTTTTTTCACAAGCTCCCCGATGGTCTTGATGTGGGCCTCGCGGAGGCAATTGGCGCTCCTCACCGAGAGCTCCAGCTCCGAAACCGGCTGGGCCAAACGCTTGTAGAGCTCCTTCTGGGTGTCGTCCGAAACCTCGGCGACCAGGTCTTCCTCGGGCAGTTTTCCGAAATTCACGAACACGTCCAGGTGCCTCTGGAAAATATTCGAGGCGTAGAGGATCGCGTCCTTCGGCGAAATGCTCCCGTTGGTCCACACTTCCAGGATCAGCTTGTCGTAATCGGTCATCTGCCCGACGCGCGTGTCTTCGACGTGAAAGTTCACTTTCTTCACGGGGGTAAAGATCGAATCGACGGCGATGACGCCGATGGGCTGGCCCTCTTTTTTGTTCCGGTCGGCCGGCACGTAGCCGCGGCCCTTTTGGACCTCGAGCTCCATGCGGAACGGCACATTTTTGGTCAGGGTCGCGATGTGGAGATCGGGATTGATGATCTCCACCGTGTCGTCGGTCTCGATGTCCTTGGCCGTGATCGCCCTTTTTTGGCTCACCTCGATTTTCAGGGTCTTCGGCGCGCGGGTGTGGGAACGAAGGACCAGGCTCTTCACGTTCAAAATGATTTCCGTCATGTCCTCGACGACGCCCGGAACCGTCGCGAACTCGTGCGCGGCCCCCTCCACTTTGATCGAGGTCACCGCCGCGCCTTCGAGCGACGACAAAAGGACCCGGCGCAGGGAGTTGCCGATCGTGACGCCGTAGCCTCTCTCAAAGGGCTCCGCGACAAACTTTCCGTACAGGTCCGTGAGCGACTCCTCGTCGCATTCGAGTTTCTTGGGTATTTCAAATGACCTCAGCGCAATTCCCATTTTATTTGTCTCCTCTTTAAACTTTTGATCCCTCGACTTCGCTCGGGATGAAGCTCGCGTTTGCTCGCTTCATTTTGAATAAAGTTCGACGATCAGCTGTTCCTGGATCGGCATCTGAACATCCCTGCGCTCAGGAAGTTTTTTCACCTTGGCCTTAAACGCGGCCGCGTCGACCTCGAGCCACTCCGCCCTTTTCTGGTCTTTGGTCTGTTCGAGCACCGCTTTGAAGCGCTCCTTCATCTTGTCACTGCCCTTGACCGCGATGACGTCGCCGACGCTGACGGAAAAGGAAGGGATATTGACGCCCCTGTCGTTCACCGTGACGTGGCCGTGTTTCACGACCTGCCGGGCCTCGGAACGCGAGGCGGCCATCGCCATCCGGTAGATCACGTTGTCCAGTCGCCGCTCCAGAGTCGTCAGGAGAGCCGCGCCCGTGACCCCTTTGGACCGGCCGGCTTTTTTGAAATAAAATTTGAACTGCTTCTCGAGGACGCCGTAAATTCTTTTCACCTTTTGTTTTTCGCGCAACTGAACGCCATAATCGGAAAGTTTCTGGCGGCCCTGGCCGTGCATGCCGGGCACGTATTCCCGCTTCTCCACCGCGCACTTGGGCGTGTAACAGCGCGAGCCTTTGAGGAACAATTTCATTTTTTCGCGGCGGCACAACCGGCACACCGATGCGTGATAACGTCCCATTAGACTCTCCTTCTCTTCGGAGGGCGGCACCCGTTGTGAGGAATGGGCGTCACGTCCTTGATGAGGCTGATGGAAAGACCCGCCGCCTGAAGCGCGCGGATGGCGGATTCCCGGCCCGAACCCGGCCCTTTCACATAAACCTCGACGGTTTTCATTCCGCGCTCCACCGCTTTCTTGGCGGCGGACTCGGCCGTCACCTGAGCGGCGAACGGGGTCGATTTCTTCGAGCCCGAAAATCCGGCCGAGCCACAGCTCGCCCAGACGAGCACGTTCCCCCCGCGGTCGGTGATCGTGACGAGCGTGTTGTTGAACGTCGCCAAAATATGCGCGACCCCTTCGCTCACACTGCGGAGTATTTTCTTGCGTGATTTAAATTTTTTTGTCTTTGCCACTGGACCTGTCTAACCTCCTTAACGGTTTAAGCCTTTTTGCCCTCGGGGGCGGCCGCGGGCTTGGCCGCCGGGGTCTCTTTCTTTCTCTGCGCGCCGATGGTTTTCTTCGGACCTTTCCGCGTGCGGGCGTTGGTGCGCGTGCGCTGGCCGTGCACCGGCAGTCCCCGTTTGTGCCGCATGCCGCGATAGGACTGGATGTCCATGAGCCGCTTGATGTTGACCGAGATCTCGCGCCGGAGAGTCCCCTCGGTGCGGTAGTCTTTTTGGATGATCGTGGTGATCCGCGACACCTCGTCCTCGGTCAGGTTCTTGGCCCGGACATCGGGGCTGATACCCGCCTGTTTCAAGATCTTGATCGCGGCGGGCCGGCCGATGCCGTAAATGTAGCCCAGCGCCACGAAAATTTTTTTCTCTTTGGGGATGTCCACCCCGACGATTCTTGGCATGGTCTATCCTTGTCTTTGCTTGTGTTTGGGATTCGAGCAAATCACCCGCACGACACGCTTGCGGCGGACGATTTTGCAATGGTCACAAATTTTTTTAACACTGCTTCTGACTTTCATTTATTTCACCCTGTAAATGATCCGGCCCCTGGTCAAATCATACGGCGACAGCTCGAGCATCACCTTGTCGCCCGGAAGGATCCGGATAAAATTCATCCGCATCTTTCCCGAGACATGCGCCAGCACCTTGTGCTGGTTCTGCAGTTCCACGCGGAACATGGCGTTCGGCAACGCCTCGGCCACGATCCCCTCGACTTGAACGGCTTCCTCTTTAGACATGGCTCCTTTTATTCTGTCACAATTTCCGGCGCCGTTTTTCCCACAAAAACGGTTTGTTCAAAATGGGCCGAGCGCCGGCGGTCCTTCGTGATCACCGTCCACCCGTCAAGAAGCGTCTCGACCTCTTCGGTGCCCGCGTTGATCATGGGCTCGATCGCCAGCGTCATTCCCTCGACGAGCCTCGGCCCCTGACCGGGCCTTCCGAAATTCGGCACCTGCGGTTCCTCGTGCAGGTTCCGGCCGATGCCGTGGCCCACGTACTGCCGCACCACCGAGAACCCGTTTCCCTCGGCGTAGCTTTGAACCGCCCAGGAAATATCCGAGAGGCGATTCCCCTCCACGGCCTTGGCGATCCCGCGCCTCATCGCCTCGCGCGTCGCGTCCACGAGCCGCCGGCTTTCTTTGTCAATTTCGCCGATCGCGAAGGTTCTGGCGGCGTCCGAATAATAGCCGTCGAGCTTCACCCCGACGTCGACGCCGACAATGTCGCCCTCCTCGAGCGCCCGGTCGTTCGGGATGCCGTGCACCACGCCTTCGTTCACCGAGGTACAAATACTGGCCGGGTACCCGTAGTACCCTTTAAACGCCGGCTCGGCTCCCTGCGAACGGATAAAATCTTCGGCCAGAACATCAAGCCGCTTCGTCGTCACCCCGGGACGCGCCTGGGTCTCCAGAAACCGGAGAAGCCCCGCCACCACGCGGCCCGCGCGGCGCATGATCTCAAGCTCTTTGGGGGTCTTTAACTCCAGGCCCAAGCAAGCCTTTCCGGCGAAACACGTCCAACAGATCGCGATTCAATTCCCGCACTTCCAAGTCTCCCGAAACCTGCGTCAGGAGTTTCAATTTTTGATAATAATCAATGAGCGGCGTCGTCTCCGCTTCGTAAACTTTGAGCCGGTTTTCGATCGTTTCCTCGCGGTCATCGGGACGCTGAACGAGTTTGCCGCCGCAGGCGTCGCAAATCCCCTCGGCCTTGGGCTTAAAATTAAGGAGGTGATAATTTTTCCCGCACGCGCCGCACACGCGCCGCCCCGAGAGCCGCCGGATAATCACCGGCAGGCTCGTTTTAAAATAAAGGACGAGCGAGAGCGGCATGTCCAGATCCCGCAGTGTCGCGTCCAAGCTCCTGGCCTGCTCCGGCGTGCGCGGAAACCCGTCGAGAATAAAACCTTTTTTCGCGTCGGGCCCGGAAAGCCTTTCGCGCACGAGCGCGATCACCACGTCATCCGGCACGAGGAGCCCCTTTTCCATGGTGGCCTTGGCCTTTAACCCCAGCGGGGTCGCCGCCTTCAAGGCCTCTCTCAGCATGTCTCCCGTCGAGACATGCGCGACGCCAAACTCTTTGGAAAGAACCTGCGCGTGCGTGCCCTTGCCCGCGCCCGGAGGCCCCAAAAGGACTAATCTCAAAAAGACCTCTGCTGCCTGCCGCGGATCCGGCCGCGCTTCATGAACCCCTCATAGTGCCGCATGAGAAGCTGGGACTCGATCTGCTTGATCGTGTCGAGACTCACGCCGACCACGATGAGAAGCGCCGTGCCGCCGAAAAAGTCCGCGACCTGATTCGGAATGTTGAGCCATTTCCCGATCAAGTCCGGCGCGATCGCGATGAGCGCGAGAAATATCCCGCCCGGTAGCGTGATGCGGTTGATGATGAAATCAAAAAAATCCGACGTCGGCTTGCCCGGCCGCACGCCCGGAATGAAACCGCCGTATTTTTTCATGTTCTCCGCGACGTCCACCGGATTGAACGCGATCGCGGTATAAAAATAACTGAAGAAAACAATGAGGAGCACGATCAGGATCATGTAACCCGCGTTTTGATGCGACAGGGCCGCGGCCGCCTGCTGGATGAACCGGTTCGGGACAAACACGCCGATCGTCGCCGGAAAAAGCACGATCGACTGCGCGAAGATGATCGGCATGACGCCGCCGTTATTCACCTTGAATGGAATAAAGGTCGACTGGCCCCCGAACACCTTGCGGCCGACCACGCGCTTGGCGTATTGAACGGGAATTTTCCGCTCACCCTGCGTGAGCTGAACCGTCGCGACCACCGCCGCGACCATGATGACGAGCATGAAACCGACCGTCAGGATATCCATCTGCCCGCGCGCGGACTGTCCCGGCCGCATGAGGGCGATGATCTGAAAAACCGCCGTCGGCGCGCGCGACAAAATACCCGCCGCCACGATGAGCGACATCCCGTTTCCGATGCCCTTCTCCTGGATCTGTTCGCCCAGCCACATGATGAACGCCGACCCGGTGGTCAGCGTGAGCACCGTCAAAAGCCGAAACGGCCATCCGGGAAACTCCACGATCTGGAGCCCGCCGAAACGGCTCGGGTTTTCCAGCCAAAGCGCGATGAAAAACGACTGGATGACGGATAAAACAATCGTTCCGTAGCGCGTGTACTGATTGATTTTTTTGTAGCCGGTCTGGCCCTCTTTGGCCAGTTTTTCGAGCGCCGGGATCACCACGGTCAAAAGCTGCATGATGATGGAGCTTGAGATGTACGGCATGATCCCGAGCGCGAAGATCGTGAGCCGGTGAATCGCGCCCCCCGAAAAGAGATTCATCATCCCGAAAAGGGTGCCGCCCTGCGTGCGCGCCAGATTGTCAAAGAACACCGCGAGCTTCGCGCCGTCGATCCCGGGTGTCGGGATGTAGGTGCCAAAGCGATACACCGCGATGATGCCGAACGTGACCAAAAGTTTTCTTCGGAGATCCGGAATTTTAAACGAATTCGCGAATGCCTGAAGCATTTACCGGGTCCGCCCGATCACTTCCGCGGTGCCGCCCGCCTTTTTGATTTTCTCGAGCGCCGACTTTGAAAACGCGTGCGCCTTTATTTTCAGCGCGTGCTTCAGATCGCCGTCGCCCAAAATTTTAACGGGAAAATTTTTTTTGCCGATCACCTCGGCCTGATGCAAAATTTCCGGCGTGACCTCCGCGCCGGACGCAAAACCGCTCAAACGCTCGAGCGGCACGATCTGGTATTTGGCCTTCGGGGTGAATGTAAAACCCCGCTTGGGCACCCTGCGGATCAGCGGCATCTGCCCGCCCTCAAAACCCGGACGGACTCCGCCGGAGGCGCGCGCGTTTTGCCCCTTGTTTCCCCGGCCCGATGTCTTCCCGTGTCCCGAGCCGCGGCCGCGGCCCACGATCTTGGGCCTCTTCTTCGAGCCCCGGGGTCTTTTTAAATTATTGAGCGGCATCGGCCGGCCCCATCAGTCTTTTCAAACCGTCACAGGTCGCGCGCACGACGTTGATCGCGTTGTCGGACCCGAGCGACTTGGTCAAAATGTCCTTGATCCCCGCCGATTCGCAAATGGCGCGCACGGCGCCCCCCGAAATGACGCCCGTCCCCGGCATCGCGGGCTTCATCAAAACGCGCGCGGCGCCGAAATGCCCGATCACCTCGTGCGGGATCGTCGTGCCCTTGAGCGGCACCTTGAAAAAAGTTTTCTTGGCCTGAAAAATACCTTTTTTGATCGCGTCCTGGACCTCGTTGGCCTTGCCGAGCGCGAAACCCACGCGGCCCTTGAAATCGCCGACCACCACGAGCGCGCTGAACGAAAACCGCTTGCCGCCTTTGACGACCTTGGCCACGCGGTTGACGGCCACGACCTTCTCCGCGAATTCCTGCGGCCCTTCGTTCCGGAAAGGCCTTCTGGAATGGCGCGCCGGAAGGCCGGGTTTTTTGATCGTCTCCGCGACTTCCTCGGTCACGGCCACCACGGCCGCCTGACCGACCGGGGCCTGAAGGGTCTCGGACTTGACGGCCGGTTTGGCCTTGGCTTTGGATTTAAAATCTTTATTTTCCACTCGAACGACCCCTCTTTTTTAAAATGAAAGTCCCGCTTCGCGCGCGGCGTCGGCGAACGCCTTGATCCGGCCGTGGTACAAAT
>JACPWF010000015.1 GCA_016197155.1 Candidatus Omnitrophota bacterium | reverse complement strand
AGCCGGCTTATCAAACCGGCCGATAACCTTGTGAGCCTGTAGGTGATTCCCCCCTTTCCGCGGCAGAGTGTGGGTTATCTTTCTAGCTTCTGTGACGGGAATAAAGTAACACCCCCATCATAATTTGTCATGTAAAAGAAATGTAACGGAAGGGTTAAAACTAAAGGACTTTTTTGCAGTCCCCGCTCAAGGGGCAATTTCCACAAATGGGCTTGATGCGGCAATTTCGCTTGGCCAGCTCCACCAAAAGCGCGTGAAACTCGTTAAAAACGTTTGCGCGGGGTTTCATACGCGTGAAAACATATCGTTGAACATCCGTGTACGAAGCGTCCGGAGGCACGAGCCCGATCCTTGAAAAAATCCGCCGCGTGTAAGCGTCCACGACAAACACCGGTTTTCCCGCGGCATAGAGAAGAATGCTGTCGGCGGTTTCCGGGCCGATGCCGTTCACGGCGAGTAATTTTTCCCTTAAAAGGGCCGTCTCTTCCTTAAATAGGTCTTTCAAATTTCCGGCAAAGTCCTTTTGAAGAAACGTGAGGAAATTTTTTAGGCGTTTGGCCTTCACGTTAAAATAACCCGCCGGGCGGATATGGGCGGCGAGTGTTTGCCGGTTTATTTTTTTCAAAGCGCGGACGGAAAGAAGGCGGGCTGACTTTAAATTGCCAATGGCGGACTCGACATTGCTCCAGGCGGTGTTCTGCGTCAAAACGGCGCCGACGATCACCTCAAGCGGCGTGTCGGCCGGCCACCATCCCTGCGGGCCAAAGGCGCGGAAGAGCTTTTTAAAAATACGCTCGGGGGAAATCCTCAGGGCTTTTTCATCCTGTCCATCAGGGCGTTGATCTTGTCCACCAAATCTTTCAAGTCGTCCCGTTGTCGCACGCGTATCGGCCGCGGCGGCGTGTTTGACGAAAGCATCCCGTCGATTTCTTTTTCGAGACGCCGGACGGGGCCGGCGAGCTTGTGAGACACCGCGACCGCCAAGGAAAGGATGAGAAGCGCCAAAACCGGGAGGGCAATCAATAAAATAGCGTTGATCCTCCGGATCACCGGCACGAGATTCGAGGAAATCGCCTCCGGAAAGGCGATCTGCTCGGCCAAAAGCCGGAAAACCAGATTGTAAAAACAGGCTCCGATCACGGCGACCGGCACCACGATGGACAAAACAACGATCAAGAGAAGCTTGCCCTGAATGGGGTGTTTCACGAACCACTGGGTTCTTATTTTCATCGACGGTCTCCTCTGTTGGGGGTCTTTGGATCTTCTTTAAGCTTAAACGTCAAATCTTTAAAGTCCGCCTCGGAAACCGTTTGGGTATTGTCCGAATCACTCATGAGCGCCACGGCCCCGATCGGCCGGTCCGGCTCTTTTCCAAAAAGAAGTTTGTAATCTTCGTAAACGTTGCGCTCTTCCTGGCGCCATCCCGGATCCCCCGGTTTTGGCTTGCCGCTTCGGATCACGAACAGTTTGATCCGCTGTGAAAAAGCGCTGGACTCAAACGTTTTTTCGGGGATATTTTCATCCCAGATGTATTCGATGACGTTGGAATTGAAAAAATTGGAGCCCAGGAAAACCACGTAAACGCGCGCGGCAAAATCGTCCTGGGACCGGTCGGCGAGTTTGTTCGGGTCTTTTTTTTGTGGGAACATCTGTGCCCGCCACTCCCAGGAAAGGCGGAGGTTTGGGCTGGCCGGCAGGCTGAACTTCATGTACAGGCCCGAGGAAGCGCCGTGGCTCGTGGCCCTTAAGAAACTCTGACTGCCTTCCGAAAGGACCCGGTAAACGGTTTTTCCGCAAAACACCTTCTCCTCCCATCCCAGGAGCGCCTTTTCCCCTTGAAAGGTGATTTTTTTAACCACCTGAAAAGCGTCTCGCCTCGCCGTCGGGACGAGTTCTTTGGGCAGGCGCCCCAAAAAATAAGTGCTGGCAAGTGTGAGGCCCAGCGCCGCCTGAAGAAGCAGAATTAGGCCGAGGAAGCGGATCCTTTGCGCCGGTTTCATGGGGCGTAGCGATTCGTGATCGGCATGCGCCGGTCGCGGCCGAAGGCCTTGGGGGTGATTTTCACGCCGGGCGGAGACTGGCGGCGTTTGTATTCATTTCCGTCCACCATGCGCGCGGCGCGATAAACCACGTCTTTGCGCAGGCCCCGGCGGATGATCGCGTCCGCCGAAAGGTCTTTTTCCACGTAGAGCTCCAAAAATTTATCAAGCTCCGCATAGGGCGGGAGCGAGTCTCGGTCCTTTTGATTGGGCCTGAGCTCGGCGCTCGGCGGCCGCCGCAGGACACTTTGCGGAATCACGTTTTTCGGCGAGAGCCGGTTGCGGTAACGCGCCAATTTAAAAACCAGCGTTTTTGGGACATCTTTGATCACGGCAAAGCCTCCCGCCATGTCGCCATAGAGCGTGCAATAGCCGGTGGCCATCTCGCTTTTGTTTCCGGTTGTCAAAACGAGGTGTCCGAATTTGTTCGACAGGGCCATCAACAGATTCCCGCGGATGCGCGCCTGGAGATTTTCCTCGGCGAGGCCGGTCTTCAAACCGGCGAAAAGGGGCTTCAGCGTTTTGAGAGTGGTTGAAAAGATTTCATCCATCGGGATCGCGTGGCAGGCGATCCCGAGATTTTTCGATAAAATTTTGGCGTCGCGCAGGGTTTCCTTCGAGGTGAAACGCGAAGGCATGGTCACCCCGATCACATTTTCTTTTCCCAGCGCATCGACGGCGATCGCGGCCACGAGCGCCGAATCAATGCCCCCGCTTAAGCCGATGAGCGCTTTTTGAAAGCGGTTTTTGTGAAGGTAGTCCCGCGTGCCCAGAACCAGCGCGCGATAAACCTCTTCCCCCCTCTTTAAAGCGGGGGCCGGTCCCCGGAACTCGTTTGAAAGAATAAAATCCTCCTCAAAACGTCCGGCCTCCGCCAGGATCCTGCCATCCGGAGCCACGACGAGGCTCCCGCCGTCAAACACCAGCTCATCCTGCCCGCCGACCAGATTGTGATAGATCACGGTCGAGCCGGTGGTCCTGGCCAGATTTTTCACCAGACGAAGGCGTTCGGCCTGTTTGCCGGCGTGAACGGGCGAAGCGGAAATATTGATCAAAAGGGAACGGCGCCCCGGGTAATTTTTGGCATAAACACCGCTGTCGGTCGGCCAGATGTCTTCGCAGATCGTGAGGGCAATTTTCGTCCCGCGCCAATTCACGACCCCCCACTCATCCCCCGGCGCGAAATAACGTTTTTCGTCAAAAACGCCGTAGTTCGGCAGGAATTTTTTACGGTACACGCAAAGAAGTTTTTGGTCGCCGATGAAGGCGGCGGCATTGTAAAGAAGCCCTTTCCGGTCGCGGTCCACGAATCCGACCACCGCCGCGAGTCCCCCCGTGTGCGGGATAAGCGCGCGCAAGGTCTCCAGATTTTTCGACACAAACTTTTCTTTGAAAAGAAGGTCTTCCGGCGGGTAGCCCGTCACGGCCAGTTCCGGAAAAGTCACGAGATTCGCCCCGCGCGACCGGGCGAACCGGAGCGACTCAAGAATTTTTTTTTGATTTCCGGCGAGGTCCCCGACCGTCGTGTTGATCTGGGCCAGACAAAGCTTAGGCGGGATGGGCATCGGCATGAAGCGTCACTTTCGTGCGCTGATCGCGTTTAATCGACAGCGCGGACAACTCCGCGGGCCGCGCCGCGTTTTCCACGATCGGCCAAAAAGCGGACAGGAGCACCTGGTCACTGATCTCAACCCCCTTCAAAAAATCGACGTCGAGCCCCAGATCGCGCGACTCGAGCTTCCCGATAAGCGTCCGGCGGATTTTTTCCGCGGTGGCGGACTCTTTTTCCGGGTTTAAACCGCGGGTGATGACTTCTAAAATGTAATTGTGCCCGTAAACTTTTTGCCCCCGGGAGTGGCTGGCGCTGAAACGGAAAAATTGATGCGTGGTAAAAAACGTCATGACTTGATGAGGTTCATGAACTCCATCCGCGTGCCGTGATCGTTCCGGAAAACGCCGAGCATGGAGCTGGTGACGCAAACGGCGTTTTGCTTTTCGACGCCGCGCATGGCCATGCAGAGATGCAGGGCTTCGATGATCACGGCAACGCCCAGGGGCTCCAGCGCTTCCTTTAGGCAATTGGCGATCTGCTGAGTCAGGCGCTCCTGCACCTGGAGCCGCCGCGCGAACACGTCCACGATCCGGGGGAGTTTGCTGAGGCCGATGATCTTCCCTTTGGGAATATAGGCCACGTGGCATTTTCCGTAAAACGGCAATAAATGGTGCTCGCAGAGGCTAAAGATATCCATGTTCTTCATCACGACCATTTCGTCATAGGCCTCATCAAAGACGGCGGAATTGACAACCTGGCGGATGTCCTGCGAATAGCCCTTTGTGAGATACCGGTAGGAGGCCTCGACGCGCTTGGGAGTTTTTTTCAGGCCCTGGCGCCGGGGGTTTTCTCCCAGGCCGACCAGCAATTGCGCGGTGAGTTTTTCGATGCTCGGATTTTTCATGGAAGGATTCATTATAGGTGGGTTAAAAAAGGGTTTCAAGAAAAAACCCCGCCCACACAAAACCTCGTATGGGCGGGGTTATCTTAAATCCGCTTGGAAAAAGCGGCTTACTTCTGACCGGCCTCTTTGATGAGGGGTTCTTTTTTCGGGATCCAGAACGTCAGAACATCAATGGCGCCCGCGCCGAGTTTATGGATGGCGTTCCGGGTGCCCACCATTCCCCCGACCCCGATGCCCATGACCTGCTCGCCCACGCCTTTGCCCTTGGAAGCTTCGGTATGGATAGAATCCATCATGTCCTGAGGGCGGCTGTTGACGCTGTTGATGCCCGAGTTGACATTGTCCTGGGTTGTTTTGATAAGATCATCGCCGGCATAGGCAAATATCCCCATGGCCAGGCCGACGCCCATTGTAACGATTGCCGTGATTAATTTCTTCACCTTTATCTCCTCCTTATTAATTTATATTAAAAAGCAACTGACGGCATCAATGTACCACATCTTTATAATCAATGCAACATATTTTAATAAATATTAATATTTTTAACAACCCCTATCGAAAATTCACAAATTGCAGGTCAAGTCCAAAATCTTTTTGCCGGAGGCTTTGAATCACGGCCTGCAAATCGTCTATTTTCGAAGCCTGAACCCTCACCTGGTCGTTTTGAATCTGAGGCTGAACCTTGAGCTTGAGGTCCCGGATGAACTTCGTGATCTCTTTGGCCTTTTCGGTGGGAATGCCGTTTTGAACGGTGACCACCTGCCTCACCGACCCGCCGACCATCCCCGCCTCCACCTTTCCGAACTGAAGCGCTTTCAGCGACACGCCGCGTTTGGCGCATTTGGTTTGCAAAAGGTCCGTCAAGGTTTTGAGGCGATATTCGTTCTCGGTTTTGAGCGTGACGGTTTTCTGCGTCTTGTCCAGCTCAATGGAACTGTCGGAACCCTTGAAATCAAAACGCTGGGCGAGTTCTTTTTTGGCCTGCTGGACCGCGTTGTCCAGCTCCTGCAGGTTGACTTCGGAAATGGCGTCGAATGAATGGTCTTTGGCCATTTAATTTAAAGGCCTTTTAAAAAATCGCCGATCTGGCTCAAATCGCGGATCACTGGCACTCCCTTTTTTTCAAGAACCTCTATTTTTTCCTGCGCGGATCCGCTCGAACCGGAAATGATGGCGCCGGCGTGGCCCATGCGTTTATCCTTGGGGGCCGTGAGGCCCGCGATGAATGCCGCGACCTTTTTTGTCATTTTCTTTTCGATGAACGCCGCGGCCTCTTCCTCCTGGCTCCCGCCGATTTCTCCGATGAGAAGCACCGCGCGGGTGTCCTTGTCTTTTTCAAAAAGTTCGAGCGCATCGATGAAACCCGTCCCAATCACGGGGTCCCCGCCGATCCCCATGCACGTCGACTGCCCGAGTCCCGCGGACGTGATTTGCCAAACCGCCTCATAGGTCAATGTGCCGCTCCGGGAAATCACGCCGATGTCGCCCTTTTTGTGAATGTAGCCCGGCATGATGCCGACCTTGCATTCGCCGGAGGTGATGATGCCGGGACAATTGGGCCCGATGATCCGGGCATTTTTTGACTTCGCGTAATCCACCGCCCGGACCATGTCGAGCGTCGGAATGCCCTCGGTGATGCACACGACGAGCCCGATCCCCGCGTCCACCGCCTCGCGGATCGCTTTCAAGGCGAACGCGGCGGGCACGTAGATCATGGAAACAGTCGCGCCCGTTTTCTGAACGGCTTCTTTAACGGTGTTGAACACGGGGATCGTTCCCACCGACTCTCCCCCTTTGCCGGGCGTGACGCCCGCCACCAGTTTTGTCCCGTAGGCCTGGCATTGGAGCGCGTGAAAACTCCCCGCCTTCCCCGTGATGCCCTGACAGATCACTTTCGTATTTTTGTCAATGAGTACCGACACGCGACTCCCGGTATTTTTTGGCTTCGCCCACGGCCGCCTCCGCCGCTTCCCGGATAGTTTTCGAGGAAAGGATCCGAAGGCCTGATTTTTTCAAAAGGGCCCTGCCCTCCTCGACACGCGTTCCTTCGAGGCGGGCAATGAGAGGCACCTGAAGCCCCGTTTCCTTGGAGGCCTGGATCACGCCCTCGGCGATGACGTCGCATTTCATGATGCCGCCGAAAATATTCACCAAAATGGCCTCGACGCGCTCATCCTGAAGAATAATTTTAAATCCTTCCCTCACCTGATCGGCCGTGGCGCCGCCGCCCACGTCCAGAAAATTCGCCGGCTCGCCGCCCGCGAGCTTGATCACATCCATCGTCGCCATCGCCAGGCCCGCGCCGTTCACGAGGCACCCCACGTTTCCGTTCATCGAGACGTAGCTCAGGCCAAATTCCTTGGCGCGCGTTTCGCGCGCGTCCTCTTCGTCCGGATCCTTCATCGCGCGAAGATCCTCGTGCCTGAAAAGCGCGTTGTCATCGAAAACGATTTTGGCGTCGAGCGCCATCACGCGGCGGTCCTGACTCAGAACGAGCGGATTGATCTCGCACACCGACGCGTCCTTTTCCACAAACAGCCGCGCCAGTTTTTCGGCGACGGCCGCGAAGGGTTCGGAGACTGACGGGTCGGAAAAAACTTTTTGAATGAAGGGAAGGATCGCGGATTTCGCCGGGACTTGATCGGGAGAAAAATAAATTTTATGAACGGCTCCGGGCGAGGCGCGCGCGGTCTCTTCGATCTCAACGCCGCCGGCTTTCGAAAAAAGAATGACCGGCGCCCCTTTCGACCGGTCCACGGCCACACTCAAATAATATTCTTCGCGGATCGGGATATCTTCGGTGAGGAGGATCGCTTTCACAATTTTTCCTTCGCCGCCGGATTGATACGTCGCGAAGGGCTTGCCCAGAAATTTTTGCGCGAAGGCCGAGGCCTCTTCGGCCGTTTTGAGGCGCAGGACGCCGCCCGCCTTGCCGCGGCCGCCGGCCAGGACCTGGACCTTGGCCATCGCGGACGGGTTGGCGAATTTTTTAAACGCGGCGGGCGCCTCTTCGGCGCGGAAGATCACCTCCCCGCGCGAACAGGGGACGCCGTATTTCTCGAGAAAAAGACGGGCCTGGTATTCGTGGACCTTCACTTTGCGGTGCCCATCATCCGCTCAAGTTCCTCGATGCCTTTCCTGACCTTTTCCGCGGACAGGAGAAGCCCTTTTTTTTCTTCGGGATCGAGCGGGATTTCCATGATTTTTTCAACGCCGCCGGCGCCGAGCGAGGCCGTCACGCCAAAATAGATTCCCCGCAGGCCGTATTCGCCGTCGAGACACGCGCACACGGGCAGTATTTTTTTCTCATTGTTCAAAATGGCTTTCACCATTTCACAAACGGAACTGGCCGGCGCGTAAAAAGCGCTTCCTGTTTTCAAAAGAGCGACGATCTCCGCTCCGCCGTCGCGCGTGCGCTGTTCGATTTTCACAAGCTCGTCGTGAGGAATCAGGTCCCGGACGGGTTTTCCCTTCACAAAAGAACGGCTCGAAACGGGCACCATGAGATCCCCGTGACCGCCGAGCACGACCGCCTCGACTTCGCGGGGAACCGCGCCCAGCCTCTCGGCAATGAAAAACCGCATCCGCGCCGCGTCCAAGACACCGGCCATCCCAAAAACGCGGGCTTTGGGAAAACCGGTGGTTTTGAAAGCCAGATACGTCATGAGGTCGAGGGGGTTTGTGACGACGATGACCTTCGATTCCGGAGCGTAATTTTTAATGTTGAGGGAGACTTCTTTGATGATCTTGGCGTTGAGGCTCAAAAGATCCTCGCGGCTCATGCCCGGCTTTCGCGGCAGGCCCGCCGTCACGACCACGACCCCGGCGCCTTCGATGTCCTGGTAACGGTTCGTGCCGAAAATTTTCCGGTCATGGCCCTCAAGGGGCGAGGCCTGCATGAGATCGAGCGCCTTGCCCTGCGGCAGGCCCTCCACGACGTCAAAGAGAACGACGTCGGAGACTCCTTTTTCCAGAATCCGCTGAGCGGTGGTCGCCCCGACCTGCCCCGCCCCGATAACCGCCGTAAACGGTTTTCGAGGGGTCATTGCAGAATCTTTCCCAGCGCCTCGCTCACGCGACGCGAGTCGGCCTGACCTTTCAACTTTTCTCCCACGAGCTTCATCACCCGCCCAAAATCTTTCTTTGAGAGCGCGCCCGCGGCCTTGGCCTCCGCGGCCACAAACGCCGCCAGCTCCGCGTCGGAGAGCTGTTTGGGCAGATAGCCCTCCAAAATCACGAGTTCCGCTTTTTCTTTGTCGGCCAAATCCCGGCGGCCGCCTTTTTCAAATTGATCGATCGATTCGCGGCGCTGTTTGATTTGTTTTTGAATGATGGGCTGAACGTCCGCGTCCGCGAGCGTGTCGGCCTTTTTTTCGATCGCGGCGTATTTCAGGGCGGACTTGAGAAAACGAAGCGTGGAAAGCCGCGCGGCGTCTTTGGCAATCATCGCCGCTTTCAAATCGGCGTCAATCTTTTGTTGTAGAGACATTTTAACGTTGCCCTCTTAAACGGCGGGTCCCTGCCTGCCGGCAGGCTGCTACCTGCGATAAAAAAGGGGAGCTCGTGACAGCGCCACAAACTCCCCTTTTAGAATTAAAACGAGCCGTGAACGGCTTGTTATTGAGCCGGTGTGGATTCCGCCGGTTTGTCCTCTTCGGCGGCCTTGACGGGGATCTGAACCGTTTCCGCCGCTGTTTGTCCGACGGTCTCGGCGGCGCCGACGACGGGTTGAACCACAGCCTGCGGGACCTCGCCCTTCGACAAATCTTCGCCGGTCTTCGACATGACTTTTTCACCGACGTTGTTGACCGTATTGGCCGTCATGCCGCCCGTTTCCTTGACAGCCTTAACCGGGTAATTGAAAAGCCTTCTAAAGAAACCCGTTACGCTGTTATCCTTGGCTTCCGCCGAAAACGCCGGGGAAACGACGAATAAAGATAAAAGGCCGATGAAGGTTAACGCCGCAAATCGCCTCGCAAAATTCCGCATTCAACATCCTCCTGTTAATTCGAGCCATTATAAAAACAGCGCGCGGCGAAGTCAAGGAAAATGAGCGAGGATTTCGTAGTCCGAGGAAGTTTTGGCGTCCGTGTTGGTGACGAGGATATAAACTTTTTCCAAATCCGCGGCGGTGAGCCCCTGAGCCTCTAAAAATTTCTGAAGCGAAAATCCCTGGAGGGCCCCCGGCCGGATGCCCAAAATATTTTTAATGAGAAACGACCCGCCCTTTGAAACCAAGACCACGCGCGCGTCGAGTCCCCGGCCGCCTTCCAAATGCCGGACGCCTATCCAGGGCAGGCCGGAGGTTTCTTTTACCTCGACCTCGTAAAAATCCGTCGCCCAACCGGCCACATCCGCGCAGGGCGTGTTGTCCCCGGCCGCCGGCGGCTCGCCCTGCCTTGCGCGCGCCTGGCCCCACTCTCCGATCCAGTCCGTCGAGCAGGTTTGGCCCAAAAATTTTTCCTCTCCATAGCCGTCTTTCAAATAAAACCCGTCGGTTTTGCAGACTAAACGCGTGCGCCCGATGTCTTTCAAATAAATCTCATCCTCTTTGAGTCCAAAATCTTTGAGCAAAATCGACATCGCGAACCGCCCCAAAAGCTCGTTGAACGACACGCCCGTCACCTTCTCCAACGCGCGCTTAAAGTCCTCGCGGTCTCCACCCCGAAAATCGCGGCTCAATTTCTCGATCGCCCCCATCCCGTAGCGGTAGTCCATGAACCGCCAGAAAAGCGCGTTCTCGTACCGCAGGTCCACAAAGGCCTGGTCGGGATAGCGCATGAAGAAATTGCTCCCTCCGCGCGAAAAACGGATCTTGTCCACGAGCGTTTGTTTAAAGCCCTGCGAAAAAAAGTCGTGCCGCGCGCCGGCGAAGGTCTCGAAATAGCGCGCGAGGCCCTCCACGTACCAGTCCACTTTCCGCGCCGCCCCGTTCTCGCTCCGGCCGGCGGCGTTTTCTTCCTTGTTCAAATTCTTATTGTAATAAAAAAGGATCGTGTGAAGCATCTCGTGGATCAGCGTCCCGCGCAGGTCCACCTCGACGCTCCGCGCGCCGAGGGCCGAGGGATTGAGGGCCTCCCAATTTTTAATGAACACGCGGTAATTGGCCGGAAGGAGGATCGCGGCCTGGTAAATGTGTTCGCCGAGTTTCACGGTGTCAAAGCAAGGCGCGTCCCTGAACGCCGCGCCCGAAAAGCCATGAAAAGCGCGCGCCTCCGAAGGGCTTCCCAGGTAAATATCGATGGTCTTGTCGGGGTCGTACGCGTAGGCGCGGTCGGGGTCGGCGAACGCGTAGCCGGGGGTGTTGAAACCATTAAATTGGGCAATGGTTTGATAGGCCGCGACGGCCGCGTCCAGCGTTTCTCTGGCCAGAACCGCCGTTTCTTTTTCCCCGTCCAGAATCTGATCCGTGAAATGAACCTTTATCTTCGCCCCGTCGGCGAATTCATATTCAAGCGTTTTTACCAAAACCAGAACCGGCGCCTCGGGGTCTTTCAGGGATTTTCCTTCCGCCACACCGGTCACTTCCCCGGAAAAATTATTTTTGTCCGGAAGGATCGCGAGCGTCGCCTCCGCGCGCGCGTCCAAGACCACTTGCCAAGCGCTTTGCGAACGTGTGTCGCGGATAAATTCTTTTTTCCCGCCCGCGCGCTCCACAACCGCGCGCAGGGTCATGCGGCGGCCGGGTTTCCAATGATAAATCTCACTCACTTTTTTGGGAACGGAAAGCGTGATCGCGGCTGTCTTTTCGGGATGGTTTAAATTGATTTCGGAATAAACGACCGAATCGGCCTCACCGGCCTTGGCGCCGGCCTGGCCAATAAAGAAGCCTGCCAGAATCAATCCCGCCATTATCAGTTTATTATTTTTTATCATAATTTATTATTCTTAATTAAGTTTAACTCTTATTAAATAACTATAATAAGTTTACAGGATAAAACATCAATTTTCAAGTTGGCACATGGTTGGGGACTGTCCCTTTTTGACCAAAAAGGGACAGTCCCCGGCGCGCGACCTAGACTGATTTACAAGGAGAGCTGAATGGCGGGGTCTAGGAGGCCTTTTGTGGGATCGAGGGCCTGCTTATTGTCCCGTATCTCAAAGTGAAGATGAGGGAGGATCTTGGCGTTTCTGGCATTCCCGCTCTTTCCGGCCAGGCCAATGACCTGTCCATTTTTTACCCAATCCCCTTCTCTTAAAAGGAGTTGTGATAAATGGGCATAGCGGGTGTAAAGGCCGTCCGGATGGAAAAGTTCGATGTATTGGCCGTAACCCTTTTCAAAGGCCGAATGAGTCACCCGCCCGCTCTTTGAGGCGTAGATGGGGTCGCCCGAGGCCGCCAGGAAGTCTATGCCCTCGTGCCGGCGCCCGCCATTCCGGGAGGCGCCAAAATAACCGTCTCCGTAATCGTCATTCCGAAGCCTTACGGAACCGTCGGCCGCCGCCGAAACCGGGTACCCAAAATAGGGCTCTTTGCGGGAATAATACCCGTCTTCCAGACGGGCCAGAAGAGGGAGGAGGCCAAAGAAAAAAAGGCCCGCCAAAAACCAGGGCCTCAAAAACGCAAGGCCGCCCTGACGAGCGCGACGAGAAATATTCCCAGGACAACCCCCAGGAAGGTCTCGCGGTTGGGGTTAAAAAAGGAAAAGAAAGGCATGGCTCGAATCATAAACAAATCGCGGGAAAATATCAACAAAAAACCGCCCTTTCCCGTGCGCCATTAGAGCGCGCGAAAAAAGGCGGAAACGCTAACGACCGCCTGTTATTTTAGGTCGATCATCCTGGCCCCGAAAAGGACGGCCAGAAATACGATCACGGCCAGATGCGGAGCAAGCTGAGCCGTAAAAACTAGCCCGAGAATCACTCCGATCAATAGGCCTGTTAGAATATCGTGTCTAAACATCGCCATCACCCCCTGACGAACTTTTTACCTCTAGTTCAAGTATACCCTCCCCTTGAACCCAGATAAAGGGGGTGACAAATATGCTTAACCCGCTTATCCCTTTACCGGCAAATGCGTTAGGGTCCAGGCCCCTATGCGGTCCAGGACACGCCGGCGGCCGGTCTCGTTCAGGATCTCGTGATAAAACCCTTCATAAACTTCCAGCTCTTTATCGGGGGAGGCGGCCTCTTCGTAAAAAAGGAGGGCCTTGTCCTTCCTCACCAGCGCGTCGTCCCCCGCCTGCAAAACCAGAAGCGGGACGCGGAGTTTTTGGGCCATTTCGGCCTGGCGCCTGAACATCCGGGTAAGCTCAATGTAAAAACCGGCGCTGATGCGGTGATAAATGTAGGGGTCGTCCTTGTATTTTTCAAGCATGCCCCTGTCGTGGGTGAGCTTCAGATAATCAATGGAGGTCGGCTGGGTGAAATTCGGCCAGACACGCGCGGTGATAGCCGCCAAAAGATTCCGCCAGAGCGGCACGCGAGCGGCGATCCCAAAAAAAGGAGACGAAAGAATGAGCCCCTTTAAAGGGGGGTGCTCGCAAAACGCCGCGTAAGAAGCGCTGACAAGGCCGCCAAAACTGTGGCCTAGAAGAAAAACCGGCAACCCGTTTTCCCGTCTATAAAAAAGGCCGTGAAGGGCGCCCAAATCCCTGTGAAAATCCGAGAACCGGCGGACACAGCCCCGCGCTCCCCCGCTTTGGCCGAAACCCCGCTGGTCGATTGCCGCGCTCTCGAAACCCAGGCCCGCGAAATATTCGGCCACATGCGCGTAGCGGCCGCCGTACTCCCCCATTCCGTGAACGATGAGGACGAGCCCCTTTCGCCCCTTTTCCAATTTCCGGTAGCGGTAGTAGATGGGCGTCTCGTCGAACGAGAGAAACCGGTGGCCTTCCCAGGAAGATTCTGTCAGGGGTTTTCCCTTTCGTAAAACGGGAGGAGGAGATCCTTGTGGCGCGACAGGACCGCGTCGCGCTTCACCTTGAGCGTGGGGGTGAGTTCCCCCGAGTCTTGAGAAAAATCAAATTCGAGAAGCGCGAAATATTTGATCTTCTCGAAATTCGCCAGATGCGCGGATAAATTTTCGAGGCGCTGTTCGAGGAACGAATAAATCTTTTCATCTTTCAGAAGATCCTGGTACGTTTTGAAAGCAATCTTTTGGGTTTGGGCGTATTCCCGAACGCGCTCGGGGTCCGGGACGATGAGGGCCGTGATGAATCGCCTTCCCTCCCCAAAAAGGACACAGCGGCGGATGAAGGGGTCGCTTTCCAGAAGCTCCTCGATCGGACGCGGCGCGACCTTCTTGCCGCCCGAGGTGACAATGAGGTCTTTTTTTCTGCCGGTGATCGTCAAAAATCCGTCCGGGTCGATGAGGCCGAGGTCGCCCGTGTGAAACCAGCCGTCTTTTAAAACGTCCGCGGTTTCCTGCAGTTTATTCAGATACCCTTTCATGACGCAGGGGCCCTCGGTCAAAATTTCACCGTCTTCGGCGATCCGCACGCGCACGCCCTCGAGCGGGATCCCCACCGTTCCGAATTTGAAACGATCCTCGCGGTTGGCGCTGATGACGGGCGAGGTCTCCGTGAGGCCGTAGCCTTCGTAAATCAGGACGTCCAAGTCATAAAAAAACTCGGCGATCTCCTTGGCCAGCGGCGCGCCGCCCGACACGCAAAACCGCACGCGCCCGCCGAGGCGGCCTTTAAATTTTTTATAAACGAGGGCCGTGGCGATCGCGTGTTTTAATTTGAAAAAAGGGCCTTTCTTTTTCTTTAAATCCCGCGCCCAAAAGAAAAGCGCCTTGCGGACGGGGCCGGCCTTTTCGACGGCTTCGAGGACGCGCGCGCGGATTTTTTCGAAGAAACGCGGCACGCCCAAAATGAACGTGGGCCGCACCCGGGCCAGATCCCCGGAAACAGTGTCCATGTTTTCGGCGTAACCGATCGTCGCGCCGATGTGGACCATCAGATAATAACCCGCCAGGCGCTCAAACACGTGCGAGAGCGGTAAAAAAGACAGGTGAACGTCGGACGGCCCCATCCGAAGGGCCGTGCGGCACATGAGAAGGTTCTGGATAAAATTGTCGTGCGTGAGAAGGACCCCTTTGGGTTCGCCCGTCGTGCCGTAGGTGTAGATGACGCTGGCGATGGCGTCGGCCTCCACGGCGCCGCGCGCGCGCGGAAGGCCGGGATCGGGATTTTCTTTTTCCCATTCCGTCATCAACGAAACGGGGATCGCAAGTTCCCCTCCGGACACGGCCGCGGCGGCCTCAAAGATCACGACGCGGCGAAGCGCCGGGAGGGACCGGTGAATAGGAACGATCTTTTCGAGCAGGGATTTATTGGAAACGGCGATCGCGTGAACGCCCGCATCGGAGAGAATGTACTGGATCTCGGACGAAGTCAGCGACGTGTAAATGGGAACGGTCGCCGCGCCGATACTCAAAACGGCCAGATCAAAAATGGCCCACTCGGGGCGATTTTCAGAAAGGATGGCCAGGCGGTCGCCTGATTTCACGCCCAGACGCAAAAGCGCCGAAGCTACCGCGCGAACTTTTCCGGCGGCCTGGCTCCACGTGAGGGCCTCGTAGCGGCCGCTTTGTTTAAAGAGAAAGGCCTGTTTGTCGGGAAATTGCCGGACGGTTTCTTCGAATAAAAGAGCGAGGTTGGCGGGGACACCACTCATTTAGCTGTCGGTGAATTTGGGCTGGCGCTTTTCGAGAAAGGCCTTGATGCCTTCCTGCATGTCGCGGGTCGCCGCGATGGATTTAAATTCTTCGGCCTCGGCCTTCAGGCCTTCGGCCAACGGCAGGTCGAGTCCCCGGCCGATCGCGCGCATCGCCGCATGGATCGCCGGGAGCCCGTGGCGCGCGATTTTTTTGGCGATTTCGCGGGCGGTCTTGAGAAGCGCCCCGTCCGACACCACGTGATTCACCAAGCCCATCCGAAAGGCCTCCTGCGGCGTCAAGAGGTCGCCCGTGAGAATGAGCTCAGTCGCCCGCGCGGCGCCGACAATGCGCGGCAGGCGCTGACTGCCGCCGAATCCGGGAATGATGCCGAGCGTGATCTCGGGCTGGGCGAAGCGCGTGCGGTCCGAGGCGATGCGGATGTGGCAGGCCATCACAAATTCCTGCCCGCCGCCGACGCAGGCGCCCTGGATCGCGGCGATCACCGGTTTTTGGCAATTTTCCAGCTTGTTAAAAACCTCCTGTCCGCGGCGGACCACTTTTAAAATTTCGTCGGGGGTCGAAAGCTCGGCCATTTCCTTTAAATCCACGCCGGCGATGAAGACGTTCGGGATGGCGCTTGCGAAAATCAAAACCTTGATCCGCTTGTCCGCGGCGGCCTCGTCAATCAACCGGTCGAGCTCATCCAAAAACCCGCGGCCGAGCGCGTTCACCGGCGGGCGGTTTATTTTGACAAACCCGATCCCCTCTTCAATGGATAAATTCAAAAATTGATAATCAGGCATGTTCCAAAAATCCCCGTTTTGTTTTTTTGCCCAGAAAACCGGCCTTCACCATCCGTTTAATGAGCGGCGCCGGAAAAAACCGCTCGCCGTAAACCCCGCAAAGGGTGTTTAATTCCCGTAAAATCACATCCACCCCGATCTCGTCGGCGTATTGGAGAACCCCGCCTTTATTTTGAGGAAACCCGATCCCCGCCAGCACCGCCACGTCGATGTCGCCCGGGGACGAGACGTGTTCCTGAATGCAGAGCGCGGCCTCGTTGATCATGGCTAAAAGAAGCCGCTTCTGGGAAAACGGCGCTTTTTTGGCCGGGGCCTGGGCGCGCAGTTTTTTGACGGCCTCCTCGACCGTTTTGTCCCCCGCCGCGGCGGAATAATCGTAGAATCCGCTCCCGGACTTCACCCCGTACCGGCCTTTGGAATAAATTTCTTCCCAAAGCCGCGAGGGCCTCATGCGTGCGCCGTACTCCTCAAGTAAAACTCCCGCCACGTCGTGGCAGATGTCGAGACCAATCGTGTCCACCAGAATAAAAGGCCCCATCGGAAAACCAAACTCGACCATCGCCTTGTCGATTTCCTTAAAATCGGCGCTCCCCTCCTCGACACAGAACGCCGCCTCGTTCAGGTACGGCATGAGAAGACGGTTCACGAGAAACCCCGCGCATTCGTTCACGCGGACGGGCAGCTTTCTCAAGGTCTCGCAAAAGGCGGAGGCGTCGTTCACCGTTTCCTCCGACGTGGCCAGGCCCGGGATGACTTCGATGAGTTTCATGACGTGGGCGGGATAAAAAAAATGGATGCCCACCACTTTGTCGGGCCGCCGCGTGGCCGCGCCGAGGGCGCTGATGGAAAGGGCCGAGGTGTTGCTGGCCAAGATGGACCCTTCGGGTAAAATCGCGTCGAGTTCCCCGAAAACTTTTTTCTTTAGATCCAGTTTTTCGGGCACCGCCTCGATGACGATATCGGCTTCTTTCAAATCCTCGATGCGGGCGGTGACGCTCACAAGCGCCATTTTTGTCTCGAGTTCCTGGGCGGTCATCTTGCCCTTGTCCACGCGCGCCTGATAGATTTTTCGAATATGGGACAGCGCTTTTTCGGCGAGCTCGTCGCTTGTTTCTTTCAAAATCACCGGCAGTCCCGAATAGCTGATCACCTGGGCGATGCCGGCCCCCATCGCGCCGCCGCCGACCACGGCGGCCTTGTAGATGAACACTATTTTCTCTCCAGGACCAGCGCCGCGCCCTGCCCGCCGCCGACGCACAAAGAGGCCAGGCCGTATTTCAATTTTCTTCTTTTCATTTCATTCAAAAGCGCGAGCGTGATGCGCGCGCCCGTCATCCCGACCGGATGGCCGATCGCGACCGCGCCGCCGTTCACATTCAAAATATTCCGGTCCAGGCCCAGTATTTTTTCGCAGGCGATCACCTGCGCGGCGAACGCCTCGTTCAATTCAATGAGTGAAATGTCTTTTAATGAAAGGCCCGCTTTTTTAAGCGCGAGCGGAATCGCGACCGTCGGGCCGATGCCCATCCTCTGCGGTTCCACTCCCCCGAATGCGTAGGCGCGGATCGTCCCGAGGACTTCTTTGAAACCAAGCGCATCGGCTTTTTTGCGGGACATGATTAAAAGTGCGGCCGCGCCATCGGCGATGCCGCAGGAATTTCCGGCGGTGACCGTGCCCCCTTCCTTAAAGAGGGGCGGATAAAGCGCGAGGGTCTGTTCGTTTAGGGCGGGATTCACCCCTTCGTCCTGCGTGACGATTTCGGGCGGCATCTGCCGGCCGGCGGCTTTTTTGGGAACGGAAACGGGGACGATCTCTTCCTTAAACTTTCCCTCGCGGGCGGCCCGAAAGGCTTTTTGGTGGCTAGCAACCGCGTACGCGTCCTGGGCCTCGCGGGTGATTTTAAATTCCTCGACCAGGTTTTCCGCGGTGCGTCCCATGAGCTGGCCGCAGATGGGATCGGTGAGCCCTTCCCACAGGGAGTCCACCATTTCGGAATTCCGCAGGCGACGGCCGAAACGCAGGTCGCGGCTTAAATAGGGCTGGGAAGACATCGATTCGGCGCCGCCGGCAATCTGAACATCGGCGTCTCCGGATAAAATATTCTGGCAGGCGTTGACAATGGATTGAATACCTGACGCGCAGTTCCGCGCGACGGTGTAGCCGGGAACGGTTTTGGGAACCCCGGCCATGAGGGAAATGACGCGCGCGATGTTGGGGGCGTCGCTCGATTGGCCGACACAGCCGAAAATCACTTCATCGATTTTCGAGGCATCCAGACGCGTGCGCTCGAGAAGCGCGCGGACAACGGTCTCGCCGAGTTTTTGAGCCGGCAATTCGCGCAGGCCCCCGCCGAGGGCGCCTTGAGCGGTGCGGACACCGTCGACGATTACGATCTCAGAACTCATCATCTTCTCAATTTATCAGACATTTTGTTGAGACACAAGCGCTTTGATTTTCGGAAGCATTTTCATCGTCTCCTCTTCCCCTTTTTTGATGAAAATACTCGGCCGGAAAAACTCGACCCAGTTGGCGTTCGCCAGCACCGGGCGCAGAACCAGGTCCGCGGACTCCGATTCGACCTCGGCGATCTCGGATTCCATGGTTTGAATGGTGTTCATGAGCACGTCGAAAATATTGGCCGAAAATTTCCGCGCAAAAAACTTTTTGACGAAGAACCAGTTCCGGCCGAACCAATTTTTCCGCCGCGCGGCAAGCGTCTCTTTCTCCTCGACCTCCCCGAGAAAAAGACGCCTTTCCAGCGCGTCTTTGGCGGTGGGAAAAACATTCACCGCGATCACCTTGTGGGCGCCGGCCTCGTGCAGGACGCGCACGGGCAAGGGGCTCAGGATGCCTCCGTCCACAATCACTTCTTTATTCATGAAAACCGGCGTGAAGATCGCGGGGATCGCGATCGAGGTCCGCACCGCGTCCGCGATGAGACCCGATTCAAAAACCTGCGCGCACCGCCGGGAAAGATTCGCGCCGACGATGCGAAGCGGGATGCGACATTCCTCGAAGGTTTTATTTCCCAAATGGGAGCGGAAATGGCGGATCACCTTCCGGCCGCGGATGAGCCCGTGAAAAGGCCAGAGGCTGGGGTCCATGAGCCGCATGATGCGAAAGGGGCTGTTGATCTCGAGCGCCGCCTGCTCGACCTGACCGGCCGAGAGGCCGACCGCGTATAGGGCGCCGATGAGGGCGCCAATGCTCGAGCCGGCGATCATGTCGACCTGAATTTTTTCCCGTTCGAGCGCTTTCAAAACGCCGATGTGCGCGAGTCCGAGCGCGGCGCCACTGCCCAGCGCCAGACCCACAAGGGAGTTGCTCACCTTCCGCGCGATGTAGCGCACGACACGCGCGTGCTCTTCATCCTGAACGGGGGGAAGCGAAAAGCAGGGCTTGTCGCCGAACAATTCCTTTCGAACACTGCGGGTCGTGCGCATCCCCAAAAGCACTTCGTGGATGACCACCGATATTTTATCCGCCGACAGCGAGGAGGCCTTCTCGATGTCCGCGAGCATCTCCTTGGTTTCGTTGATATTGGACAGATCGCTGTCGGTCACGACGTAAATGGAATCCGATTGGGTGAACACTTTCATGGC
Organism: Candidatus Omnitrophota bacterium; assembly: GCA_016197155.1. Lineage (GTDB taxonomy): Bacteria > Omnitrophota > Gorgyraeia > 2-02-FULL-51-18 > 2-02-FULL-51-18 > JACPWF01. Next base: position 54,204 of record JACPWF010000015.1, on the reverse strand, counting down.
GGTCTCGTCCAAAACGCGCGGCAGGCAGACCACGATGAAGCGGTGCTCCATCGCCAGATGGTTGAAAATCAAAGGGATCCCCTCCTCCCGAAAGGAATCCTTTCCGTCCCGGAGAATGGTGAGCACCTGAAAACCGGCCGGATGCGCGACAAGGTTCGGCGAAAGCAGTTCGGGAGGCGCGTTTTCAATATTTTGAAGATTCCTGAAGGACACGGCCTTTAGAGAAGGGTCGGCCGGAGAGGCCGCATCGAGGCGCAGATCGAGCAGGATGGTTTTCTGATGGGTTTCGCGAAAAAGGTCGGCGGCCAAACGAAACGAAAACGCCTCCGCCCCCGCCCACTGCGGACGATCCAAAACGCCGATCACGTCGTTCTTAAAAAGGGTGCGCGAGCCGCCGCCCCGGAGGCGGGAGCTCAGCCTGCGGCCGAGTTCCAGCGCCACGGTGGCGTTGTGTTCGATGGTTTTTTTGAAGTCTTCTTTTTTTAATTCGAGAAGAATCGAATCGGAGAGCGCGCGCAAAGTCGCCGAGTGGGGTTCGCTCGACAAAAGCGACATCTCGCCGAAATAATCCCCGCGCCGCAGATACGCGAGCGTTTTTTGCCGGCCGGCGGAGGAGGAAAAGGCCTCAAACCGGCCCGAGACGATGATGTAAAAATTTCCGCCTTCGGCGCCTTCGCGGTAAACGACCTCGTCCTTTTTGTATTCGACCAGGCGCATGAGCCCGCCGATGGACTTGAGTTCCCATTGGCTCAAGCCGGAAAAAAGGGGGCAATGGGATAAAAGAGCGGCCTTGTCGATTCTGTCTCCTTTTATTTTTTCAGGCGTTGAAGAATGTATTTCTCCAAAAACTCCCGATCGACGGGTTTGGCCCGCGAAAAATAAATCGCGATGAAAAATTTACCGGTGGCGGCCTGTTTTTCCCTCCGGACCACCACGCCTCTTAACTCGATTTTCTTGGCGCGTTTCTTTTCGACCGACGGTAGAAAAAGGCACAAGTCCAGCTGAGTCATCACCGGAATATTCCGGTCCACCAGACAATAAATGCCGCTGGAGCTGATGTTGATGCTGACGGCCTGGCACTCGTAATCCTTGTGGCCGATCTGAAACGGAAGGCTCTCCCGGATGCGCAGGGCGCGCCGGCGGTCGAGGATGGGCTTGGGTATCCGCATCGAAAATTTTACCCGGGAGGCCAGGTCATTCTTCGCCCGCCCAAAAGATGCAGGTGAAGATGGTCGACGGTTTGGCCGCCGTCGGCTTTGCAATTGACCACGAGCCGGTAACCGGCTTCCGACAAGCCCTTCTCGCGGGCCACCTCATTGGCGGCCAACAGGAGGGCGCCTGCCTCTCCGACGTTTCGAGCGGTGACTTCGTGGATGCCGGAGATGTGGCGCTTGGGCATGAATAAAATATGGACCGGAGCTTGAGGACGGATGTCGTTGAAACCTAAAACCGATTCGCTTTCGTAAACCACGGTGCTGGGAATTTCCCGATCCGCGATTTTACAAAAAAGGCAATCGGCCTCGCTCATGAGGCGGGTTTTTCTTCCGGCGCCGGTGGAGCCTGGGCCTTGGCCGCTTCGGCGGCCGTGGCCGCCTCAGCCGCCTTCTTGGCCTTCTCGACGGCTTGAGCCTCCTGGTAAAGCTTAAATGCTTTTTTATTGGCAAAATATTTGCCGTTCCGGCAATACCAGTCTTTCCGCCGGATGCGCTTGTTCGATTGGACGCAGTTGGTCGGCCACGATTTTTTCTTTTTGGGTTTCTTTTCCTTGACTGCCGTTTCTTCCGCCATTTTTTCCTCTCGCCTTCTTTATTTAGCCGATGCCGATCGTGTGCACGTATTCCAGAATGCAATGCAGGTCGCACGCCTCGATGTCCCGAAAACGCACGCCCGCCTCTTTCAAATCACGCTCCCCTTCCCGCCTTTCGGAAAACCACACGACTTCTCCGATGGCGTGGATCGGGTCGCGCAAATGCGGGATCTGAATTTTCAAATCCAGCAGGTCCCCGTTTTTCAAAAGGTCCTTCGCCGCGATCCGCACGCCCCCTCCGCTGATATTCTTGACCAGCGAAAGATGAATCGCCTCCGCCTTATTCCCCGTGATCACTTTGTAGGTCACGCCGATCGGGGCATTCAGCCGGATGAACTTGCGTTTCTCGATCAAGAAAGGGTCCCCTCGCGGATGCGTTTAAAACTTTTCAACCACTCCCGGTACGCGTGTTCCAAAAGCCGCGCGCGGTCTTCGTGACTGATCTTCGTGAGCCGCACGCCGGCGTCCAGACCGTCCGCCCAGGCGATTTTGCCCGTGGCGAAAACGGGGAGGTTGTCGCCGGGAACATTCAAGGAAATTTCCACCGCCGTGCCGGGCGGCAGGGACTGTTTTAACTCAAACCGCAGGCCCTCTTTGCTCAAATCCTTGGCCAGCGCCTTTCCAAAAATGGGATTCAGCGTCAGCGTGCGGTATTCCAATTCGAGCGGAGTGTTAAACCGTAAATATCTGCGTCGTTCAGTCATCGGGGAAGGAGAGCCGCCTAAAAAACGTACTCGGGCTCTAAGACAGGCTTGTAATTTTCAGGCAGTGGGAAGGGAAACGTGACGATCTCATAGATGCCCGCCCCCGTCCGGACGATCGACATGCCGGCCCCCTTGGCCAGGCCCAGCGTCATGCCGGCAAAGGCGTTCGATTCCTTGCTCGTCGAATAAATATTTTTAGGCAACTCGACCCAGCCGGTCAGGGCATTGGCCACGCCCCTGCCGAGCTTCCTGAAGGGATCCTGGGCGAACGCGGTCGCGCAAAAAGACATGAGAAAAAGCCCCGCGCACACGGCCCTCAAACTCCTTAAAAAATTTTTGGACATCGTCACTCCTTTCTAAGCGCTTTTTCTCAACTTTCCTCATCATCATATGCGAAAAGGAATCGGGTGTCAACCCCGTTTTTCCTTTACAACCGGTTTTCCGGTTGCTAGAATGCCTCTAACCCATGTACGAGCAATTCTTTGCGTTAAAGCAAAAACCATTTTCGCTGACGAGCAACCCTTCCTTCCTGTTTTTGAGCCGGAGGCACAAAGAGGCGCTTTCCTCCCTTCTCTACGGCATCAAAGAACGCGTCGGTTTCATTGAAATCACGGGTGAAATCGGCGCGGGCAAGACCACGCTCTGCCGGGCGCTCCTCAATCAGCTCGATGAAAAGACAAAGACCGCGTTTATCTTTAATTCCAATCTCTCCGGCCTCCAGCTCATGCAGACCATCGTCGAGGATCTGGGGATCGAGGCCCGCCAAAAAAACAAAGGCTCGCTTTTTTCGGAGTTGAACCGGTTTTTGATCCAGCAGTTGGGCCTGGGAAACAACGTGGTCCTCATCATCGACGAGGCGCAGAATCTGAGCGCCAAAATCCTCGAACAGATCCGCATGCTGTCCAATCTCGAGTCGGGAAATGAAAAATTGCTTCAGATCATTCTGGTCGGCCAGCCCGAACTGCGCCAGAAGCTCGAGCTCCCCCATCTGCGCCAGCTCCGCCAGCGGATCGCGATCCGCTACCACATCAAAGCGCTCGACAAGGAAGAGGTCCCGCTCTACATCACGCACCGCCTGAATCAGGCCGGCTCCAACGGCGCGGGGCCTTTTTTTGACGCCGATGCCTACGAGGAAATTTTTAAATATTCCGCGGGCATCCCGCGGCTCATCAACAATGTCTGCGACAAATCTCTTTTAATGGCCTTTGTCCTGGAGACCCGTTCCATCAATGCCGAGATTGTGAAAAAATCGATCGTGGAAATCGAAGGAGGCGTTTCGTTATGAGCATCATCAACGAGGCCTTGAAAAAGGCCTCTCAACACCGTGAAAGTTTCTCGGTCGCCAAACCCGGCGCGGCCTTGGGGTCTATCGGAATGGCCTATTCCAAAAGGACCTCAAATTTTAACTGGGGCCCGGTCTTTGTGATTTTGGTTTTGGTTCTCATCACCGCCCCCATCATCGCCCCGCTTTTCTCGAGGCCCTACCGCAATCAGGTCCCCAGCCACGCGGCGGGTGGCTCGCCCAACCCGCGCCAGATTTCTCTTCAGCAAAATATTCCCGTGACCGCCCCGCCGGCCGTTTTGCCGGCAGTCGTGACGCACCAGGCGCAGTTCAGCGTCGAGGAATCGCCGCTTGCCCAGCCGAGTTCTCCCATGCAGATCCAGAAGCCGTATTTGGCCCTCAGCGGGATCGTTTTTTCTCGCCAGGAATCCTTCTGCATCATCAACAAACGCGTCGCAAAAGTGGGAGACAGGATTCAGGGGGCGAGGGTGGTGAGCATTTCCGAACGCGAGGTCAGTCTCGACTACCAGGGCGAACCGATCGTCCTTCAGTCCGCCGATTAATTCCTTCTTTTTTCCAAAGCCTTTGTCAAGACGTCCGTCGGGACGTCCGACACGACGGCGGTTTTCCCAATCGTGACCGGCAGGACAAAGCGGTTCTTGCCGCTGTCCGTCTTTTTCTTGTCATACCCCATCGCCCGAAACAGGGCCTCGGTCGAGAGACCTTTGTAGAAGAGCGGCAGGTCAAACTTGAGCAGTGTCTTTTCAAGGCGCCCGGTGAGCGTTTTGTCTTTCAAAACGCCGAGCGAGTCGGCGATGTCCGAGGCGATGAGCATCCCGACGGCCACGGCCTGGCCGTGCGTCACCTCCCGTGAAAACCGCGAGGCCGCTTCGATCGCATGCCCCGCCGTGTGACCGAAATTGAGAACGATCCGGATGTCCTTTTTGTCCCATTCATCCTCGGAGACGATCCGCGCCTTGATCCGCGCACAGCGCAGGATCACCTTTTCCAGAAGACGGTGATTTTTTCTGATGCCCTCTTTCCCGTTTTTTTCGAGAATGGAAAATAGCCGCGCGTCCCGGATGACGCCGTACTTGATCACCTCCGCGAACCCGTCGCTCCAATGCCTGTCCGGCAGGGTGTCCAGAAGAGCCGTGTCGCTCAGGACCGCGCGCGGCTGGTAGATCGCCCCGAGAAGATTTTTGCCCTCCGGCAAGTCAATGCCGGTTTTCCCGCCGATCGCGGAGTCCACCTGCGCCGTGAGGGTCGTGGGGATTTGAATGTAGGGAATGCCCCGGCGATAAACCGCCGCCGCAAAACCGGTCAGGTCTCCGATCACTCCCCCGCCGAGCGCGATGAGAAAAACGGACCTGCCTTTTCCGTCCAGTAGGGCGAGTTGTTTGATCAATTTGAAATACGTGCCCTGCGATTTGGCCGCCTCGGAACTTTTAGCCGCGGGTGTCAGAAAAAAAGCGGCCTCGACGCCGCCTTTCGCGAGCGCATCGGTGAGCCGCCACTGGCAATGGGCCGCGATCTCTTTTTGAGAAACCACGATCGCGTGTTTTTGGGAAATTTTGACTTTATTCAGGACATCGGCCGCGCGCGAGAGAATGTCCCGGCCGACAAAAATGGGATAGGATCGATCCTTTAAACGGACCTGAAGGGCGCGCACCGGCTTTTAGCCGACCACGCTTCCCGGCGGAAGCTCTTTGTCGACCGTCAAAAGAGTGAGGGCCGGCGCCTGGCCCGGAGCGGCCGCGTCCTTTGCGGCCAGAAGCATTCCCTGGGATTCCACGCCGCGAATCACCGACGGCGCGAGATTGTTCACGAGGACGACATTTTTTCCCACAAGCGACTCCTTTGAATAAAAAGCCTTGATGCCGGCCACGATCGTCTTTTTTTCCGCGCCCACGTCGACCTTCAATTTCCAAATCCGGTCCGCCCCGGGAATGTCTTCCGCCTCGAGAATCTTGGCAATCCGGAGATCGATCTTTTTAAACTCTTCGATCGAAACCGGGCTCATTTTTTCTGATTTTTAGAGGTTTCGGCGGAGGCGGCCTTGCCTGCGGAGGTGCCCGGCGCGGCGGGTGCGGGCGGGGCGCCCGCGGCTCCGCCTTCGGCGGGGGTGGCCGCTGTTTTTTCTTTCTTCACCTTGATCCTCTGCATCTTGACTTTCGGGATGCCCAAAACCGATTTTGTCTCATCCCATAACCCTTTTTCTTTCAATGACTTAAGGCGTTCATAGCGTTTCAGAACGGAGCGGTGCTTTCTGCCTTTACCGCCACTGCGTAAACTGGAATGAATGGACATGCAAAACCCCTTTCAATTTGAAGCCACAATATACCACATTTCCGGCCCCAAATCCAAGCGCTAACGCCTTCTCAAATAACAATCCCGATAGCGGGCGGAAAAGGTCTTCAAATCCCTCGCAGCCTCCGCCTTATCGGCGTACTGTCCGACGCACACCTGATAATATTCGCCACTCGGGATGATGGCCGAAAAAAATCCCTGACGGCGTAAAAGCGCCGTCTCATTTTCCGCGATCTCTTTCTTTTTATAAGTCACCAGCTGAATCGTGTAGGGCTTGTTCGGATCCGGGACGATCATGACGGGCGGCGCCGGACTGGCGGCTACATTTTGCGTCGGCAGGGCGTGAGGCGAAACAGAAACGGCCGGGGCCGCCGTCCGAGGCGTGGCGGGCAGAGACGCCGGCAATCGCAAGGATGCCGCCGGCCGCAGGGACTTGCCCCTCAACACCCCGAGAAAAAAAATCAGGCAGAGGGCGAGGATCGTCAAAATCCCCGCGAGGATCAACTGCTCGAGATGCGTGCTGATCAGGATCGGTTTTTGCGTTTTCCGTAAAGAGGGGAACCGGTCCGGCGGCTTGGCCTCCGGTGAGAATTCCAGAAAAAGTTCCTGCTGATTTTCCTGGGGTTTAGTTTCCAACGCCGCTCCACTGGGCCCTAAAAAAAGGCGTGCGCGCTCCGGCGATCTCCAAAACCTGTCCCCCGTACACGACCCGGACGGATCGAGGCATCCCCCGAACCGGAATGACCTTTGAAGAAAAACGGCCCGGGAGGCGTTTTAAGAAATCCTCCGGCAAAGAAACCAGCGCGTGCGCCTTCACCACGCGCCCCGCGCGCAAAAGAAACCCGCCCTTGACGCGCAGGCTTGCCGAACCCGGCGAAAGAAATTTTAAAAAGGGGCTCCCGAACGCTTTCTCATAAAGGAGGGCATCCCCCAGCCGGACGGTGTGCCCGCCTTTTCCCGATCGAATGAATCCCGACCGGGCGCTCGCCCAGACCCTGCCGTCCCTGCCCCGAATCTGCAAAGAGCCAAAACTTAAAACCGGCCAATTTTTCAAAATGACGCCCGACACCCGGACATCGAGATGCGATTGACCGCTGAGCCACCTGGAAAAGAAAAAATCAGTCAGACGGCCATTCAAAAAAACAGCCGCGAGAAAAGTTGCCGCAAAAACGCCCGCCCAAAACCTTGTCTTCATTTCTTTTTCAAGAGCCGGCGGACATTTTCTTTCTGAACCACCTTCACGAACGCCTCCACGACCTTGGGATCAAACTGAGTCCCGCCGTTGCGCGAGATTTCTTCGAGCGCCTCGTCTATCGACGACTGGTTGCGGTAGGGCCTGCCCATCACGATCGCCTCAAACGCGTTCACGACGGCCAGGATCCGCGCCCCGATCGGGATCTTCTCCCCTTTCAAGCCCTCGGGGTAGCCGGTGCCGTCGTATTTTTCGCGCGAATAAAGGATGATCGGCGCCACCGGCTTCAGGCTTTCGAACGACTGGACGATCTTGGCGCCCTTGATCGGGTGCTCTCTCAGGCTCAGGTATTCCTCGCCGGTGAGCTTGGCCGGTTTTTTCAAAATGGATTCGGGGATCCCGACTTTCGCCGTATCCTTGAGAAGGGCCGCGTAATGAAGCGCCTGGGTCTCTTCTTCGCCGAGCCTCAAATGCCCCGCCACGCCGAGGACGAGTCTCAAAAACGCCTCGGTGGGAAGGGAGTGGGTCACGCGCGAGCCCAGGATCACCGCCAGCGACCGGATCGTGCCGAGGGTCACTTTTTTCTGCTCCTCATAAAGCTGGGCGTTTTTCACGGCGATCACGGCCTCTTCGGCAAGGGTCGTCAGAATTTCCAAATCAAAATAATTGAAATCCTTCCGGTCCTTTTTGCGGGAGACCGTCATCACCCCGATCACGTCCTCGTCGATGAGCGGTACGCACAAAAGCCTTTTTCTAAAAATCACGTTGGCGGTCTTCGCCACCGAACCTTCTGTCTTTTTTCCCCAGGCGATCCGGGCGGAGGCGGGCTTATTTTTGGGATAGCCGACACGCCCCTTGCAAACCAGCGTCTTTTGCTCCACCAGGTGAATCGCCGAGCGCTGGACGCGCAGGACCTGCGCGGTCAGGTGCGCCAAACGCGACATGAGTTCATTCAGGTTCAGGGTCGAATTGATGATCCGGTGCACGGTGTGCACCGTCGACAGGGCCACCGCGCGCGGGCGGATCGTGGCCGAGAGGCGGCCCAGCTCCTCGGCCTTCGCCGAATTTTGAACCAGGAGGTCGACGTGGTGCGCCAAAATATTCAAAAGCTCCTGGCGCGCGCCTTTGGAAAAACCGCTCAGACCCAAAACGCCGATCGCGCGCGACTCTGCCACAAGCGGGATGCAAAAATGGCGCCGGCCCTTCGGCTCCTCGAAAGAAAAGGGCCGGGTCTCCCCCATTTTCTTTCGAAGGATTTTTAAAAATTTCCGCGTGAACGAATCCGCGCGCCCGCTTGACCCGTTGAAGACCCACCAGGCGGCCTCGCCCAGGAGGGCGCCGTAATCCCGCCGCAGTTTTTGAAGAGGCATCTGGCGCAGGAAATTTTCGAATATCTCTTTATCGCGCGCGGTGACCTTGTTCATACTTTTTCAAAAGGTTCGAAAAATTTTTTGTACTCGCCTTGCGCGTAACGGTCCGTCATGCCGGCGATGTAATCACAGATCACGCGATGGGCGCCCTCTTTTTTCAATCGTTTTTGGCTTCCCGGAGGCAGTTGCTCCGGGCGCGCCAGGTACACCTGAAAAAGGGCGCGGATAAAACGGCGCGCCTTGTCGCTCATCCGCACCACACGGTAGTGCCGGTACAGTTTCTCTTTGAGAAAATTTCTCAGCTCTTCCCTCCGCGCCTTGACGGGGGCGCCGAACGATAAAAGAAAACGGCCGGCCTGCATGGCCTCTCCCGCGCTTCGGATGCCCGACCGGCGGATATTTTTTTGCGATTGAAGCAAAAGATCCGTCACCTCGAGATTGATGAGCGAGCGGATCACCTGATAGCGTCTCACCTCGGCCTTTAGACTCGAAGAGATCCCGATCTTTTTTTTGACGGATCTCCAAAGCTCCACGCGGTCGAGTTCCCTCTCGTCCAGGAGGCCCGAGGCCAGGCCGTCGTCGATGTCGTGATTATCATACGCGATTTCGTCGGCAATATCCACGACCTGGGACTCGAGAGAGGGCGACTTAAAAGGTTCGAACGGCCCCATCCCGCGGGCGCGGGCCTCGGCCGCAAGCTCCGGGTGCTTGAAGAGACCGACGCGCGATTCGTAGGTGAGGTTCAGCCCCCGAAAACCCGGGTAGCGCTCTTCCAGATAATCCACGATGCGCAGGCTTTGCAGGTTGTGGTCAAATCCCCCGTGGTCTTTCATGAGCTCGCGCAGTTCGTCCTCGCCCGCGTGCCCGAACGGCGTGTGCCCCAAATCGTGGGCGAGCGTGATCGTCTCGACGAGATCGGCGTTGAGGCCCAGCGTCTTGGCCAACACGCGGGCGATCTGGCTGGCCTCGAGGGAATGCGTCAGGCGCGTGCGGTAATAGTCCCCTTCGTGATTGACGAACACCTGGGTTTTGTATTCCAAGCGGCGGAAAGCGGAACTGTGAATGATGCGGTCGCGGTCTCTTTGAAAGGCCGTGCGATAAGGGTGTTCGGGCTCGGGATAAAGGCGGCCGCGGCTTTCGGCGCTCCGGTTGGCGTAGGGAGCGAGCGTTCGCCGCTCCTCTTTTTCCATCCAGACGCGGTCAATGTTATGAAAGTTTTTTTGCTTCGTCACATTCCCTGTAAGTGTTCATGATCGGGGATTGGCCGTAAACATCCATCAGGAGATTGACCCGCGACAGGCCGAGCGTAAAAATTTTCTTCTCTTTGGCCAAAAGCTTCGCGTTTTCATCCAACCCCCCCAGCGCGATAAAGACGCGCGTGGGCACGGTGCCCGACTTCTTTGGTCCGGAAACGAGCGACAAAACGTCTTTCTCGCCCGCCTTTTCTTCGACGACCTTGCAGACCCAACAGCGGCCGTGACCGCGGGCGATGATCTCGCGCGCGGAGCCCCGCACGGGGTTCGCGGCCGGCTCTGTTTTTAAGATCTCGGTGAAGTGGGGCAGTTTTCTTTTTTTCTCGCCGAATTCGACGAGGTCATTTTGGAAAGACCCAAAAAGGCTTAAAAGACGGTCCGAGGGATCCATTCCGAGCAGTGTCTCAAACTCGGAAAATTTTTCATCCATCGAAGACAGGAATTCCTCGCGCTTGCCGACCGTGCCCAAAAGCGAGAGTTCTTTTTTCTCATAAACCTCTTTCAGCCAAAACTTGAAGATCTTATTGTGAAACCGGTAAAAAACGCCCGTTTTCACGACAAGCTCGTACTCCATGAGCTCCTTGATTTGGGCGGAAGTTTCCTTTTGGCCGCGGTTCACCGCCCGCGCGATGTCCTTCAGCCGGCTCTTGCCTTTGGCCAGCTCGACTAAAATTAAAATCTGACTGCCCCGCACGTCCGAGCGCATCCACGGAGAAATGAGCGTCAGAAAATACTGGTAAAGAACGCCCTGCGATTCGAACAAAAGCTGGGCGAGCGTCTCCGCGAGCGTTTGGCGCGAAACTTCCGCCTCGGCCTTGGCCGCCGCCAATTCCCGGACCCTGGAAACAACCGTCCGGAGAAAAAACGGGTGGCCGTCCGTGAGCGCGGCCAGGAAATATTTTAAGGGCCGCGGAATGCGCGCGGGCAGAAGGCCCTTGTCGATGAAATCAAACGACGTGCCGAAGTCAAACGGTTCGAGATAGATCCGCTCAAAATTTCCGAAGAGCAGGGCCAGTTTCTCGGCCAGAATTTTCCGGCTGGCGGAAAACGAGGAGCTGGCCAAAACGTACATCGTCTCCTTCTGGACCATGATCCGCTTCCCGAAATCGGAAAAGGCGCTGCGGATCCCGAATTCGCCCAGACGGTGAAATTCATCCAGGATCACGATGCAGTTTTTCCCCGTCTCCTCTTTCACGATCGACGTGAGCGCGAACAGTTTCGAATACGCCTCTTCGGCGTGACGCTGTTTGAGGAGGCCCGCGATCTCGTGGATGCGCTCGACGGTTTTGGGGATCAGGGGAGCGGCCTTGGCAGCGAGATTTTCAAGCGACTCCGTCGAATCGACTTTTTCCTTTTGAATGAGCACCTGAAAAAGGAGCGCGCGCGTGAACTGGTCGACAAAATAATCCAGCGCCTGGAGCTTGATCTCGACATACATGGCCAGGGTTTCGGGGTCGGGATGAAGATGCAAAAACTGGCGGAGGATCGAGGTCTTGCCCATCTGCTGATGGCCGATGATCGCGACATTCTGGCGATAGCCCGACCGGAGGGCCTTGGCGCGCTTGACCAAGAGATCAAGAATCGCCTGGCGGCCGAAGAAATCGCCGCCGACAACGGGGTCACTGAACATAAGCTACCGGATTTTCCGCTTTCGAATTTTTTCTGATTTCAAAATAAAGCCGCGACGCGCGGGCGATCCATTCACCTTGACGAACCTTCTGCCCCACCCCGACCAGGATCTGGGAATTTCCCGCGTAGACCGTGGCCCAATGATCGCGGTGTTCCACAATCACGGTTTTCCCGAAACTTCCAAACTTTTCATCGACCAGAGACACCACGCCGTCGCGCGCGGCCGCCACGGGCGCTTCGCGCGCCGGCGTTCGCATCCAAACGCCCTTGGTCGTGACCCCCTCGTCCTTGGCGCCGAAGGGGACCTCGAGGGTCCCCTTCACCGGCCAGATAAAGGACTGGCGCTCAGCGGCCCAATTTTGCGCCGGCTCCGGCTCAAACGCCGGCGGAGCGGACGGCGAAGGGCTATGATACCTTGTCCGGGCGCAACCCGTCAAAAAAATAATCGCCGCAACGACGAACACCCAAAAAAATCTCTTGCAATTCAAGGGACTCATTCCGCGCCGCGGCTCTCTTTGATTCCTATGGTTAAAATTAAAAAGCGGGTGATGGGAATCGAACCCACATCTAAAGCTTGGGAAGCTTTCATTCTACCACTGAACTACACCCGCAAAATTCAAAACCGCGTCAGCTTCTGAAATTCTTTGTACCGGCCGGCGATCTCCGCCGGAGTCAGGCGCGCGAGGCGACTGAGACTAAAGCTCTCGACATTGTAGGAAGCGAGCACCGTCCCGTAAATCACCGCGCGGCGCACCACTCTCTCGCTCAGATTCGGCGACTTGGACACATAGCCCAAAAATCCGCCGGCAAAGGAATCGCCCGCGCCCGTCGGGTCGAAAATTTTCTCGAGCAGATAAGCCGGCACCGAAAAAAGGGAATTTTGGGAGAAACATAAAACGCCGTGCTCCCCTTTTTTGATCAGCGCGAGCCTCGGCCCGCGCGCCAAGATCCCCCGCGCGGCTTTGATCAGGTTGTATTCGCCCGAAAGCTCGCGCGCCTCGCTGTCATTGCAGAGAAAAATATCCACCCTCGCCAGAAGCTTCAGAAGACTTTTCTTTTTGTGTTCGATCCAATAATTCATCGTGTCGCAGGCCACGAGGCTCGGGTTTCGGACCTGGTCCAAGACCGCGCGCTGGATGTCCGGGTCGATGTTCGCGAGAAACACAATGCGGCTGGCGCGATGCTCCGGGGAGAGCCTGGGTTTGAACGACTGAAAAACGTTGAGCTCGGTTTTGAGGGTGCGGGCGTTGTTGAGGTCATAATCGTAAAACCCCCGCCAGCGAAAAGTTTTTCCGCGCGCCGTCTCGATGCCTCCGATGTCCACCCCGCATTTTTCCAAAAGCCGCAGGTGCTTCTTCGGAAAATCCTCCCCCACCACCGCGACCAGCGACACCGGCGCAAAGAATCGCGCGGCGGCGCCAAAAAAACTCGCCGAGCCTCCCAGCGTGTCCTTTACTTTTCCAAAAGGGGTTTCCACCGAATCGAGCGCGACGGAGCCCACGGCGAGTATTCTTTCCGATTTCATTTTAATCGCTTCCTCAAATCTTCGGCGGCGCGTTTGGGATCTTCCGCGCACATAACCGCGCGCACCACGGCCACCGTTTTGGCGCCGGCCTCGGACACCTGCCGGATATTTCCGGCATCGATGCCGCCGATCGCCACAAAGGGGATCCGGACATTCGCCGCCGCAAAACGCACGAGCTCCAAACCCACCGGCTGGGCGCCGGGTTTGGTCGGCGTCGCGAAGACGGGCCCGACTCCGATGTAATCAAAACCGTCTTTTTCCGCCGCAAGCGCCTGTTCGGGGCTGTGCGTCGAGCGGCCGATGAGGGCCTCTTCGCCCAAAAGGGCCCTCGCCTTGGCGAGCGACCCGTCCCCCTGTCCCAGATGCAGGCCGTCCGCGCCGGAAAGTTTCGCCACGAGCGCGCGGTCGTTCACGAGGAGCGGCACGCCCTTCGGCCGCGTGATCGCGAGCAGTTTTTTCGCGAGACTAATGAGTTCGGCATTCGACGCTTTTTTGTCGCGCAATTGAACCGCGCTTGCCCCGCCCTCGACGGCCAGGCGGACGGCCCCTTCAATCGACGCGGCTTTGAGCGCACCGGGGTCGGTGATGACGTAGAGTTTCCAATTTCGGCAGAGATTTTTTTTCAATGGCATAAATTTTAAAACGGAGCGCCTTGAATCGCGCGGCGGAATCTTTATCCAAAATTTTTGAGGCCTCTTCCAAAACCCGGAGCGATTCTTTCGCGCGCTCGATGTTGGCCGAAAAAAGATCCCAGGCGCCGGTCCTCCCGCTTTCAAGGGGCGAAGGCCCTTTTCCGACGTCCCGCGCGACATCGCGCGCGGCCAAAAGCTCGGATACGCCGACGGGCAACCGCCCGATTTCTTTACTCAGGGCATGCCGCGCTTTTTTTAAGGCCCGCGTCAGGGGCGCGTCTTCGAGAACAAAGCGCGCGATCTCTTCACAAACCCGCAGGCCTTCGCGCGAACGGTTCAGGTTCGCGTCGAGAATCCGCAGGACCTGGCGGCGGGTCATCAAAATTTTTTGATCTTATCGAGGAGACCCGTCGTCGAGCGGCCCGGAATAAACGGCAGGGATCGAACCTTTCCCCCGTAGGACTCGACGAAGCGGCCGCCCGCGATCCGCTCTTTTTTCCAGTCCCCGCCCTTCACCAAAATATCCGGGCGCAAGGCGCGGATCAGCCGCTCGGGCGTTTTTTCCGGAAAAAAAGTCACGAAATCCACGCACGCCAGAGCGCTCAGGATCTCCGCGCGGTCGCCCTGCGCCGTCAGGGGCCTTCCGGAACCTTTCAGGGCCCTCACGGATTTGTCGGTGTTGAGCCCGATGACCAGAAGATCCCCGAGGGCGCGGGCGCGGCGCAAATAGCGGATGTGCCCGACGTGAAGCAGGTCAAAACAGCCGTTCGTGAAAACGATTTTTTTCCTTTTTTTCCGGAGCCGGGAAAGAAGCCGGGAGAGTTTTTGCGGGGATTTTATTTTGGAATCCATCAAAAATGCGTGTCCGCGAGTTCACAGATGATGTGGCCGATGAGGATGTGGCATTCCTGGATGCGCGACGTTTTTTGCGACGGGACGATGAGCGAAAGGTCCGCCAGATTTTTCAGCTCGCCGCCCGTGCGCCCCGTGAGCGCGATGGTCACCAGTCCCAGCGCCTTGGCCCTGGCGAGTCCGCGCACCACGTTTTTGGAATTGCCCGTCGTCGAAAGGCCGACCGCCACGTCCCCCGGCCGTCCGAGTGACTCGACCTGCCGCTCAAAAATTTTTTCAAAACCGTAATCGTTGCCCACCGCGGTCAAAATGGACGTATCGGTCGTGAGCGCGACCGAGGCCAATCCCCGCCGCTCTTTTTCGTAACGCCCGACAAACTCCGCCGCCAGGTGCTGGCTGTCGCTGGCCGATCCGCCGTTCCCGAAAAACAGGATCTTATTGCCGTTTTGGAGCGCCTTCACGACGAGATTCGCCGCTTTTTCGATTGACGGGACAAGCTGGGCCAGCACCGCTTTTTTCGCGGCGATGTTTTCTTCGATGCTTTTGACGATCAGGTCTCTCATTTTTTAACCAAAAAAAGTGCGCGCCATTTCATAAAAAGCCTTGTCGACGGTCTTCAGTTTCCCGACGGCCGTCTCGATCGGGACCGAGACGATCTCGTTGGCCTTCAGCGCGACCATCTGGCCGAACTGGCCCTTGCGGACGAGCTCAACCGCCTTCTGGCCGAACCGCGAACCCAGCACCCGATCAAACGCCGTGGCGCTACCGCCGCGTTGAACATGCCCCAAAACCGTCACGCGCGTCTCGAAGCCCGTCGCTTCCTCGATTCGCCTGGCCAGAAGCTCGCCGATGCCGCCCAGACGCACGTGCCCGAAGGCGTCGAGTTTTTTCTCCAAAGTCACTTCGTTGCCGTCAAATTTGGCGCCCTCGGCGACGACGATGATGCTGAAATTTTTTCCGCGCGCGATCCTTTTTTTAATAGACTCGGTGACTTCATCTATTTTGATCGGCACCTCGGGGATCAAGATGAGGTCCGCGCCGCCGGCGATGCCGGAGTGAAGCGCGATCCATCCCGCGTGGCGTCCCATCACCTCCACCACCATGATGCGGCGATGGCTCTCGGCCGTGCTGTGCAGGCGGTCGACGGCGTCCATGGCGATATTCACCGCGGTGTCGAAACCGAACGTGAAATCCGTGCCCGACAGATCGTTGTCGATGGTTTTGGGCACGCCGACCACCTTGAAACCCTCCTTAAAAAGTTTGGCGGCCACGCCGAGCGTGTCTTCTCCGCCCACGGCGATGAGTGAATCGATATTTTTAAAATTCTTTTTCAATTTTTCGAGCGCGGCGGGTTCTTTATAGGGATTCGTGCGGCTCGTGCCCAGGATCGTGCCGCCGCGGTGCAAAATGCCCGACACGGCTTTGGCGTCGAGCGGAAGCGTTTCATTCTCGACAAGACCCTTCCACCCGTTCCGGATGCCCACGACCTCCTCATGGTTCAAAAGGGCCGTTCGCACCACCGCGCGGATCACCGGATTCAGCCCGGGGCAATCCCCGCCGCCCGTCAAAATGCCTATCTTCATTTTATTTCTCCTTTTCTACCCACTCGCCCATCATTCGCGGGATGAAATCGGTGTGCATTTGGCCGCGGCGAAACACGGGATTCTTCAAAATCTCGCGGTGAATGGGGATCGTCGTCTTGATCGGTTCGATGATGAATTCGTCGAGCGCCCTCTGCATGACGCCGATCGCCTCGCCGCGGTTGCGCCCGACCGTCATGAGCTTGCCGATCATCGAATCGTAAAAAGGCAGAACCGTGTAGCCCGCGTACGCGTGGCTGTCGATGCGGACCCCCGGCCCGCCCGGCACGTGATAGCGCTCGATCCGGCCGGGAGACGGCACAAAATCATTCGCCGGGTCTTCGGCGTTGATGCGGCACTCGATCGCGTGGCCCCGGAGCGGGATCTTGTCCTGCTTTTTGATGCAGAGCTTCTCGCCCGCGGCGATGCGGAGCTGTTCCTTTACGATGTCGATGCCCGTGACCAGCTCCGTGATCCCGTGCTCGACCTGCACGCGCGTGTTCATTTCCAGAAAGAAAAATTTGCCCGCGTCATCGAGCAGAAATTCGATCGTGCCGGCGTTCACGTAATTGACCGCGCGCGCGGCCTTCACGGCGACCTCGCCCATTTTTTTCCGGAGCTTCCAGTCCACCGACGGTGAAGGGGCCTCCTCCAAAAGTTTCTGGTGCCGGCGCTGGATCGTGCAGTCCCGCTCGTACAAATGGACCGTGTGGCCGTGCGTGTCGGCGAGAATTTGAAATTCGATGTGTTTGGGCTTTTCAATGTATTTTTCAATGTAGACCGCGGAATTGCCGAACGCCGCCTCGGCCTCCTGCTGGGCCGTCATGAGGGCGCTCACCAGGCGCACTTCGTTGTGGCAGACGCGCATGCCGCGCCCGCCGCCGCCCGCCGCGGCCTTGATGATCACGGGGTACTTGATTTTTTTGGCCAAGCGCAGGGCCTCGTCCTTGTCTTTCACGGCCTCCTGCGTGCCCGGGATAATGGGGATCCCGATCTTCCGCATGGTCTCGCGCGCAGCCATCTTGTCGCCCATCGCGCGGATCGCCGACGGCGAGGGGCCGATGAATTTGATCTGGCAGGACTCGCAGATTTCCGCAAAGTGGGCGTTCTCGGCCAAAAATCCGTAGCCCGGATGGATCGCGTCGACGTCCGTGATCTCGGCGGCGCTGATGATGGCCGGAATATTCAGATAACTTTGCGAAGACGGCGCCGCCCCGATGCAAACCGCCTCGTCGGCCAGGTGCACGTGCGGGGA
Organism: Candidatus Omnitrophota bacterium; assembly: GCA_016197155.1. Lineage (GTDB taxonomy): Bacteria > Omnitrophota > Gorgyraeia > 2-02-FULL-51-18 > 2-02-FULL-51-18 > JACPWF01. The sequence continues at coordinate 36,813 of JACPWF010000015.1, read as the reverse complement.
ATTGGCGTCGGGCTGGGAATAAACCGCGACGGTCCGCACGCCCATTTCCTTGCAGGCGCGGATGATGCGGAGCGCGATTTCACCGCGGTTGGCGACCAGAACTTTTGAGAACATTATTCGAGCAAAAAAAGAGGCTGGCCAAACTCCACCGGGTCGCCGTTGTGAACCAGGATCTCCGCGATCTTTCCGCGCACTTCGGATTTGATCTCGTTCATGAGCTTCATGGCCTCGATCACGCAGACCACCTGCCCCACTTCCACGGCGGAACCGGCCTGAACGAATGGCGGGGCATCGGGAGCGGGCGCGGCGTAAAAGGTCCCGACCATCGGCGACTTGACGGCGGTCTTCGCCGCGGCGGGCGGCGGCTTCGGAGCCTCTTTAGACGGGCGCGCGGAAGCGGGCTCGGCGGAAACAGCGGTTTCCTCGACAACGCCTCCCGATCCTTTTTTCAGACGGATTTTAAGCCCCTCTTTCTCGAGCTCAATCTCCGAAAGATTATTCTCATTCATGAGCTGAATCATTTCTTTAATCTCTTTAATATTCACCCGTTAAGCCCTTTCGATGTATTGACCGGTGCGCGTGTCGACGCGGATATTCTCACCGGGATTGACGAAAAGCGGGACTTTGATGACCGCGCCCGTCTCGACCTTCGCGGGTTTGGTGCCGCTTTTGGCCGTGTCTCCCCGGACACCCGGCTCGGTTTCGGCGACCTTCAAAACCACCGAGGCCGGCAGTTCCACGGAGATCAGTTCGTCGCCCGAGAAACGCCCCGTGGCCTCTGAATTTTCCTTCAAAAAATCGGCCTTTTCACCCAGCATCGCCGAACCCACGACCACCTCGTGGTAGGATTCGGAATCCATGAAATGGTATTTGTCGGCGTCGTGATAGAGATACTGAATGGGCTTGTCCTCGAGATACACGTCTTCGAACTTGTCGCCCGAGCGGAAAGCCTGCTCGAGGACGTTCCCGGTTTTGATGTTGCGGAGTTTGGTGCGGACGATCGGCTGGCGCTGTTGCATCTTGACGAGCTGATATTCGAGGATCTCGCAGAGGTCGTTATTGTATTTGATGATGACGCCCGCTTTGAATTGGCTTGTCGTGATCATGGACATCTCATTTTTCCTTCTCCAAACCGGCTGTCAGAACCTCGCGCCCCTTTTCGGTGATGAGCACCATGTCCTCGATGCGGACGCCAAACTTTCCGGGAAGATAAATGCCGGGCTCGACGGTGATCACCATGCCGGGCTTGAGAATGGTCCGGCTTTTGCCGGACACGCCGGGCGCTTCGTGAATCTCGAGCCCCACCCCGTGGCCCGTGCCGTGCCCAAAATATTCCGCGTAACCCGCCTTTCGGATGACATTTCGGCAGGCCGCGTCTACCTCGCTTGCCGGCACGCCGGGCCCCGCCTTTTTAATCCCCGCGCGCTGGGCCTCCCACACGATGCCGTGAATTTTTTGATGCAAAGCGCTCATTTTACCTAAAAAAACAGGGCGGGTCAAATCCGAATGGTACCCCTCATGGACCACCCCCATGTCGACGAGGACGAGGTCATTGTTTCGAATGCGGGTTTGGTTACTTTGGCAATGCGGCATCGAGGACCTCGCGCCGGCGGCGATAATCAACTCAAAAGCCGGCTTTTCGGAGCCGATGGATTTTGTGAAATATTCGAGCTTTCCCTGTGCCTCGCGCTCAGTCATGCCCGGTTTTACGGCCTTCCTTATATAGTGGAAGCCCTTCACGGCGATTTCAGCCGATTTTTTGAGAAGTTTAATCTCATAGCTGTCTTTTATTATTCTTAATGATTCCGCCAAATCAAAGGTGGCCTTCAACCGTCCGGCCCCGAGAGTTTTCACGAGGCTCAAATAAAACGCGTGCGTTGCGATCCCCGCCTCAAATCCGATCGTCTTCCATTTTTTTTCATTCGCCAGATCCGAAACGATTTCGGCGACATTTTTTTTATCGCGGAGAATAATTTTAAACCCCCCGGCCTCCTTCCGCGCCTGCTCGAGATAGCGGGAATCCGTGACGAAATAAAGCCCTTCGGGCGAAACGACGATCCAGGATTCCATGCTTCGAAACCCGCTCAGATAGGTGACGTTCGGCCAGGAACTGACCAGGAGCGCGTCGATCTGATTTTTGGGGAAAAGCCCGAAAAGTTTTTGGAGGCGGAGCCGCGTCATAAAAGTTTGACGAGGGCCAGCAGTCCCAGCTCGTAACTGGCCGCCCCGAAGCCCGAGATCTGGCCGGTGGCCACGGGGGCCACGAGCGACTCGTGGCGGAAGGCCTCGCGGGCGTAGATATTGGAGAGGTGCACCTCAACGGTCGGGAGTTTGACGGCCGCGACGGCGTCGCGGATCGCGACACTCGTGTGCGTGTAAGCGGCGGGGTTGATGAGGATCGCGTCAAATTTGCGTTTGGCCTCTCCGATCTTCGAGACGATCTCGCCTTCGTGATTGGACTGAAAAATTTCAACGGCCACCCCGTTCGCCTTCGCCATTTTTTTCAGCGCCGCGTCAATGGTTTTCATGCTCACGCGCCCATAGACCTCGGGCTCGCGCTCGCCCAAGAGATTCAGATTCGGCCCGTGGATCACGAGAATTTTTTTCATGGGGTCGCCTCCTTGCCGAGTGACGTGAATCGGATGTGATAGTCATGCCTGAAAAAATAAATAAGCCCGCCGATGACGCTGAGGAGAAATAAAAGTCCCAGCCACAGGACGCTGATCGCCGCCGCGTATTCGCGCCCGATCACCGGCGTCAGAAAATAAACGTACGCGCCTTCGCGGATCCCCAGGCCGTTCAAAGAAGGCAGCATGCTGACCAGGTGGACGACCGGCACCAGGAGAAAAAAATAAAGGATCGGCGCCTGGGCGCCCAGCGCCCGCGCCAAAAGATAAAGCGCGACGATGCTGACACTCTGGCCGATCACCGACAGGGCCATGGCCTCGGCGATCACGCCCCGGTGATGGCGGAATCCGTGTATCTCGTCATAAATTTTCCGGATCTTCGGGCCGATGCCGATCCGGTTTAAAAGAACCTCGACGAACCCAAAACGCCTGGCGAGGTCCCGGTTAAAAAGGATGACGAAGCAAAAAAGCGAGGACGCCAAAAGCGAATAAATCAACGCCGGCACCGCGGGATTCCGGATCTCTTTCAGAAAAAAAAGAAAGCTGAGGCCCGGAATAAAAATGAACGTGAAAAGGCCGAAGAGGCGGTCGAGGAGAACCGACGTCACCGACGATACGGCGTTTCCCGTGAGGCGCGAGACGCACATCGCCTTCACGATGTCGCCGCCCACGGAGGTCGGCAGGAAATTATTGAAAAAATAGCCGACGAAGGTGAGATTCACCGTCTCCCTCAGGCCCAGGCGAATGTCCTTGGCCGCGAAGATGAGCTCGAGCCGCCGGGCCAGCACCACGGCCGTACTCAAAAAAATGAGAACCGAAACGGCGCAGAGCGGCCGATTCAGGCGTTTGAGGACCTGGGCAATCTCGGGGATGTCGCCACGGATCAGGTAAAAAAGAAGGCCCAAAAAAGCGGCGCTGATGAAAACTCTGAGCAAAAAATTTTTCATAAACGGTTTATTATAACAGCGTTAAGGAGTGGCTTCAATGATTCTTAAGAATGTCCGCGGCAAGCTCCGGCGGGGTCGGGTTCACGTAGAAGCCCGTCCCCAGCTCAAAACCGGCCACCTGGGTCAGGTGCGGGATGATCTCGATGTGCCAATGAAAACTGTCCGCCCGGCCGCCATGGATCGGGAGGGTGTGGATCATCAGATTATAGGAAGGGTTCTTCAGCGCGTCCCTGATCTTTTGGAGCGTTTTCTGCAGGGCCTCGGCCAGGGTTTTTATCTTGGCGTCCGTCACGGCGTCGAAATCGGCCCCATGCGCGCGGGGCAGGATCCAGGTCTCAAACGGAAAGCGCGACGCGAAAGGCTCAAAGGCCGTAAAATCCGCGTTTTCAAAAACCGTGAGTTTTTTCTCGGTCGATTCGCGCGCGAGCATGTCGCAAAAAATACAGCGCCGCGCGCGCGCATGGTGCCGCGCGCCGCCTTCCAGCTCCCCCGCGACGCGCGAAGGGACGATCGGCAGGCCGATGAGCTGGGAATGGGGATGTTCGAGGCTCGCCCCCGCCGCCTCGCCGTAGTTTTTAAAAATTAAAATGTATTGAAAGCGCCCGTCCCGGCGAAGGTCCAGACACCGGTCGCGATAAGCCGCCAGAATCAGCTCGGCCTCGGCCGGGGTCAGATCACCGATCTCTTTTTCATGGTCGGGATTTTCAATGATGACCTCGTGCGCGCCAAAACCCCCGATCCGCTCGTAAACGCCGAGTTTCTTTTTCTCCGTCGGCTCCTCGATGCGGAGGGCCGGAAATTTATTGGCGATCACGCGCACCTGCCAGCCGGGTGTATTTTTGGCCGGGGCCTTCCGCCCGTAGGAAATGATCTCCGGCGGGGTCATGGACTCATGGCCCGGGCAGAAAGGGCAGATTTTCGTCGAGCGCGCGCGCGGCTCGACGCTGAAATCACCGGCCTTCTTCGGGTTTTCCATATTCACGATCACCCAGCGGCCCGTGACGGGATCCTTACGAAGTTCGGGCATGGCGAACCTTGGTCTGGCGGAGCAAAAGGGCCGCGTCTTCCGGCGGAGTCGGATTGATGTGGATGCCCGTCCCCCATTCAAATCCCGCGTTTTTGGTCAGGCGCGGAGCGATCTGCAGATACCAGTGATAGTCCCCGGTCTTGTGGCGGTAGGGCGCGGTGTGAAGAACGAGATTGAACGGCGGATCTTCCAGGAGATCGTGAAGTTTAATCAGGCACTCCTTTAAAATGAGCGCGAAATCATGAAAATCCTTCGGAGGCAGTTGACCAAAATCGGCCTCGTGCTCTTTGGGGAGGATCCACATTTCAAAAGGCGACCGCGAGGCGAACGGGCAAAAAGCCAAAAAGGTTTTGTTTTCGGAAACGACCCGCGCGGCCTCATTTTTTTCCTGCTTCAGGATGTCACAGAACACACAGCGCCCCTCTCTCTCAAAATAGGCCTTTGTCGAAGCCAGTTCCTCCTTCACGCGTTTGGGAATGACTGGCAGGGTGATGAGTTGGGAGCGCGAATGGCGGATCACGTCGCGCACCGATCCGGAAATCAGGCCGTGATTTTTAAAAAGAAGCGCGTATTTCACCGACTCGTCTTTTTTAAACGCGTTCAGGCGGTTCACGTAGGCCCGGATCACTTTTTCGATCGCCGGAAGATCCAGTTCATCCAGGTCGTGGGCGTGACGCGGGCTTTCCACGATGATCTCATGCCGGCCGATCCCGTCCATCCGGTCATAAAGGCCGTGACTGCAGGACTCCGCCGGGCCCGATTCGGACAGGAGAGGCATTTTGCTCACGATGACGCGCACGTCCCAGCCGGGCCCGTCGGGAGTCGTGCCCATTTTACGGATGGCGAACGCCTCCGGAGTGGTCTCATCTTCGCGGCCCTCGCAAAAAGGACAGCGGCGCTCCTCCGGCAGTTCCCTGGGCCTGAACTCCACCGGCCGGCGGGAACGCTCGGTGGAAATGATCGTCCAGTACCCGACGACGGGGTCGTGACGGAATTCCGGCATCAGGCGTCTCCGGCGTGATTCAAATAAAAAAGGAGGTCGGCCGGGCTGATCGTGCCGATCACTTTGTTGCTTTTGTCCTGGATCACGATGAGCCCGCATTTGGTTTCTTTGAGCGTCTTAATGACATCCGCGAGCGTCGCGTCTTTGGAGACAATGCCGAAATCTTTTTTGGCGATCTCCGCGGCCGGGCGGTCGAGTTCCCTGATCGAGAGATTCGGAAGGGCGAGTTTGCTGAGTTTCGTCACGCTCGCCAGGCGCCGGTTGATGTATTCGTAAAACTGAGTCGAGAGGATCCGCTTGAAACTCACGGCCAGCGGCACGACGGGTTTTCCCTGAATGAAATCCAGATGCGTTTTTAACGCGCACTGCTGGGAGCGCTGATCGATGGACAACAGATAACGGAGTGAACTGTCGGGCACGAGGGGCTCTTCAATTTCCGGAATCGCCGAGAGATAAACCAATTCGTACACGTCCTCCATTGAGATCGCCAGGTCTTTAAACCCGCGCCCGATTTGAAACGCCAGCCCCCCGTCCTGGTCGCGGTAAACCGGCGCGTACTTCTCGAGCGTGTCGATCGCGTCCGCGAGCAGGACGCCGAGCGCGACGTCCACATTGTAAAGAATCCCCGCCATGATGAACGCCGCGTCGTCCGATTGGCCGGGCCCGAGCCGGTGGCGGATATAAAAATAACGCTGGCGGGCCGGGTCCACGGCCCCTTCGGTCTCGACGATGAGGCCGCGTTTCATGTATTCACTGATCTTTTCCTCATGCGCCTCGTGCGCGAGCCGCTCGCCGTCGAGGCCCATCTCAAGCATGGTCTTCACGTCGATGATGTAACAACGCCCGCCGCCGATCTTTATCTGGTAAATCCGCTCGGCTTCTTTGCGAATCTCCGGGTTGTCGCGCAGGCCGCCGATGTAAAGGCCGCGCAGGACGTCACGCGGGTTCACCTTCCGCTCCTCAAAAAACCGGATCCCCAAAAAAGGTTTCCCGTCCTCATTGACGAGCCGGTCCCTTTTTTCCTGGTGCATCACGGCCGCCGCGAAACCAGAGATGTCGTCGATGAGCGCTTGGCGCCTGGCCTTCAGGGTATCGGCATCGCGGTCAAGCGCGCGCACGACATCGTCGATGGTGGTATTGACGTAGGTGCGTTTGTTGAAAACGCCGGCGCCGTTGTGCGCGCGGCCTTCGAGCGATTGGATGAAAAGGAGGTCCTCGATTTCCGGCGTGGTGTCAAGGTGTTCGTAGGATTTTAAAACTTCGTAATCCGCGCGGATGAGCTCTTGGGGGGCGACGGAGTGGAGGACCATTATTCAAAAACCGCCCCGGGCGCGAGCGGAAACCCTCTTAAAAATTCCTCGGCCGGCAGAATCTTTTTCCCTTCGAGTTCATTTTGAGCCTTCGGCCGGACCGCGCCCTTCTCCAATTGATCAAGCGTTTCCAAAAGGGCCCCGGCGCCGAGCAAGCCCAATTTTTTCTCCAGAGAAAAAATATCGTCCGCGGGTAAAATCGGGGTTTTCTTTTGAACCAGAATATCCCCCGCGTCGAGCCGCGCGGTCATCCGGATCACGGTGACGCCGGTCTCGGCGTCGCCGTTCAAAAGCGCGGTGTGAATGGGAGAGGCGCCGCGATGGCGGGGCAGGAGCGAGGCGTGGACATTGAGCGGGGCCACTCGCGGGACATCCAGAAGCGCCTGCGGCAGAATGACGCCGTAATCGATCACCACAAAGGCGTCCGCCGCGGGGTGTTTTAATTCCTGAATGGATTCAAAAAACGGCGCGCCGTGCGCCAGCGCCCACTCCTTCACCGGAGACGCTTTCAAAACGAGCTTGCGCCCCTGGGGTTTATCTGCGGAACTGACAATGGATAAAATCGGGTGCCCTGAAGACTTGAGCGCATCGAGCGAAGGCAGGCCAAACGCGCCCGTCCCAAAAAAAATAATTTTCATTTCCGCGCGAGTTTTTTCCGGGCCGAGCGGCTTTTCAAAAATCCAAGGCGGTCGATGAAAAGGATCCCGTTCAAATGGTCGATCTCGTGCTGAAAGATCCGCGACAGGAGCCCCTCCCCTTTCATCTCGACGATCTTTCCCGCCAGATTCATCGCGCGGATCCAGACTTTTTTCGCGCGCCGGACCGGCTCGTAAAACTCCGGGACGCTGAGACAGCCTTCAAATTCCTTGACGACGCCCTCTTTCTTTAAAATCTTCGGATTAAAAAAAACGAGCTCCCTCCCGCGCGCCTGGTCGGGGCTGGCCACAAAAATTTGTCTCGAGACCCCGACCTGATTCGCCGCCAGCCCCACGCCCTTTTCGGCGTACATGGTCTCGATCATGTCGCGCACGAGCGCGCGCTCGGTCTCGGTGATTTTGGAAACCTCAAGCGTTTTTGTTTTTAGAATTTTGTCCGGAAATTTGACAACCGGCAGTACCGCCATTTTTCCTCCGTCAGGACCGTTCAATGATAGCAAATCCTCTATTGAGGGTCTACATTCACCGTGAGCGCGACCTGGGTTCTTTTAAATTCGCCGAGGGATTCCCTTAAAAGAGGGACCATCTCCTCGATCGAGTTTCCCTTCAAATAAACATTCCAGCGGAAGCGGCCCGCGAGCTTGGAGGCCACGCACGGCGCCGGGCCCATGAGGGAGACGCCACGTTTTTCCAGCCTTTCTTTGAGGAATTTTGCAAAAAGGAGGATCTGGCGCACCACCTCTTTTTCCGTGCCGCCGCTCATCACGATCTGGATCAAATGAGAATACGGCGGCATCCCGAGTTCTTTTCTAAAAATAATTTCCTTCGAATAAAATTTTTCGTAGTCGTGGTCTTTGGCGCTCTCGATCGCGTAATGGCTCGGCAGGTGCGTTTGAACGATCACCTTTCCGGGAATGGCGCCCCTCCCGGCGCGGCCCGCCACCTGCGTGAGCAGATTAAACGTTCTCTCCGCGGCCCGGAAGTCGGGGATGTGAAGGGCCGTGTCCGCCGAGATGACGCCGATGAGCGACACGTTCGGAAAATCGTGGCCTTTGGCGATCATCTGCGTGCCGATCAACAGATCGACCTCGCGTTTTTTAAATTTTTTTAAAATTGTTTCGTGCGCGTCCTTGCGCGACGTGGAGTCCGTGTCCATGCGCGCCAGGCGCGCCTCCGGAAACAACCGGCGCGCCTCTTCCTCCACTTTTTGGGTGCCCGCGCCGAAGTAGTGCAGATAATTTTTTTGACAACCCGGGCACAGGCGGATCGGCGGCGTCCGGTAGCCGCACGCGTGGCAATAAAGCGCCCCCTTGTCAAAATGATACGCCAGGCTCACGCGGCAGTTGGGGCAGGTCATCACGTACCCGCACGAGGCGCAGTGGAGATGCGTTGAAAATCCGCGGCGGTTCAAAAAGAGCATCACCTGTTCTTTTTTCTTTAATGAATTTTTGACCGCCTCCTCAAGGGCCCTCGAAAAAATTTTTTCCCCCTTGGCGGCGGGCTCGCGGCGCATGTCCACGACCTGCACGACCGGCAGGGGCCGTTTCTGAATGCGCTCGGGCAAAAAAAGCCGGCGCGTGTCTTTGTGAAGCGAGGCGAAATACGTTTCAAGCGACGGCGTGGCACTGCCCATGAGGAGCACGGCCCGCTCGAGGCGCGCGCGCTCGGCCGCCACGGTCCGCGCCTGGTAGCGCGGCGTTTCCTCCTGCTTGTAGGACGTGTCGTGCTCCTCGTCGATCACGATGAGACCCAGACGCTGGACGGGGCTGAAAAGGGCCGAGCGCGCGCCGACGACGACTCGGGCCTCTCCTTTTTTGATGCGGTGCCATTCCTCGACGCGATGCCCTTGCGAAAGCCGGCTGTGGATGACGGCCAGGCCGTCCCCAAATCGCGAATGAAAACGCTCGACCGCCTGCGGAGTCAAAGAAATCTCGGGCACCAGCACAATGCTCCCCCGCCCGGCCTTTAGGAGTTCGCCGATCACCTGCATGTAAATCTCCGTTTTGCCGCTGCCGGTGATGCCGTGGAGCAGGAAAAATCCGGCTTCTTTTTTATTTATTTTTTCCATGATTTCACGGAAGGCATTTTCCTGGTCCGCTGTCAGCGGATGGTTCAGCGGGTCGACGCTCTCGACGCCATTTGCTATTTTTTTGGCGCGGCTCTTCATTAAAAATTTGCCTTTCTTGAAGGGCGCGGGCAGGGCCGCTTCGATGGCCTGTCCCCACGAGCAAAAATAATACTCGGCCATCCAGCGCGTGAGCGCCAAAAGCGGCGCGTCCAAAACGGGCGTCTCATCGATCAGGCCCTCGATGGGTTTCGGATCCTCGATCACTTTTTCAGGCGAAAGGGCCGTGACGGTGCCGACCAAGCGGCGGGCGCGGACATTCACCCAGACGCGACAGCCGGGTTTTATTTTTTCGGCGAAGGCGGGGGGAACGGCGTATTGAAAAGTTCCGCGTGAAGGGATGCCGAGCGCCACATCGGCGAAAAGGGAATCCATGAAGCCCTAGAGCGTCCCCATCTCTTTCATGATGGCCTTCAGGTCTTCCCAGGCCAGTTTTTTGTCGGCGGGATTTCTCAAAAGATACGCGGGATGAAAGGTCGGCATGATTTTAACGCCGCCCTGTTCCACAAAGCGCCCGCGCAAACGGCTGATGGGGGTCTCGGTTTTCAAAAGCGTCTGCGCGGCGAATTTCCCGAGCGCGCAGATGACCTTCGGACGGATGAGCTGGATCTGTCTTTGAAGAATCGGGTGGCAGGTCGCGATCTCCGTGGGAAGAGGGTTGCGGTTCCCCGGCGGGCGGCACTTGAGGCAATTGGCGATGTACACGTCTTCGCGGCGAAGTTTCATGGCCTGGATCATTTTCGTCAGGAGCTGTCCGGCCGCGCCGACAAAGGGCAGGCCCTGCCGGTCTTCGTCGAATCCGGGCGCCTCGCCGACGAACATGAGCCCGGCGCGCGGGTTTCCGCTTCCAAAAACCACCTGCGTGCGCGTTTGGGAAAGCGCGCAAAGCGCGCAATTTTTAAATTCCGCTTCGAGCGACGCGAGCGTCTCTTTTTTTTCGCCTGAAACAATCTCCGAAACGCCGAACGCCTTTTCCGTTTCCAAAATTTGCCGCGCGGCGGCGAGCGCCTCGCTCCGAGCGTCACTCATGGTCCAGCCACTCGCCTATCGCCTCGGCCGCGCGCGGTTTGCCCAGCCGGACCGCGTTCCGTTTCAGATAATCCAGGCGGGCGGGGTGATCCAAAAAACCCAGGACATTTTCCCGGACTTTGCGGATCGAATGAACCGTCACCCCCGCGCCGTGCTTTTCCATGCACCGGGCGTTGCGGGATTCCTGTCCGGGCACCGGCCGGAAAATGAGCATCGGCCTGTCTTTCGCCAGACACTCGGAAAGGGTCAGCCCTCCCCCTTTTCCGACGACCAGGTCCGCCACCTCCATCAGCTCTTCCATGTTCTGAACAAAACCAAAAATTTTTACCGATCCGTCGGAGGCATAGGTTCGCGAGAGGTCCTCACGCAAGCGGTCGTTATTTCCGCACACCACGAGGATCTGAAGCGGCCGCTTCAAATTCCGCAGGCTTTCCACCATTTTCTTAAACGGCCCGACGGCGGCCGCGCCGCTGGTGAGTAAAATCGTGAAAGCGCCTTTCGGAATGGAATAATGACTCTGGATCGCTTCCTTCGAAAGGGGCCTAGAAAATTTCGGTTCGACGGGAATGCCCATCACGTAAATTTTTTCGGGCGCCACGCCCTTTTTCACGAGCGCCTGTTTGGTCTCCGGCAGGGCCACCTCATACGCGTCCACACCCGGCGACAACCAAAAATAATGCGGCATGAAATCCGTCACGACCGTGACAAGCCGTGAGTGGATCTGGCCGCGCGCCTTCAGGTGCCCCGCCACTTCCGTCGACAAAAAATGCGTCGAAATGATGACCGAGGCCCGCTCCTCGAAGATGAGTCTGGCCAGACGTCCCCCGACGAAGGCATTCACCGCGCGGCGCAGAGGCTTGATCACCGCCAGATAAACCCAGCGCACGTCGGTCAGATAATAAAAAAATCCCCACAGCCACGGAAAGTGCCGGATCAAAAAAAGGTAGGTGCGTTCATAGCCCTGCCCGAAGATAGAAGTGGTGATGGTCAAAACATCCACGCACCGGACGGCGTGACGCCCTTTTTTCCTGTACGCCTCCTCGATGGCCTTGGCCGCCTTCTTGTGGCCGTAGCCCGCCGAGGCGTAAAGGATCAGTATTTTTTTTGGATGATCCAACGCGCCGCCTCCCAAAGATCCTTTTTGACCGCGTCCGGTTTCGCCGGCAGGGCCGGAATGTCTTTTTCCTTCAGCCGCCCCGTCAGCACCATCAGGGTTTTACAACCCAGCGCCTTGCCCGCCAGGATGTCCTCCCTGGAGTCCCCGATAAAAAAAATCGATTTCCAATCCGCCGCGCGGCCGCCGATCGCCCGATAAAAAAGAGCGGGTTTGGGCTTTTTGCAGTCACAGCGGTCGGAGGTCTGGTGCTCGCAGTAAAAAACCCCCGCGATTTTTCCGCCTTTTTTTTTGACGGCCTCCAGCATCTGGCGCGTGAGGCGCTTCAAATCTTCGGACGTCATCAGCCCTTTCGAAACCCCGCCCTGGTTGGAGATGACGGCAATCTCAAAACCCGCGCGCGACAAAAGGGCGATCGCCTCGGCTGATTTGGGAATAAAACGAAATTTCTTCCAATCCGTCACGTAGCCGCCCGGCCCGGGAAATTCATTGATGACGCCGTCCCGGTCGAGGAAAATAAATTTAGACCCCGGCATGCGCGAGCACCTCCTTGGCCGCGGAAAAAAGTTCCTCCGCGGTCATGTCTTTCATGCACTGCTCGTCGATCGGACAAATTTTTTTGTAACACGGCGCGCAGGAGATTCCGGAAACCACTTTTTTCCCGCGGCCGTAAAGCTCGATTTCCGGCGCGCAGGTGGAGGCAAAATACGCGACCACCGGCACCTTCACGGCGATCGCGATGTGCATTGCCGTCGTGTCGCCGGATACCGCCAAGTCACAACGCTTCACGATCGCGGCGAAATCCCTGATCGCGTGACTGCCGGCATTCACGACCGAACCGCGGCAAAGCCCGGCGATTTCACGATTCCGCTCGGTCTCGTCTTTTCCGCCCAAAAGAAGCACGGTTGCGCCCATCCGTTCGCAAAAAATCCCGGCGAGCCTCACAAGAGTGGAGACCGGCAGTTTTTTTCCCGCAAAACGATTGCCGCTGCCCGTATTTAAACCGATCAAGGGCCCCTTTCGGCCGTTTAACCCCACGCCCCGCTCCTTCAGCACGCGCCGGGCATAATCGGTATTTTCATCACCGAGCGTGAAAACATAATCCTCGCCCTCAAATTTCCACCCCATCTGCTCAAAGCTGATTTCCTGATAAGTTTTCTTATTTTTCTTAAACTTCAATTCATCGTCAATTCCCAAACGATACGCGTACTCGCTCAAAGGATCGAGCGGCCCCAATTCCCCGTTCACCAAACGTCCGAAACCCATTTTCTTTTTGGCCGCGGCGGCGGAAACGGCGTCGAGCGCCTCTTTTTCTTTGTCTAAATTGACAGCCCAATCAAAAGATCTTTTTTTTAGAAGGCCGACGGCCGCGGGCGAAAAAGAAATGAGCTCGTCAATGAGAGGATTTCCCTCAAGCGCCCCCCGGTGCGCCTCATCGACCAGCCACGTCACGCGCGCGGCGGGATCCTTTTTTTTAAGCGCGCTTAAAAGCGGCGTCGTGCGCAGGACGTCGCCCAGCGCGCCCAATTTGATGATCAGAACATTCATTGATTTCCCACAATTTTACCCAATTTAAAAAATGCACCCACGCGAAAAGCACCGAAAAAATGAGCCCGACCATTCCGTCCAGAAAACCTTTCTTGCGCACATAAAATTTGAAAAAACGCTTGAGCGGCTTGGTTTCAATGTTGTAAAAAAGTGTTTTTTTGGAAAGGGGCCCGCCCGATTCGGCTTTCGCGAGCGCCTCGCGCGTCGAATAGCCGTTGTGGCGCATCACAAACTGTTTCACGGAGGTGAAGGGATAATGCTCGACCGACGCCTCGATTCTTCCGACACTCCCGTCGACAACGAGCGTTTCGTGGATCACGCCCTCGTAATGCGCGCGGCCGCGCCGAAAAAGGTGGCGGCTGTAGTGGTACCACCCGCCGTGCCGCATGAAATGTCCCAGAAAATAATTCTTTTTTCGGAATTCAAAAGCGCCGTGCGGCGTGGGGCGCGTCAAAATCCCGGTGACCGCCTTTTTAAATTCCGGCGTGGCGCGCTCGTCTGGGTCGATGTGCAGGCACCAATCGCCGGTCGCCTTCCCGTTTCCGAGATTCCGTTCCGTGCAAAAGCGATAACCGTCCCATTTATTTTGAAAAACCTTGTCCGTGTACCGGCGGCAAATCTCGACGGTCCGGTCGCGGCTGAAACCGTCTATCACGACGATTTCGTCCGCCCATCCGGCGACACTCTTCAGAGTGCCTTCGACCAGATTTTCGCAGTCCTTGGTCATGAGGACCGCGCTCAAGGTCTGGCGCGTCATGGCCGCTTCGGCTGTTCGGCCTTTTTCATTTCCCAGTATTTGGCGAAGGATAAAAATTGGTACATGCCCGAATTCACCGCCAGAAACAGGCCGATGACGCCGTCCCGGTGACCCTCTTTTCCGAAATAGGCGCGCCAGAAACGGTCCACCATTTTGCGGAGAATCGAAAAAACGCCCACACGCCGTTTCTCGCGGAACCACTTTTGCGCCTCGAGATCCGTCTGGCGGTCGAGTTTGGCGATGGCGTCGGTAAAATCCCGGTACGTGTAATGGAGGATGTCGCTTTTCAAACTGCCGCGCGGGTCCTTCATGTAGGCCTGGGGATGCACCTCGGCCTGTTCGTCATATTTGAACGCTGATTTTTTAAAAAGCCTGAGCTGTGCCGACGGGTACATGCCGCCGTAGCGCACCCAGGTCTTGCCCATGAAATTTTTACGGGGAATCGTGTAGCCGTTGCAAGTGGCGCCGCTTTTTAAAAGGGCCGCGATCTCCTCGCGCAATTCGGGTGTGACACGCTCATCCGCGTCGAGACTCAAGACCCATTCGTGAGAGGCCAGGCCGTAGGCGTGGTTACGATGCCGGCCCTCGATATCCATTTTTCGCGAAAAAACCCTGTCCGTGAACTCTTTGGCGATTTTCGGCGTGTCGTCCGTCGAAAAATCATCCACCACGATGATTTCGTCGGCCCATCGGACGCTTTCGAGGCACTCGCGTATCCGGTCCGCTTCATTTTTGGTGATGACCACCACCGACACGGGCGCTTTTTCAGAATTCATAACCAAATATCATATCACTTTTCGAAGCGCGGCGACGACTTTCTCCGCCGGCAGATGGTCCAGACACCGCCGGTCATACGGACACGGCGGAAAATGAAACTTCTGATAACACGGCCGGCACGGAACATCTTGGGTCACGACCTGATGTGCCACAATCCGGTCAAACGGGCCGTACACTTTTTCATCCACCGGCCCGTAGATCGACACGGTTTTCACGCCAAGCGCGTTGGCCAGATGAAGCAGGCCGCCGTCATTGCACAAAAGCGCCCGGCTTCTCAAAAGAAAGGCGGAGACCCTCTCGATCGGCTCGCCGGCGAGGATTAAACTTTTGGCGTTCAAAAACCCCGCCGTTTTTTCCAATAAATTTCTCTCTTCCTCGTCACCGAGAAGTAAAATTGTGTGTCCCTCGAACGCGTTCGCCGCTTCGGCAAAACGTCCGGGGTCCCACTGCTTGAATCGAGCGTCCTTCCCCCAGCTTTTGCCTCCGCCCGGGGCCAGGGCCAGAATTCTGTCGGTTTCGGAAAACCCGCGGCTTTTCAATTCATGCCCCGCGGCTTTCCGGGCCGCATCCGAAATTGACAGGTTTAATTTTAAATTATTTTTATCCGGACGCAGGCCCGCCGCCTCCAAAAGCTCGAGCTGAATCTCCGCCGCCTGACGGCCCGCATAGCCGTCTATTTTTTTCTTCCGCGTCAAAAAAATTCCGCGGCCTTTGAAATCAAAGCCGATCCGGTCAGGAATGCCGATTCCCATCGCGAACAAGCTGTATTGACGCCCGAGCGACAGGTCAAACAGCGTGTCAAAACGCGCCTCTTTCAAGACGCCGAGAAAGCCCTTTAGCTCTTTATAAAAAAGAAGCGGGCTCTGCCTCCACAGTTTCCGAAATAGATCCCGGTTAAAGACAAAGGTCCCGTCAATCGAGGCGTCAAGCCGCGCGAGGTCCGCGGTGCGCTCGTTACACACAAAACCGATAAAGGCGTCGGGAACGGCCCTTCGAATCGCCTCGACGAGAAACATCGAAAAGATCGCGTCGCCGATGCCGAAGGGATTGACCACCAGGATCCGCTTCATCGCGCCAACACCTCCCGCAAACACGCGAAGACTTCCTCCGGATCGATTTCAAAAATGGGTTTATAAATCGCCCGGCTCGCAACACCGCGCGGGCCCCAACGCGCGGGGTTGGATCCGGCCGCGTTTTTCGCGTAAAGCGCGACGACCGGCACACCGCTCATCCACGCCAGGTGCACCGGCCCGCTGTCCGACGAGACCAGCGCTTTCACCCGGGAATTTTTAAAAAAAGCGGCAAGCTCCGGAAGCGTCAAGCGCCCCGTCCAATCCAGCACCGGTTCCGGAGAATAATCGGCCACCTCGGCGGAGACCCTCCTTTCCTCTTCCCCGCCGATGAGAAGCGGCTTAAACGGGGTTTGGCAGGCGATCATCGAACAGAGCGCGGCAAAACGCCGCGGGTCCCATCTTTTTGCGGGATGACTCGTGCCGGGATGAATCGCGATCCAGCCGGCGGGCGCCGCGCCGGCCCTGTCGGCCAAACGCCCTTCGATTTCTTTCCGCGCGGCCGGATCTTCGCCGAGAATCATTTCGCCGTCCCAGGAAACAGCGGACACGAGGTGGATCAATTCCAAATTGTAATCCATCTCATGACGCTCGGCCTTGTCTTTCTCGTCCTTTATCTTGCGCGTGAGGAGAAATCCCCATTTGCGGTCATAGCCGACGCGGTGCCGGATGTGACTTACGAACATGAGCCAATGCAGGGATTTATCGGGATTGGAAATAATGGCCAGGTCAAAGCGCGCCTTTTTAATTTTTTCGGCGGCCCCGGAATCCAAAACGATCACCTCATCCAAATCGGGATGATGCCGGAAAAGCGGCGCGACCGAAGGCTTGGCCAAAAGCGCGATCCACGCCTTTGGGAATGTCTGGCGCAAAACGCGGATGGCCGGCAGGTTCATGAGCACGTCGCCGAGCCGGTCCGTGCGGATAAATAAAATGCGGCGGATGTCTTCTTTAAACATTCTTCGCGGACCAGCCGATCCCCATTAAAATCCAAAAGAAATTAACCAGTCGCAGAGAATGCAGGCTCGTGTCGGCCGCGCTTCCCAAAAGAAACGCCGCGACGGCAAAGGCAAGGCCTGGCCCAGCCATTTGAACATACGGGCCGGGCGAGCGGGCCGCCGCCCGCGGACACTTCGTCAAAAAATAAACGACAACGGCCAGAAAACTGAAAAGGCCGAAGAGGCCGATCTCGGCGGCCATTTGAAGATAACCGTTGTGCGCGTATTGAAAATCGGTGTGGGAGGTTTTGAATTTCATTTCGTTCCTGGCGTAGGTGTTCACGCCCAAGCCGATCAGCGGACTTGTGCGGATCATTTGGATGGATTCGCCCCACAGCGCCTTGCGCTCGACCAGCGTGTCTCTACCGGGCTCAAAAAGCCGGCCGAGCCTCTGCTTGACCAGCGGCGGCGAAAAAAACAAAACAAAAACCACGCCCGCGGCAAGGAAGGCCGCGGTGATCCTGTTTCTTTTCACGCAGGCGCTGATCAAAAAAACCACCGCGACCGCGATCCACGCTCCGCGCGAATAAGTCACGACAAGGCACCCGGCGGTCA
This sequence comes from Candidatus Omnitrophota bacterium, assembly GCA_016197155.1. GTDB lineage: Bacteria > Omnitrophota > Gorgyraeia > 2-02-FULL-51-18 > 2-02-FULL-51-18 > JACPWF01. Next base: position 19,270 of record JACPWF010000015.1, on the reverse strand, counting down.
GGATGGAACCCGCCAGGCAAAAAAGATATTTCCGCCTGGAAAAAACGGCGAAGCCATCCGTGACCGCGGCCAAAAAAAGAAAAAAGACAACGGACAAATACGCCGCGAAATCATTGGCATGCCGGAAAGGCCCTGTCAGGCGCCCGACCGTCCCGTAAAAAGCCGTCGGGTGCCGGCCCAGCAAATCCACGCCCCGCATCCCCTGGATCCAGGCATCCAGGCCCGCAAAAACCGCCGCGATCAAAATCGTCCAAAAAACCGCGCGAAACCGTTTTTCCGAATCGATCACGTAGGCCGCTCCCGCGCACAAGAGAATATTTTTGAGCACCTTGAGCAGGCCCCGGACGGAGGCGTCCGGATACTCCGTGCGCGCGAACGAAAGAAGATTCATCAAAAAATAAATCAAAATCAGCGTAAAAAAAGTTTGTCTAAAAAAAATAAAGTCCTTTTTTTGAAAAAGAGACAAAAGAAAAAAACCGATAAACGCGCAGGAGGCGATCTCAAAAAGGGCGTTGGAGAATGGGATCGCGGCCAGAAGCGCCGCTAGCGCCCAAAAAGCGGCGGTCTTAAAATCAGTACGCATTGTCACGGGCAAAGAGAGTCATGAAAAGAATCTTGAGGTCAAAAAGAAGCGACCAATTTTCGATGTAATACAAATCAAATTTCGTCCGTTCCTCGATGGAGGTGTTGCCGCGCAGGCCATTCACCTGCGCCCAGCCCGTGATGCCCGAACGGATCGAGTGCCGCGCCATGTAACGGGGCACGTCCTCGCGGAACCGGCTCACAAAATAGGGCCGCTCGGGCCTCGGGCCGACGAGGCTCATGTCGCCCTTTAGAACATTCCAGAGCTGGGGCAGTTCGTCCAGGTTGTTTTTTCTTAAAAAAGCTCCGAGCCTCGTGCGGCGTGGGTCGTCTTCGCTTGCCCACACCGGGCCCGTCTGGGCCTCGGCATCGGCCTTCATGGTTCTGAATTTTAAAAGCATGAAATGGCGCCCGTCCTCGCCGGTCCTCTCCTGGGGATAAAAAACAGGCCCCGGCGAATCCCGTTTGATTAAAACGGTCAAAATCAAAAACACCGGCGAAAAAATAATGAGCGCCGCCGCGGACAGGGCGATGTCCATCGCGCGTTTCAGAAAACGGTTTTCCCAGTCTCCGAGCGGCGAGTCCATGAAAGATAAAAGCGGCACGCCCCCGAAATAAGAAACGCTCATCTTCGAGGCGATGAGCCCGAAAACATCCGCGATCCAGCGAAAGGCCACGAGTTCTTTTTCGCAATCGTAAATCATTTTTAAAACCGTCTCGTTCGGAACCCCCTGTCCCGACAGCACCGCCTCATGGACCTGGTGATGGGCCTGGAGATATTTCGGCAATTCAGAAATCCGGCCCAAAACCGGCACCCCCTCCGCCTCGGAGCCCGGCGGCAGGGCCTCGTCCAAAATCCCCACCACGCGCGTGCTGAAACGGGGATGTTTCCGGTAGAAGTGGATGAGCTTCCGCGCATTTTCGTCATAACCCATTAGAAGCACGTTCCGAAAACTGCCTCTGGCCCTGTCCGCGCTCATCACCGCAACGCCCAGAAAAAACCGCGCCGCGGAAAGGCCAAGCGCCATGAGAATCCCCGTCATCACCAGAAACGTGCGCGAATACGTGAACCCGCGGATAAAAAAGGTGAGCGCCATGAGCACGATGACGCTCGCGACAACGGCCTTTACCGCGCGCGCCGCCTCGTTGGCATAAGTGAAAACCCGCGCGGGTTTATACAGGCCGTAAAAGCGCAGAAAAAAAACGAGGATGAGCGTGATGAAATTAAACGAGGCCAGATAAATCGGATAATCCGGAATGCCGCTGGGCAGGACAAAATAGGGGTTGAAAAATCTCAGCCAATAAGAGGCCCTTAAGACCGCCTGAATCGCGGCCACATCGGCGGCCAACTGAAGCCACGGAAGAAACGTGTCGCGTTTGCGGCGGCGGGGAACGATCATCGCGCGCGACTCCGTCCGCTTAAGATTTTCTCGAGGCAGGTTTCCATTTCTTTTTTGAATCTTTCCTTTCCGAATGAAATCGCGTTGGCCCTGGCCTCCGCCGGATCCCACGCGCGGCGCTCAAACGCGCTCACGGCGTCGATCAGGGACGCCTCGGTTTGCTCGCTAAAAAAAAGCCCGGTCTTATGGTCCTTCACGGTTTCGAGCGCTCCCCCTGCCGCGTAGGCGATGACCGGCCGGCCGCAGGCCTGGGCCTCCACCGGCACGATCCCAAAATCTTCCTCCCCCGGAAAAATGAGCGCGCGCGCGCGGCGGTAATGATCGCGGATCACCGCGTCCGTCTGCCGGCCTAAAAATTGAACCCAGGGCCCCGCGGTCTTCTCATAATCTTTTTTCTTCGGCCCCTCGCCGATGACGACAAGACGTTTTTTCATCCGGCCGAACGCGCGGACCGCCAGGTTCACTTTCTTGTAAGGCACGAGGGCCGAGACGATGAGATAAAAATCCTCCGGCGCGGTCGCAGCGTCGGGCGTGTAGAAATCCGTGTCGACCGGCGGATAAATGACCTCGGCCTCACGCTGGTAATAATTCCAAATCCGCCTTTGGACGTGTTTGGAAATGGCCACAAAACGGTCGACGCGGGCGGACGTGTCCTGGTCCCACTTTTTTAAAAACGGGATGAGGCCGCGGATGAGCCGCTTGGAAAAAGGATTTTTATCGCCGAAATATTCGTCAAAAAATTCCCACGCGTACCGCATCGGGGTAAAACAGTAGCACAGATGAAAGGCGCCCGCGGGCTTCCGGATGCTTTTGGCCACGCAGTGGCTGGTCGAGATCACAAGCTCGCAATTTTTTAAACGAAAGGATTCGACCGCGAGAGGAAAAAAGGGCAGGTAATTTCGGTAATGCGCGGAGATCCCCGGGAAAAATTGAAGGAACGAGGCGCGGATCGGGTGGCGCTGGATTGCGGGTGAGATTTTTTCTTTCTCGTAAAAAAGAGTGTGAACCGGGCTTTCCGGAAACATTTGGCAGAAGATCTCCAAACATTTCTCCCCGCCCCGCATGCCGTTCAGCCAGTCATGAGAAAGAGCGACTTTCACCCGAGTACCCGGCAATACCCCTCTAGCGTTTGGCGGGCCGTCCTCTCCCAGGAAAATTCTTTGGCCCGCGCAAAACCCATTTCAATCATTTTTAATCTTAACCCCTTGTCTTGCAGGACATTATATAGAAGCTCCCCCAGAGCGTCAATCCGCCCGGGGTCAAAGGTGAGCGCGGCCTCTCCCCCCACCTCGGGCAGGCTCGCGCGATTGGAAACGAGCACCGGCACGCCGCAGGCCATGGCCTCCAAAACCGGCAGGCCGAATCCCTCGAAAAAAGACGGCATCACGAAAAGATCGGCCAGATTGTAAATCCCGGCCAGCGATTCGTCGGGCACTTCCCCCAGGTAACGGACAAAACCCGATCGCCGGATGAGCCTCAAAAGACCGGGGTTTTTGGGATCCGGCCGCCCCACGAGGGCAAGCTCGTGATCTATTTTTTTTCTCTCCCGCAGATCGGCCATCGCCTGAATCAGCGCGGGAATATTCTTATGCTTTTTTAAACTTCCCACGCACAAAATGAAGGGCCGGTCGAGAGAATAATCCGCACGGATTTTATTCAATGAATCCCCGTCCCCGATCTTCCGGAAAAGGGGCCCCGCGGCTTCGGGCGTGACCCCAATCCGCCCGGGGTCCAGACGCGGAAAATAATTCAAAAGATCGTTTTTCGTGTGCTCCGACACCGTGAAGATGATCGACGCTTTTTTTTGAATGTGATTCAAAAGCCGCCGGGCGTAAAGCGCGCCCAGCCCGAAACGCGACGCGCCCGCGTTGCGGAGATAGATGAGGTCATGGACGGTGACCGCGAGTTTCTTCGGAAAAAAAAGAGGGGCATTGAAATGCGGCACATGGAGCAAATCAAACCCGGCGCTTTTGGCGGGGATTTCAAATTGCTCGGCCGCGCCATAAATCGGCGCGCGCGCCGCGGTGAATCCCCACGGCGCGCCCGGCACGCGCGGCAACTCGGCCGTCAGCGCCTCATCGCCCAAAAAATGAAAAAAATACCGCGCCTTTTGGGAAACGAGCCGGGTAGAAAGTTCGCGAAGGTATCTGCCGATACCCGGATGGCGCCACATCCGCGCATCGACGGCGACGGTTTTCAAAAGAGCGTGTAAATAAAGGGCGCCAGGGCGGAGTGTTGGGTGAAAACCACCAGCGTCCCCAAAAGAACGAGCATCACCACGATGGGCGTGAGCCACCATTTCTTGCGGACTCTTAGAAAAAGCCAAAACTCTTTCAGGATCGAAAATTTACTCATGCGCTCCTCCGGGTTCGCCCATTTTCAATACTGGTTTTCATAGCCCTCAGGCCCCTCCGCCCCCGGAGGCCGCGTCAGCCAGTAGCTCTCTTGGGCCGGATCGATCTTTGAAGTCATAAAATCCTTGCCGCACGCGCGGGACACGAGCCCTATCGGCGTGATCACGGCATAAAAAAGTACGCCCAGGACCACGCGCGTCATCACCCAGCCCATGAGAAGGGCCGCCGTCATCCAGACTTTTTGAATGGGTTTTAAAAACGCGGGCCGCAAAAATCCTAAAACCAAAAAAAACGCGGCGGCTAAAAACCAATAAAGCGTCCCCGGCCTTCCCCGCCACAGAAAAAGCGCGCCGAGGACCGCGAAAAAAGTCCCCACCACGAGGCCGAATGTTTTCAAATCGCGCGGCGAACTTCGAATCGTTTTTATTTCTTCGAGGAGCATCGTCAGTCCAGCCCGAACTTTTTGGTCCAGTCCTCGTCTGATTCTAAAGGTTTCTGGTCTTTTTTATCAATCAAAAAATTCCCGGCGACCAGATAATCCATCTCGGTGCGCATGAAGCAGGTGTAGGCCTCCTCCGGCGTGCACACCAGCGGCTCGCCGCGGACGTTGAAGGACGTGTTGATGATCACCGGACACCCGTACTTTTCGTCAAACGCCTTGATGAGACGGTGATACAGCGGGTGCGTCTTTTCGTCCACGGTCTGGATCCGCGCCGAATAATCGACGTGCGTGACGGCCGGAATGGAGGATCGGATGACGTTCAATTTTTCAATGCCGAAAAGTCCGCGCTCTTTATCGGACATGGCCCGGCACCGGTCGGCCCTGACGGGCGCCACGAGCAGCATGTAGGGGCTCTCCCCGGCCATTTCAAAATAATCCCCGACTTTTTCCAGAGTGACCGACGGCGCGAAAGGGCGGAAACTTTCACGAAATTTGATCTTGAGATTCATGATCTCCTGCATCTTGGGAGAACGGGCATCGCCGAGGATCGAGCGCGCGCCCAGCGCGCGCGGGCCAAACTCCATCCGCCCCTGAAACCAGCCGATCACTTTTTCGCGGGCAATGAGATCGGCGATCGTCGCCGGCAGTTGGTCATCGTTCAAACGGGTGAACGGAATATTTTTCTCCTCCAAATATTTCTCGATCGCCTGATTGTCGAAGCGCGGCCCCAAATACGATCCGCGCATCCCTTCCGCCGCGGCCTTCGCGTCGCGCGGTTTTCCCAGGACCTGGTGCCACGCGAAAAGGGCGGCGCCCATCGCCCCGCCCGCGTCTCCCGCGGCAGGCTGGATCCAGATGCGGTCAAAAATTTTCTCTTTTAAAATTTTTCCGTTGCCCACGCAGTTGAGCGCCACGCCGCCGGCCAGGCACAGATTGGGCTTGCCGGTTTTTTTCCGCGCGAAACGCGCCATGCGGAGCATCACCTCCTCGACCACGTCCTGGATCGAGCGCGCCAAATCCATTTCGCGCTGGGTCAGGCGCGACTCGGGCCTTCGCGGCGGGCCGCCGAAGAGTTTATGAAACTTTTCACTCGTCATGGTCAGGCCCGCGGGATAATTGAAATACTCGAGATTCAATTTAAACGAACCGTCCTCTTTCAGATCCATGAGCTTCGATAAAATGACCTCCTTGTACTTCGGCTCGCCGTAAGGGGCCAGGCCCATCACCTTGTATTCGCCCGAATTGACTTTGAATCCCGTGTAATAGGTGAACGCCGAGTACAAGAGTCCCAGCGAATGCGGGAACCGGATTTCCGAAAGCATCTCCATTTTGTTCCCCGTCCCGACGGCCAGGCTCGACGTCGTCCATTCCCCCACGCCGTCCATCGTGAGGATCGCCGCCTCCTCAAACGGCGACGGAAAAAAAGCGGAGGCCGCGTGGGCCTGGTGATGTTCCGGAAAAATCACCCGCCCCTCGAACCCCAGCTCTTTTTGAATGAGGTCTTTGATCCACAGCTTCTGTTTGATCCAGACCGGCATCGCCTTCACGAACGACCGGATCCCGAGCGGCGCGTAGGCCAAAACCGTTTCCAAGATTCTTTCAAATTTCAGAAACGGCTTTTCATAAAACGCCACGATGTCCAAATCCGCGGCCGAGAGCCCCGCCTCCGCCAAACAGTACTCGATGGCCCTGCGCGGAAACGAGGCGTCGTGTTTTTTGCGCGTGAAACGCTCTTCCTGCGCGGCGGCGATGATTTCGCCGTCCCGCACGAGGCACGCCGCGCTGTCATGATAATAAGCGGAAATGCCTAGGATGTTCATTTATGGCCTCAATATTTTTTCAAGAGCATGGATCACATCCTGCGACGCAATGCCTGCCATGCACGGGTGCCCGTCGACGTTGCAGGTCTCGCGGTGGCAGGGCGAGCAGGGCACGGGATTTCTTAAGACCACGGCACTTTCCTCGAGCGGTTTCCATTCCTCAAAAACATTCGTGCCGCTGTACAAAAAAATCGTGCGCACCCCCATCGCCGCCGCGATGTGCGCCGGCCCCGAATCGGGACCCATAAAAAAGGAAAAGCGTTTCATCAAAAGACACAGCTCCCTCAAAGTCGTCTTCCCCAAAAGCGAAAGGCCTGTCGGGCACACGTCAAAGACCGCGCGGCCGGCCTTTTGGCTTCCCGATCCCACAAAGACAACCCTGTATTCGGGAAAACGGTCCGAAAAATCCAGCAAAAACGTGCTCAGGTTTTCCTCCGGCCAGGCCTTCGCGGGCGATCCGGCGCCCAATTGCAGGCCGACATATTTCTCATCGGATTTTAAACCCAGACGATTCGTGAGCGCCGGGAGCGAGGCCTCCTCTTCTTTTGAAAAATAAAGCGCGGGCTCAAGCGGCCCCGTGCGGATGCCGATGGCGTTTAAAAGATCGAGGGTGTGCCGGCTCTCGTGAACGCCGGGCCTGTAAAACACCGGCCAGTTCAATAAAAACCCGCCACCCGTGACCCCAAAACCCGCCCGCTCCCTGACGCTGGCCAGCCAAAGCATCAAATTTTCCCGCACATCCCCGCGCAGGGCCAGGCCCAGGTCGATGGATTTTTCTTTCAAAAGTCTCACCAGTTGAAAAAATTTTAAACTTTTCCCGCTCCGGGCGTAACGGTTCTGAAAGAACCACGGCGCGTCGTAGATCAAAAGCTCATCGACAAAAGGGTTGTTTTGAAGAAGGGGCGCGGCAAAACTGGACACGAGAAAAATCACCCGCGCGCGCGGGTAGGCCTCTTTCAATGCCTTCGGCACGCCGCTCGACAAAAATACGTCGCCCAGGTGATCGAGACGGATCACGAGAATGCTCGAAACATTTTCCAGCAATCCTTTACGGCGCGTCCTAAAGAAAAGAGCGCCCATTGCGTCAAAGAGCCAGGCCAGAAAAATATTGATCTTTTTTCGAAAAAGATATTTCATCCCCGGCTCCAGCGATACCGAAAAAGCGCGCCGACGGCTTTTAGGCCGTCCCTCCATCCGATTTTTTTTCCTTCGTGATAAGAGCGGCCTTTGTAGGAAATCGGGACCTCCACGATTCGCTCGCCCCTTTTCAGGAGCTTGGCCGTGATCTCGGCCTCAATTTCAAAACTATTGGATTCCAATTTCAAGGAATCCAAAACATCCTTTTTGACGAGTTTGTAACAGGTCTCCATGTCGGTCAGCTTCGACCCGTAAAGGGCGTTCGTGAGCCCGGTCAAAAAATAATTCACGGCGCGGTGCCAAAAGGGCGTCACTTTTTTTTTATTCAAAAACCGCGAGCCATATACCGCGCGAGCGCCCGTTTGCTCCATCGCGGCCAAAAGCCGCGGGTAATCGGCCGGATCGTATTCCAGATCCGCGTCCTGGATGATCACGACATCCCCGGAGGCTGTTCGAAGGCCGCTCCGAATCGCCCCGCCCTTCCCCACATTTTTTTCATGAAAAATAATCCGGACATCCTTTTGATTCGCATAAGCCAATCGAATCAGTTCGCGCGTCCCGTCGTTCGAGCCGTCATCGATAACCAGTATTTCTTTTTCCCCGGGAACGTGCAAAATGGCTTGCAACATTTGGCCAATCGTATTTTTTTCATTATAGACAGGTAAAACAACCGAAAGCATCTTTTATTTCTTTCTGTCGAAAAGACAAACAACCGTGAGCCCTTCGTCGCCGCCAAACACGATCGGGCCGGCGGCCGGATAGAAACCCAGTGAGGAAAAATAGCCTGTCACCCTTTGAAAATCATTCTCAGCCGCCCGGCGATTCATGTTTCTGGCATCCAAAAGCCAGACACGATCAAAGCGGCTCGTATCGGAAGCGGCGAACTCATCCCAAATCGCAAACGAGGGGGCCTCTATTTTTATTCCGCGCCGTTTTTGATAGTAAGCGATCTGCGGCGCTTCTCCGCATGTGGCGTCTTTCGGGTGAACCCGATCGCGCACGTAAAGAATTTGGCTCAAATAGTCCTCTTTATGTACGGGGTCCGTTTTCAAAAAAATAGCCTGCGCCGATCCGACACTCGACACCAAAAGATAAGATCCGATAAGCACGGTTGCCCAAATTCTGTTTTGGATCCGGCAAAACCCATCGGCAAGCAGCACGTAAAAAATCGGCGCGGCAAAAGACAAATAGCGGGCATCCAAACGTATAGGATAAAAAAAGGCCAGAAAAAGAACCGGGAGCACGAGAATGGAGAAGGAAAATCCGAATTTTTTTATATCCCGCCGAAAAAGTCGCGCCAACGCGCCGCCTGCGCATGCTGACGCAGCCAACGCCGTGATGGCGGATGTCCAGAAAAACCCCGAATGCTGCAAATGATAACGGATGCGTTCCTGATCGAGCATCGCGTAGGTGTAGCCGCAGGAAAAATGCCAAAAAAGACCGACCACTTTTTTTAAAATCATGAAGAAGTTTTGGTATTCGCGCACGCGGTATATGTGAAACATGTTTTCCCGAAAAAACGCCTGAAACACGATCATCGCCAAAGACGGCAGGCCCAGGATGAAAAACCCCGTCTGGATCCGTGCCCAATCGCTACGGATCCCGTTTTCTCCTCGACTGAGAAATACGGTGATGGACACAGCCAACCAGATAAACCACGCATAGTGCTCCGTATAAACGGCCAGGATCAAAAATAGTCCGTACCCCCAAACCCATTTCTTTTGTCCGGGATTTTTGAGCGCTTTTAAAAAGAAGACGGCGCTCGCGCAAGCCAAAAAAGCCAGCAAACTGTAGCCTCGAACCTCATTGGACGATTGCAGCCAATACGGAGAAATTGCCGTTAAAAACAGTGCGAGTACCGCCCGATTTCTTGAAAAAAGCGTTTCCGCCAAAAAATACACCGCGACGAGTAGCCCCACACCCGCCGCGATCGAGACGCTGCGAAGAGCCCACTCACCCATCCCCAAAAATCGCGTGACGCCGTGAAGCAACAAAAAATAAAACGGCGGGTGCACATCTTGAACCGCTCCGTAAAAAACGGCGAGCGTCGGCTTCTGGACAAGACCCATGGTGAACCACTCATCCCCCCAAAAGGATTTGGAACTCGCCAGCATGAGAAAACGTAGCGCCACGCCCAAGATCAGACCTGCGGCCATCATGCGGAAACCCCGCCGGCCCGCTCATACCCCTCCCTGACACGCGCCGCAACTTTTGACCAAAGGTATTTTTCCCTGATCTTTCGGCGAAGGGAGTCACTGGGGCCCTTCCGCAGGGCGGCACGAATGGCCTGCGCAATGGAAGCCGGGCTGGCCGGATTCAGATAAACGACGTCCCGGTCGTAATATTCACGCGTCGGACCGCCATTTGTTACAGCCAGGGGTTTTCCGATAAGCCCTGCCTCAAGACCGACGAGGCCCGGCGTTTCCACAAAGGCCGGCAGGACAAGCGCTACGGCGGCCGCATAGGCCGAATACAATTCCGGCGCGCCAAATGGGTAAGAAGGCAAGAAAGTAACGTTTCCAGGCGCCAGCCGGCGGCACTCCCGATAATAGGACTCATACCCTTTCACCGGATCCCCCAAGACAACGACGTTCGTTTGAAGATCCCGCGCCGCCAATACCAGATTTTTCTGGTTCTTGCGCGGCTCAACGCGGCCGGCGCAAAGCACAAAATCTTTCAGGCCCGTCCGGCTCGTAAAAAGTGCCCCCGACGCTTGTTCCGCCTCGGCATCAACGCCATTGGGCACCACAAACATTTTTTGTCGGTCCACCGCGAAGTGGCGCTCAAGGTAAGCGGCCTCTTTTTCAGAATTGGGAAAAAGCAGGTTTGCCCGCATCAACACCCTCCGCCGGTCCGAAGAGATCCGGGGCGCCATTTTTTTTGCGGCAAAACGAATGAGTGAGGCTATGCGGGCATCGGGCATGACCCCATGCCAAACGGAACTCCAGGTTTCAAAAGCGATGGGGTGCACCACAACCGGCACTTTCGACGCGCGCGCATTTTCCACAAGACCCAGGCATTCTTTTTGACAAGAAAAAATATGCAGAACATCAAAATCGGCCAACCGGTCTTTCCAAATATCAAAAAATTTGACTTCCACGTCCTCGCCGGGCAAAAAACGCGCCAGCTTCATCATCAAGACTTCGCCGCCGCCGATATTTTGAAAAGCGCTGGGATAAGTGAAAAACGCCACTCTCACGGTTTCCTCCCGGCGACGATCACGCGGCTGAAAATCCATGAAAAAGGCGGCCGCCTCCCCCACCGGTTAAATGTCATCAAAAAATCATAGTACTTCCTGATAAAAGACTCGGCGTGCCGGCCCAGAAAGTCATCGATCCCCAGAAACCGGTCGAGGTCAGGTTCGCCCGGCGTGCAAGCGATTTGTTCCAGCACCCGAAATCCATTCCTGCGGAAAAGAGCGGTCAATTCCCCTGAAAAATGATAATCGTCCACCTCCCAATTCCACTTTTTGAGCGGCCAACGCGGCCATTCTTTGCCGGCCCGCTGGCAGACCTTTTTATACAACGTCAGAAAGCTGAGCGCATTGTAGTTTAGAACAATCAAAAAACCTCCCGGCCTCAGGATGCGCCGGCATTCTTCAAAGAAAAGCGCTTGTTCCGAGTCTGTCAAGTGTTGAACCAGGCGCACGCACAAAATGCCGCCGAAAGACTCGTCCGAAAACGGCATTTTTGTGGCCTCTCCGAGAACCACGGGAATCGATGGATGCAAAATTTTGATCTGATCCAAAAAAGTCCGGGAAAAGTCGAGGCCGACCGCCTCATAGCGCTTGCTGAGCGGAATGAGAAATCTCCCGGTTCCGCAGCCGACGTCCAAAATGGGGTCCAGTTTCTGCCGGTAGCCCAAACGCTGAAAAAGATCATCCACCGCCTCCATTTCAGACCGGTTGATATAACCCCATGCGTGCGTGCGGTACCTTCTCAGCAGCTCCTCTTTGGAAAGGCTACCGATTTCTTGAAAAACCCGCCGGGTGTTATCGCGGTCACCGCCGGAGTCCGTCAAAATCATCCGGGCGCCTGATTCCAAAAGCAGGAATTCGAAAAATCCCAGCGGCTCAAAGACCTGAATTCCCCCGGGAAGGCTCAGCTTGAAATGCCTCAGCTGTTTGGAGGCGCGGGGGTGCATCGGAAAATATATCGGGATGCCGGTCTTAAGGTGGAGCCGGCCTATCCCTTTCAAGATCGAAGAAAAACGCCGCGGGTCGTCGACATTTTCCTGACGGTGCAGAGTCATCAGAAAGTAAGGCTGGCGGATTTTACGGCAACGGTCGTTTTTTGAGGTTTTTTCTCTGGCGATCGACAAATTTTCGTGCACGGCATCCACAATGGTGTTTCCCGTGACGTGGATCCGCGATCGAGGGATGCCTTCGTTCAGCAGAATGTCGCGCGACTTCCCGGTCGGGGCGAACAAATAGGTGGACAGGTGATCCGCAATGAAACGGTTGATTTCCTCCGGCATCTGGCGGTCGTAACTGCGCAACCCCGCTTCCACATGTCCCAGCTGAACCTCGAACCCGGAAAAAGCGCTGGCAACCGATATCTTGGAAGCGGCCAACGCCCCTGCCAAAACACTGTTGGTGTCTCCCTGCACGAGGACCACGCGGGGCCGCCGCGAGAGAATGAGTTCCTCCATCCGGATCAGCATCCGTCCGACATGGGCCCCCTGTCCCAAGGCATGGGTCGAACGGCCTTTAAGCGCATAATCCGGCTGAGGCAGATTCAGCTGTTTAAAAAAAATACGGTCCATTCCGTAAGAAAAATGCTGGCCCGTATGACACATCCAAAAGCGGATTTTACGCCTCCGGAGTTCCCGGATGATGGGAGAAAGCTTGATGATCTCCGGACGCGTTCCAAAAAACAACGCCACCTCGTTCATTTATATCAGATGCTCCAGAGAAACTTTCCGTTTACGCCCGACAAAGGACTCATGCATCACGATCGATTGGATGGCGAACATCCCGCACCAGGCGTTCAAATGCATCCGCACCAGCCCGTCCGTCGCGGCACCGTAAAGAACCCCCCCTTTTTGCCCGGAAGGGCGCCTATAAATAAACAGCTCGAGGTGCCGACGGATCCTCTCGAGAACAGAAGACAAGCCCGGCGTTCGATACACGTTTAAACCGTATAAGAGTGAGCCAATCCTCAATGCCTGGGCCACAATGTCGCTCCGTTCGTGGAAATCAAACCGGCGGTTTTTATAAAAAGTGGAAATGGAGCCGTCGTCTCCCACGGCCTTCAAGAGCCAAGCCATGCCGCGCCGAAGAGGAGCGGCAAGCTCATGATGGCCGAGGTGGTGATAGGCGTAAACCAGCCCCTCGAGCGTGTAACAATGGGGGTGCAAGTGCGTGCTGTCATCCTCAAGATTCGTGACAAAGCGCCCGCTGGCCTTCTGAAGTTTGAGACAAGCGCGAAGCAGCCGGCCAGCTGCATCTTTCAAATGGCTCTCCCCGGTCTGTCTCCACAAATCAATAAAGAGAAGCGCAACCTTGGCATGAAAACTGCCGGCTTGGTCCGACCATTTTTCAAAATCCTCTCCCGGCCGATTGGTCCTCGAATCATAATAGGGATGAAACAGTCCGTCGGGACGGGCCATTTTGAAAAGGATAAAATCCGTCATCTCCCGCGCCCACTTCAAATACAGGCGCTTGCGAGTGACTTTGTGCAACTGCAAAAGACCGTAGCCCACGATCGCCGTGTCAAACGTGTACACCCTGCCCCGATCAAATGAGTAATTAGGCGTTTCGTAATGCGGAACCAGATAGTAACGGGTCCTGACGCCTCCCCTCGGCAATCGGGCACAGCGCCCAAGCCACTCGGCTGCCTGTTCGGCGCGCTCGACCAACAGGGGATCTTTTTTGAGCGTGTGCAGGTACACGAGGGTGGTGATGGCATAACCCGTTATTTCCGAATATAAAAAGGGATATAAATCCGAATCCAGTTCATACCAGGCCGAAAATCCTCCGTGGGCGCGCCTGTCCCGCGAAAGATTTTGGATTCCCGAATTCAAAAGCCAGGATCGGATCCGGCCAGCCGAGTCTAAAGCGCTCGACAAGACCTGGCCCATTGGATGTTTTCCTTGAGTCCCTGTTCGATGTCGTAAGCGGGCTTCCAGCCAAAAAGACGGCCGGCCAAACGCGCATCGCAAATAAGGCGTTGCACCTCCGCTTTCCTTTTAGGAATGAAGATAATTTCCGACCGGCTTCCGGTCAGTTTTTTTATAAGTCTGGCCAGGTCAACCATGTTCACATCGTGCCCCGTGCCAAAATTGACGGCGCGGCCAATGGCATGACGATCCGCCCCCATCACCAGAAAGGCCTCGATCATGTCTCGCACGTAGGTGAAATCACGGCTTTGCCTGCCATTGCCGTAAATAGTCAACGGCTGATTTTCAAGAGCCAGGCGGATGAATTTGGGGATCACGTCATAGGTGTGGCGCGGCCCGTACGTGTTGAATGGGCGGATGATGGCCACCGGAAGACCGTAGGTGGTGAAATAAGAATAAGCGATGCGATCGGCGGCCACTTTAGACGCCGCGTAAGGCGAGGTCGGGTTAAGCGGGTGCGCCTCATCGATCGGGGCATACCGTGCGGTACCATAAATCTCGCTGGAGGACGTGCAAACCACGCGCTCGATCCTTTTCATTCCCATCGTGGCATCCAGCACGTTCATCGTACCGATCAGATTCGATTCCATCACTTCGCGCGGGTGATCAAAAGAATTCGGCACGTACGCATCGGCGGCCAGATGAAAAATAACGGCCGGCGCGTCTTTACGGATCAGGGAGACGCTGTCGAGGCTCGCGATATTTCCGGTGATGATGTTTTTTAATTTTTTCTGCAGGGGCTGAAGATGTTTGAGCGTGTAAAGCACCGTGCCGGAAATGGAATTGCCCCGGATATAGACCGAGACCTTTGCGCCGGCGGCTACGAGCCGCTCCGTCAGATGCGATCCCATGAAACCATCGGCGCCCGTCACCAGCACCCGCTTGCCTTTCCAAAATGAACCCACGGCCTTATCTCCTTTTTTGAAAATTTCCGTTTATTCTATCAAAAAAGCCCTCTTGCATCTCCCAGAATATTGCCTCACGCACAAATTCGTAGTATCCGCTCAGGACGGCAAAAATAAAACCGGGCGCGCCGTCCAGAAATCCGCCCCAAATAAAATAACGCTGCGAAAAACGGCCAACTGGCTTCCATAACCCCCTCGATGAAAGGGGCATTCCCGCTTTCCCGCGCACAAGACTCCGGGCCTCCAATTCGGCATAAAGGGACAGTTTTCGAAAAAAACTCCGGACATCCGCGGTGGAATAATGCAGGAGCGGCGCGGTGAGCCGCCCAACCGCCCCATCCACACGAAGCGTTTCGTGGACCAGCCCCTCAAAGCGTGCCCGGCCCTTCCGAAAAAGACGGACCGGCTCGTCGTGCCCGCTCCCCCCAAAACGCAGCCGTTTTCCAAAAATAAAATTCCGCCGCACAAGAGAGTAGGCCGCCGCAGAGGGCCTTTCGAGACACCCGCGGATTTCCTCCCGTAGCGCAGGCGTCACGATTTCATCGGCGTCGACGGAAAGAATCCATTCGCCGCGGGCCTGCGCGACGGCAAAATTTTTTTGGGATGCAAAATCAACAAAGGGCTTTACAACCACCCTCGCGCCGTGTCTTTCCGCCCCGGCGACTGTCCCATCGGTGCTTCCGGAATCCACGACGATGATCTCATCGCAAAAAGACAGATTTTTCAGGCATGACCCGATCTTGTCTTCTTCATTCCGGGTGATGAGAACCGCTGATAAATTCATTTAAAAAACCTCACGAAGAGACCGGCGGATACCTTTTATCAATCTTCAGACTGATTACGGCGTGCCCCATGACCGCCATCCAAACGCTGTTGGTCAGAAAAGCGTACAACAGCAAAATCGATCGGACCGCCCGGTCCAAAAACGGCGGGCTCACTAGGGAGGAACCGAAAATAAGCGCTGTGAAAATCGGTAAAAATACCGGAAATGTCGCCAGCCCATGGAGAAAAGAAAAGGCGTTGCGATAAAATGAGCCCCGTTCCGGCATTTTTATAACCGCGCCGGGCGTTGTTTCCAAACGGATTCGCCCCTGACGGACCCGCTGTAAAATCACCGCCGATTCACAATAGGGCACGGCAAATAGCATCATCGAGCCGTAGGCCGCGGCAAAACCGGTCAAAAGCAGGGCCCGTCCGGACCCTGTGACGGCCAGCCCCGAACCTATCCCGACAAACGCCGCCGGCACCACGATGGTATTCGCCATCGAATCAAAAAAAAGACCGGTGGCATAAAACACACGCCGGTACCGCGCCAACTCCCCGTCCACATGGTCCAAAAGATACCACCCATTGACCAAAAGAACGCCGGCAATCCACTGGCCACGAGAAAGCATCCAGGCCCCGGCGACTCCGCACAGGATCGACGCCAAGTTCACCCAAAACGGCGAAATGGGAAAAAGCGACAAAAAGGCCGTGACGTAAATCGAGAGCCGCCGCATCACCAGCCTTCCATAAAGAGTGTCCGCGTGACGGCGCGGCCCCTGAAGCTTTTCTCTCAATTCGTCAATCCGATTCATTGGTTCTTCTTCCAATTTGGGACCCGATAAAACGGTAAAGGTCCTCCACGGACCGCCGGACCTCCTGCGTTTGAGTGTCCACGACAAAATCGGGCCGTGCCGGCGCCTCGTAAGGACTTCCCGCGGAAAATCCGATGAGGTCGCGGATCTCATTGCGCCGGGCCTTCGCGTAGAGCCCCTTCGGGTCCCGGCTCATCACGCACTGCAAATCGGCGCTGAAAAAGATCTCGTGAAAATCACGGCGCAGAAAATTTCTGGCCGCCTCTCTGGAAACCCGGTACGGAGAAATGATCGGGACAAGCACCACGTCATGCTCGGTCCTCCGGGCCTGGCAAAGAGAGGCGATCCTCAAATTATTTTCGAGAATTTCATCCTTGGAAAAACCCAGGTCCGTGTGCAAACGGTTTCTCACCTGATCGCCGTCCAGCACCAGCACCGAATGGCCGTCACGCTCAAGCAAGGCCTTCACCCCTTCGGCCACCGTCGTCTTTCCCGAACCCGAAAGACCGGTGAACCAGAAAACCGGCGCTTGTTTGTAGGTCTTGGAAAAATCAAAACCGTTTTCAAACTCTCGGATGAGCTGGGCCATCATGCGCGCGCAGCCGGCAGGGTCCCGGCCGATCGCCGTCTCCGCGGCCAAAACCAAGCCATCCGCGCCATCGATGAGCGTGTTGATCACGTCATTGACTTCCGCGCGGGTCGGACCGGGCGAAACCGTCATCGATTCCAGAAGGTTCGTGGCTACGTAAACCTTTTTTAAGGCTTCCTTGGCGCGGCGGATGATGTATTTCTGAAGCCAGGGGATCCTTTCGATCGGTTCCTCGCGCGACAGGTCGCCACGGTCGATCAAAAGCGCGTCGGCTTTTTTGGCGATCGCGTCCAGATGAATGAGTCCATTCCGGCATTCAATTTTTGCGATCAGGAAAGTGTCTTTCGAGCAAAGGGCCCTCACCGCGTCCACGTCCGAGGCGTGATTCGCGAAAGAAAGCGCCACATGCCGGATGCCCATCCGGCGCCCGATCGCGATCGCCGCGCGATCTTTGGCCGTCATCACCGGCAGAGGGATCAAACGCTCGACCGTCACAGCCTTGTTGCGGCCGATCCGGCCGCCATGGATCACGCGAAGCGCGGCTTTGCCGTTCTCGCGACCGATGACCTCGACAAGGGCCGCATGAAAATCGATGCTGATCCTGTCCCCGAGTTTCAGCTCCCGGACAATACCCTCGGGGTAGAAGTTAAAATCATCCGCGTACACGACACCGCCCGTTTCCAGCTCGACTTCCCCGCTCCCGAAATCGCCGGTGCGAATCTGCGCCCCTTCGCTGTCGAGACAGATCGGCACTTTTGTATACCCGCGGATAGTTTCAATGACTTTTTCAAGATCTTCCAATCGGGTGTGGGAAAGATTGATGCGGAAAAGACTCACCCCCAAATTTTCAAGCTCCCTGATCACGGGCCCATTCAAAGAGGCCGGGCCGAGCGTGCACAAGATTTCCCGATTCATGCTAAGTCCCCCGATCCGCCAGATTATTTTCAGGCATGAGTTTATCGATGAATTTTTTCTTGAGTGTCGCGAAGATTCCCAAATCTTCATTGAGCTTCCACAGGAACGGCGCATAAAAAATGCCGAATATCAGGCACTGGCCCGCCATTTGCCAAAAAGACCTCTCCGCGCCGGGCCACCAGCGATTTAGCGCAAACAAAGTGCCCGCCATGAAGAAAAATTTAAAAAGATAAATCGCATAATTTTTCCAATATTCCTTCCGCGAAAAAAGCTGCTCGCAGGCCAAAATGTAGGTCGCGGTGAACTTGATGAATAAAACAACTGTGGTCGCCACGCCGACGCCGACGATGCCCCACCCGTGACGGATAGCTGCGAGGTTGCAGAAAAAAGCGATCCCGCAAGCGACAAATAGGATTGGCAAAAGCCACACCTGCTTTCGGATCACGGCCAAAAAATAACTGTAGGGGTGAAGGAGCGCCAAAAAATAACCACTCAGAATCAGCGCGCGCATCGCCTCGATGCTGCCCTGATAATCCGGCAGAACCGCGTGAACGAAAAACGGCACGACGAGCCAGCCCACGGCGATCATGAGCGGCATCAGGTCCGAAAAAACTTGCGAGGATTTGCTCAAATAACCGCGAAGATCGGCGGCGTTTTGGCTTTCCCCGTATTTTTGATGAAAATTGGGGACCAGCACGATGCCGATCGCCGTCGGAATATTGCCGATGTACGTATAGGAAAGGATCGCGACGCTGTACAGCCCCAACTCCCTTACGCCGATCATCCGGGCAATCATCAACTTGTCGATGGTCAAAAACAGGGTGCTTAAAAAGCCGATGAGCATCAAGGGAAAACCGTATTCGATAAGGCCCCAGATTTTTTTGGTGTCGAGCGTCCACCGAAACTCAAACCGCTGGCGACAAATGATGTAAAAAATGTTGAATACAAAACTGGCCGCCATGGCCCACATGAAACCGTAGAAATGGTACCTCCAACTGAGAACAGCAACCAAAATTCCGTTCACAATGGACGACCACACCATCTGCCGCGCCGCCAGAGAAAAATGCTTGTAGCCCCTCAAAAAGGCGATGTAAAGATTGCTCACCCGCTGAAGGATGACTAGCGCGGCCACGAACAGAAGTCCGTAAAAATATTGGGCGCCGATCGTTTCACGGCGCCACACCGCATAGCCGATGATCGCGGCCGATAAAAACACGGCGGTTAAAATTGAAAAACTAAAGATCAGATTTTTTATTTCATCGGCGCGCGCATCGTCTCCCCTGCCATAATGATACGGGATAAATTTTTTTTTCTTTTTCTTCCATAATTTTCCCGTTTTTAACCGTTTTTAGGCGTAGGCAAGAAAAATTTGATTTTTTTTGCTATTTTTTTCAAAACGCATATAAATGCTTATCTACGGCAAAACTAT